>NZ_JBGUAW010000003.1:0-300000 GCF_041821045.1 Thiohalorhabdus sp. Cl-TMA | reverse complement strand
CTCGTCCACGTTGAGAATGGGCATGCCGTAGATGGGACTGTCCGGCATGTTGCGGGCGGAGGGATTGACCACGTCGTTGGCACCGATCACCAGGGCCACGTCCGCCTGGGCGAACTCCGGATTGATGGTCTCCAGATCGGCCACCAGATCGTACGGCACCCCGGCCTCGGCCAGCAGCACGTTCATGTGGCCCGGCATCCGGCCCGCCACCGGGTGGATGGCGAACTTCACCTCCACGCCGCGCTCCTCCAGGCGCTGCACCAGCTCCCAGACCTTGTGCTGGGCCTGCGCCACCGCCATCCCGTAGCCGGGAACGATGATCACCTTGCGGGCGTAGCCGAGCTGGATGCCCGCGTCCACGGGCTCGATCCCCTTGAGCATCCCGCCCTCCTGCGTGGCCGCCGCGTCGGCCTCCGGGGATCGGAAGCCCGCGCCCACCACCTGGAACACCGTGCGATGCATGGCCCGGGCCATGAGCAGGGTAAGCAGGGTACCGGCGGCGCCGACCACGGTCCCGGCGATGATCATGGCCGGGTTGCTGAGGAGATAGCCTTCGAAGGCCACCGCCAGGCCGGTGGCGGCGTTGTACAGGGAAATGACCACGGGCATGTCGGCCCCGCCGATGGGCATGGTCAGCAGGACCCCGAGGGCCATGGCCACCCCGAAGTAGGCGGCCAGCACGGGATCCGTCTGTACCCCGGCCATCAGGGCGATGCCCAGGCCCAGCGCGAATACCGCGAGCAGGCCGTTCACCAGCGGCATGCCGGCGAAGCGCAGGGGTCGCCGCATCCAGCCCTGCAGCTTGGCGAAGGCCACGCCGCTGCCGGTCAGGGAGACGGTACCGATCAGGGCGCCCAGCACGCCGAGCACCAGCGGCGCGCCCCCCGTCGCCGAACCGCCCACCAGCTCCACGGCGGCGATGGCGCCGGCGGCGCCGCCGCCCATGCCGTTGAACAGGGCCACCCCCTGGGGCATGGCGGTCATGGGCACCTGCCGACCGTAGACCGCCGAAAGGACACCGCCCAGCACCAGAGCCAGAAGCATCAGCCCGATGTTGCCGGTGCCGGTGTGGATGAAGGTGACGAGCACCGCCAGCACCATGCCCACCCCTACCCAGACCAGGCCGCGATGGGCGGTCCGGGGCGAGCTCATGCCGCGCAGGCCGAGGATCAGCAGTACCGCGGCCACCAGATAGCCGCTCTGGAGAACGTAGCTCATTCCCGGCCTCCCTGGCTGTGCTTGAACATGCGCAGCATCCGTTCGGTGACCACGTAGCCGCCCACCGCGTTCATGGCGGCGAGCAGCACGGCCACGAAGCCCAGCGCCTGCCCGGCCAGCGAATCCGCGTGGCTGAGGGCGACCATGGCGCCCACCACGACGATGCCGTGTGCGAAGTTGGCCCCCGACATGAGCGGCGTATGCAGGGTCTCCGGAACCCGGCTGATGATCTCGTAGCCGGTGAACGCGGCCAGGATGAAGATATAGAGCGCGACGAAGCCTTCGATCAAGTTGCACCTCCTTCCACCCGCTCGCGGACGGTTTCGGGGACTACGCTGCCTTCCCGGGTGAGCACGGTCTGGGCGACCACCTCGTCCTCCCAGTCCGGGGCCCACTGCCCGTCCCGTACCAGCAGGTCCAGGAAATTGGCCAGATTGCGGGCGTACATCTCGCTGGCGTGAACGGGCAGGCGGCCCGGGACGTTGCGCGGCCCATAGACCAGCACCCCCTCGTGGCGCACCGTCTCCCCGGCCTGGGTGCATTCGCAATTGCCGCCGGTCTCGGCGGCCAAGTCCACGATCACCGATCCCGGGCGCATGGCCGTCACATCCGCCTCCCGCACCAGGATCGGCGCTTTTCGGCCCGGCACCGCAGCCGTGGAGATCACCACGTCCATGTCGGCGATCCGGTCCGCCAGGAGCTCCTGCTCCTGGCGCTTCTCCTCCTCGGTGAGCTCCCGGGCGTAACCGCCCTCCGCCGAGGCGCCCACGCCAAGCTCCAGGAAGGTGGCCCCCAGAGAGGCCACCTGGTCCTTGGTCTCGGGCCGCACGTCATAGGCGGACACCGAGGCGCCGAGCCGATGCGAAGTGGCGATGGCCTGCAGGCCGGCGACCCCCGCGCCGAGCACCAGGACCTTGGCCGGCCGCACGGTCCCGGCGGCGGTGGTGAGCATGGGGAAGAACCGGGGCGCCAGGTCCGCGGCCATCAGCGCGGCCTTGTATCCGGCGATGCTGGCCTGGGAGGAAAGGGCGTCCATCGCCTGCGCCCGGGCCACGCGGGGCACCAGCTCCATGGCGAAGGCAGTGACCCCCCGATCGCGCAGCCGCGAAACCCGCTCCGGGCTGCCCAGGGGATCCAGGAGTCCCAGCACTGCCGTCTCCGGACCGAGCAGATCGATCTCCTCCAGGCTCGGGGGCTGGACCTTGAGCAGCACGTCCGCCTCGCGGTACAGGTCCTCCCGCTCCTCCACCATCCGCACGTCGTGGTAATCGCCGTCGGCGAAGAAGGCTCCGGCCCCCGCCCCCGGCTGCATCCGCACTTCCATCCCACGGCCGATGAGCTGTCTAGCCACATCGGGAACCAGAGCCACTCGGTTCTCGGTCTCCGTGGTTTCCTTGGGTACCCCAAGCGTTACGGCCATTCACTACCCCCTCAGAAATACGCCCTGGTCCCCCAACTAAGACACCAAACCCCCTGTCCGGTCAAATCAGCGGACGCTATACCCCCATTATTCCGGGCCTTGTCCGAAACCGACGGACCCGCCCGGAGACCGGACGCTGGGGGAATTCCGGTTCCCGAGCTCTCCCCCAGGTCGGGACTGGGCTGTCCCCTATTGGCACTTCGCCTGCAAACCATAAGCATCATTTTCGAGAACAAGCCGTGGCCGCGGGCGGTCAAGGCGCTGTGGTGGCATGTGCGCACATGGGACAGGCCGGGAGCGGGCCTTCCAAAAGCGGGAGGCCCTACAGGGCCGGGCCCGCTCGTCCCGGGGACGGGGGAGAGCTGCGGCGGGGAGAACGTGGGCGAGGTCCGGGAAGTGGTGGCCAGCAAGCAAGGCCAGCAGGTGGGCATGGCCCTGGCCATAGGCGGTTTCCTCGGCTTCGGCGGCCAGGAGGTCTTCGTCCCGGTTGAGGAGCTGAAGAAGCGGGAGCCGTACAAGGCGAAGAGGTTCCGCATTCCGTCCGCGGGACGGGAGCGTCCTCCACCGCTTGGCAGCTCCCCCGGAGACATGGGAATACATGGAGAAGGCCCATCGCCACGGACGCTTCCATGCCGCCTATTCGTTTCATCGCCTGTCTCGCCGGCGGGATCACCCTTTCCGGCGCCGGCCCGGTCCCGGCCACCACCGCGGACGCCGACCTGTCCGCCCGAGCCGGCACCTTCGTCTGCGGCGGCAATTACCGGTCGCCGGACGTCTCCGCTCTCTGGACCATCCGCAACATCAGCGCCTCCCGGGTCCTGCACCTGAAGCGCATGCGCCTGTACGCGGCCAGCGGCAGGCTGATCTACGACTCCCGGCAAAGCGAGGCGCCCCCCGCCTTCACCAACGTGGACTTCGGGGACCTTCAACCGCATCAGACGGTCCAGCTCCGCACCCAGGAGCTGGGCAACGCCGGGCTCCTCCCCCGCTTCCTGGAAAGCGGCGAGCGGCCGCTACAGGCCGTCTTCGATTGGGAATCCCGCTCCGGGGAGCCAATGCGCATCCCGCTGGCGATCTACACCCGGGTGGGGCCGGGCGGGACCCGGCATGCACTGAGCTGCCGTACAATCGAGATAAAACAGTAAAGCCCCGCCGAGTAAAACGGGCCAAACATACTGATAACCGGACTCGCCGTTCCTATCCACGCCCCCGCATGGGGGGCGACCGCTCTACCTTAAGTCACTGGCCAGGCGGGGAAAAGCAGGCGTCGTGCGCGAACCTCGGGCCACATCGCGGCCGGAAAAGCGCTCAAACCAGCAGAAAAAACTAGATGTTTGATTTTCAGGGGACCTTTCCGCGTGCGAACCCCCCGGGAGATCCCTGGTCGCTTGGGGTTCGCGCCGGAAAAAGGCCATAAGAAGGCCATACGAAAGCCCGGCGTGCTGGTCCTCAAGCCCTACTCTCCCTCAAGGAGGTGATTGAGCCACAGATCGGCCATCATGTCCGGGAGCCGGTTCTGGGTCTGGCGGGCCCAAAGGTTCTCCAAATCCAGGGCCAGGAGGGGCTGGTCCTGCTCCGCGCAGGAGAACACGGTCTGGGTACGGCGGCCCGTCTCCGGGTCCACCTGCCACTGCAGGCACTGCGAGCACACGCCCTTGAGCATGCACTGCATGGGGCTGCCAGCGGTGCCCTGGATCTCCACCCCTTCCCGGAAATACGGCGCCAGGGCCCCGTCCGGGGAAAGGGCCTGCTGCATGCCGTAGAGCAGTCCGGTGGAGCCCATGACCAGCACCTCGTCCACCTCTCCCAGGGGCAGGTGGGGTGCCTCGGGGCCGCTCAGCTCGCCGTCGCCATAGCGGCGAATCAGGTCCACCGCGTCCCCGGTGGAAACGCTGATGTCCTGTGGCCGGCTCGCGGGGATGGGCTCGCCGTCGGCGGTGGCCCAGACGATCTGGTCCGTGGCCGCCTCCAGCTGCTCCCGGTAATACGGCTCCTCGGCCCGGCGGAAGGCGCCGAAATAGATCACCCGATTGCCGGCCGCGCGCAGGGCGGGGCCCAGGGCCAGCATGACCGCCGCCCCCCAGCGCCCGGCCACCACCATGATGGTCTTGCCCGAGCCCATCTCCGTGGGCGCGCCGGTGGGGCCCATGAGCACCAGGGGATCGCCGGGCTTGAGACGCGCCGACAGGCGGCCGCCGATGCCGCCCTTGAGCACGAACAGGCGCATCAGGTCCCCCTCCACGCCGGCGCCGCTCACCGTCTGCAGCGGCACCTGGAGGCGCGTGTCCGCCACCTTGGGCACGTGGCTCTCGAAGGTCTGCATGCGGAAGAACTGCCCCGGCCGGAAGTTGCGCGCGGCCATGGGGGCGCGCACCCGCAGCTCCACCACTGCCGGATGACTGGCGTCCATCGACGAGACCCGCGGGGCGAGCATGTATTCCATGCGCTCCCGGAAGGCCCGATACGCCACCCAGTCGGCTTCCACCGGCCCCTGGTCGCGCAGGGCGGTCATGACGTGGGGATAGGTGCGCAGCCCGGAGGCGATGGCATTCACCACGCTGCCCGAGAAGGCGGGGTGGGTATCGCCGAGGAAGGTCATGTACCGGCCGTCGGCCCGATAGGAGGTGAACGGCCCGAACTCCTCCTCCTTGCAGTGCTGCGGCGTATCCACCGCCTGGAGCTCGTGGCGGTGGTGGACGTAGGGCCGGTAGTGGTTGTCCTCCAGCTCCGCGGTGCCGGGATGCTCCCGCTCGTAGATGGTGTTGGGCACGGTTCCGGCCGCCACGAAGATACCCCGCGCCGGCAGCTCCACGTCCTCCGGCACGGAAAGGGGCTTGCCCTGGGGGTCGCGCCGGCGCCGGAACTGCAGGGACTGCACGTGCCCGAAGCGGTCCAGGACGGCGTGGATGGGCTCCAGGCGCTCCTCGAAGTAGATACCCTCCTCCAGCGCCTTGACCACTTCCTCGTGGTTGCGCTTGTAGGAGGGGGACTCGTTCATGGGCCGGCGATAGGCCACCGTCACCCCGCCCCATTCGCGCAGCAGGGGCAGGAAGTCCGGCTTGCGCCCCTCCGCCGCGGCCCGCTCGCGCTCCGCCCGCACCGCCCGGCCGTGGGCCAGGAGCTCCTCCAGGATGCCGGCGTTCTCCTCGTCCAGCTTCTCCCAGAGGGACTCCTCGCCGTAGACGGCGGCCAGGCGCTCGTGGCGGTCCAGGGCCTTCTCCACCTGCTGGATGTAGTAGGCCTGCAGCTCGGTGGCGGTGTCGATGGCGGTGAGGCCGCCGCCGATCACCACCGCCGGCAGGCGCACCTGGAGGTTGGCCAGGCTCTCCTGCTTGGCGGCACCGGTGAGCTGCAGGGCCATGAGGAAGTCGTTGGCCTGGCGCATGCCCCGCGCCAGGCTGTTGCCCATCTGGATGACCCGCGGCAGCCCAGCTCCGCTGGCGTTGCAGACGTGATGGAAGCCCAGGGCCCAGGCGTCCTCAAGCGTCAGGGTGCCGCCCAGGCGCACGCCGCCGAACACCTGGAAGGTCTCCCGCCGCGCCAGGGTCAGGTAGATGAGCTTTAAGAAGTTCTTGTCCCAGCGCACCGTGATGCCGTACTCGGCCACCCCGCCGAAGCCGTAGTTGATGCGGCGGTCCAGGGGCTCCTCCAGCTCGGCGTAGTCACGGATAGGGCGGTCGCGGAACTCCTCCGGCAGGGGCTCGATCTTGAGGCCGTCCACCCCCACCACCGCGCAGCCCTCCATGGTCAGGTGGTGGGCCATGGTGAAGCCGGCGGGGCCCATGCCCGCCACCAGCACCTTCTTGCCGTTGTAGGCCTTCTGCACGTACTGCTCGTGGCGGAGGGGATTCCAGCGGGTGAGCAGGTCGTACACCTCCACGCCCCAGGGCAGATCCAGGACATCCGTGAGCACCCGGGTCTCGATCTGCGGGACATTCACCGGCTGCTGCTTCTGGAAGATGCAGGACTTCATGCAGTCGTTGCAGATGCGGTGCCCGGTGGCGGGCACCATGGGGTTGTCCACCATGGCCGTCGCCAACGGCGCGATGGTGTAGCCGTCCCGCTTGAGGAGGTCCATCTCGGAGATCTTCTCCTCCAGCGGACAGCCGTGCAGCGTGTTGCCGATGGCGCTCACCTTGAAGCCCAGCTCCGGCTGTCCCTTCTTCTCGGGAAAGCCCTTGGAGCAGAAGTCGCCGTCGTGGTCGTGACAGTAGATGCAGTAGTTCACCTCCCCCTGGGCCTCTCGGGCGGACATGCGCGGATCGGTGAGCTCGAAGCCGTCCCGCGCCCGGAAGCGGCCGGGGGACTCCACCGCGTTGGGGGACTTGTCCGTGGCCTTGCGTACCGGCACCAGGTGGTCCACGTCCACCCGGTCGGGGGTGCGGAAGCTCACCCAGTCGCCGGTGACGGCCCGGCCCTCTTCCGTCTCGCGGGCGCGCACCGCCCAGGCCGCCAGCCGGTCCAGCTCCGCCTTGTTGGCCTTGCGGTCCGCCGCCAGGGCCACGGTGAGCTCGCCCACCGCCAGCTCGCGGTCGGCGCGGTCGATACCATGCGCCTTCAGCCGATCGTCCAGCCAGGCATCCAGGTCGGCGAAGTCCTCCTCCACCTTCCCCCACAGGCGCTTGGTGCGCTTTTGCACCACCTCCTGCTGAAAGGCGAAGGGGGGATTCTGCGCCGCCGTGGCCACGCCGGCCTCCCGGGTGGCTGCGTCGATGCCGAACAGCGCGGCGATGAAGGCCTCCACGTGCGGGGCGAGGTCCAGCAGGAGCTGGCTGTGCTCCAGCGCGGGCGGCGTGCTCGCCGCCTGGCGGAAATCCACCAAGCGCCGCAGCAGCTCCGGGTCCTGCTGCTCCAGGTGCACGCGGAAACGCTCGTCCAGGCGCTGCAGACCGGCGGGTCCGCGGAGGTCGTTATAGGAGAGTCCGTCGAAACGGATGGGATCGTCGCTCATGGGATTCCTACCAAAGGGGTGCGTGTTCGGTCACGGCACTTCGAACGGGTATCCCACTTTGGTGCAGGATGCCGAGCCAGGGAAGGGGGATACGCCGATTCTGGGAGGAAAAAAGGGCGGCCCTGCCGGGACTTGCTAGCCCGCACAGTCCCCATCCACCACATCCAGGCCGACCCGGAGCACCCCGGGCTCGGTTTCCCGGCAGAAGATCACCAGGCACTCATGGACTTCCGCCTCGGCGTCCGCCACGGGCGGCAGCTCCAGGGTCGCCAGCTGACCCTCGGCAACCGGCTCCCCGGCGCGAAGACCGAACCCCAGGGCGGAGCGGTCCACCAGGAGCGCGTCCAGGGTAGAGCCCCCGGCGGGATGCACCCGGGCGGGCCGCGTCTCGGGAAAGCGGGGAACCAGACGCATATCCGGGGGCTCCTGCTGGTGAAGGAGAGTGGCCCGCAGGAGCACGGTCCGCAGGTATTCCGTTACAGCCGGATCGGCGCCCGCGCCAGCCGCCCGGTCGCCGATCGCGCCGAGCCGGTCCTGTAGGTCGGCCAGGCTCTCCACCGCCCCGGAGGAGGGCTCGCCCGCCTCCGGAACCGGCCCCCCACCCGGGCGGTAGGCCAGGAGCTCCTCCAGGCGCCCCGCCGCGGAAAGGAGGTAGTCCACGGCCCCGGGACTGAGGGACCCCTCGTGGACCCGTTCCGCCAGCATCCGCAGCTCGTTCGCCGGGAAAGGGCGCTCCCTCCGGGAATCGCTCATGGGAATGACTTTCTGCCGGGCGGGATGCTATTCATCGCCGGACCGCATGATCAGGGGCCGCGGCCCCTGCTCCGGGTCGCAGTGGAAGGCGATTCCCAGCGATCCCAGTCGCTTGGTCCAGGAAGGCAGGTTGAGCTTCGGGAAGCGCAGGATATAGAGACCGGACAGCACGCCCTCCCCCGTCCGCAGCACCTGCCTGTCCAGCTCCTCGGGGGAGAGCATCTCCATGGTCCCGGTGCGGATGCCGCTGTGCCAGCCCAGGGTCTCCAGCTTCTGGTTGAAGGCCACGCTGACGATGTTGAGGGTTTCCTGCGCGGCGTCCATCAGCAGCTCGTCGGTCTGGTTGAAGCCCACCTTCTCCCGGAGGTTGGGGTCGCGGACCATGGTGCCGCCGATGGCCACGGCCATGCGGATGCCGATGGCCATCCAGCCCAGCTCCACCGCCTCCTCTCCCTCCAGATTGTAGAGGGGCACCGCCAGCACCCCGCCGGAGCGGCGCGCCGCCTGCTTGAGCTTGTACAGCACCCACAGCTCCGGCCCCAGGACCTCCGAGGGAGTGCCCAGGCTGGCGGAAAGGTATTCGGCGATGGCTTCCGGTTCCGGAAGGAGGTCGGAAGAAGTTCCCACGTGGGCCTCGAGTGCTAAGGGCGCGCCCGGCATTATAGAGGGCCCCATCCGACAGACAAATGGACCCGCCTCCCTCCACGCCGCGAAATTCCGGACTGTCCCGTCGACGGAATTGACAGACTTTTCCCATGGGGCCCGCCGTCCCGGAACAGCGTCCTGAAAAATTTACGGAAACCAAAAAGGAACGCCTGATGCAGCTTCCGGGGTAGGGACCGAGGTATCCCGAAAGGCGGGGGGAATCCATGTCTGCAAAATATTCCGCTGCATCCGTTGGTTACACGCTATCGCTCGTTCCGGCCATCGTTCTGCTCGCCGCACCCGCGACCGTTTTCGCGGCCTCTGCGGGAAATCCGTCTGCCCATGGCGACAGCATGGCGCAAGCCGCCCAGCCACCGGTCCATTCCCGGCAATCCCGGGGCCGCGAAAGCATGTCCCCGGGCTCCAAGGAACGGATCCTTGTTTCCAACAGGCGACGGGATGGGGAAAATTCCGGATCCGCGCATGCCGCCCCCGGTGCCGGACCGCCGCGGGAGGCGGGGCAATCCTTCAGCCTCTCGGCCCGCATGGAGCGGAAAAGCACGGGGCGGACGCGCGAAGGACCGGGCTCGGCGGCCCCTGCCCGGGCCCCCGGGCAGGGGCAAGCGGCCACCGGCAACCGTTGGGGGATGAGCAGCCTGCTGGATCCCGCCGTGGTGGCGCTTCTCGTAGGGGCCCTCCTCACCCTGCGCTGGGGAACCCGGCGTTTTCCCTGAGCAGGACGGTACCGTGGCCGGCTCCATGCCGGCCACGGACTCCAGCACCTATGAGCCGGGGCCCGGGCCCGTGCCGGAGTCCGCACCCCGTTTCCCGGGCACCCGCCGGAAGTTGTTACCGGAGCCCTGGTTCGCTTCCCTGTCACCGGCCCGTTTCTACGAAACCCTTCGTAACCGCATAAGGGAATTGCGCAGATCGGCAGGTTCCGATAGGTTCTCGCGAAACCCCTTTTATAGCTCCACAGGGAAGGGCCGGGCTTGCTTACGCGTTCTTCCTCCGGCCGGCGGTACTGGTCCCGGCTCAGCGCCCGATTCGCCCTCACCCTCTCCCTGGTACTGGGCGTCCTCCTCGCCATCGGGCTCCTCCTGCTGCATACCCTGTACCAGAGCACCGTCATCGGCGAAAAGCGCCATCATCTGCAAGGCTTCGAGAAGGGCATGGTTTCGAGCCTGCACAGCCTCCTGCTCACTGGAAATGCGGAGCTTGTGCGGGAGTGGCTGGCGGAGACACGCACCCATCCCTCTTTGGAAAGCATTCAGGTCCTGCGGCCCGGCGGAAAGCTGGCCTTCCGGGACCGCCAGACCCTGCGGCGGGTCAACGCCTACTTGGGCGGGGAGGCCTTCACCAGGCCGGCCCGGCCCGGGAAGACCCCAACCGACCTCCCCGATGCGCTTCTTCAGAGCGCCTTGAAGGGGGAGCGGGTAAGCCGGGCCCGCTGGGAAGAAGGCCGCATCGACTACCTCTTTCCCCTGGTCAATGAGCCCGCCTGCGAGAGCTGCCACGGCTATTCGGACCGCTCCGTGCTGGGCGTGGTCCGGGTGAGCACCACCCTGGAGACGGCGAAGACCCAGCTGAGCGAGACTTATTGGAACGCCATCGGCTATGCGCTGGGCATGGTCCTGCTGGCCGGGCTCACGGTCTTTCTCCTGGTCCGTTGGCGCATACTGGGCCGGCTGCACCGCTTGAACGGCGTCGCCCAGGAATGGGGCCGCGGCAACCTGGAGTTGCGCGCCGAGGAGAACGGTAACGACGAGATCGGCGACCTGGCCGACAGCCTGAACCGCATGGCCGAGCGGCTCCAGGGCACCTTCCGGGAGATCCGCGAGCTCATCACCCAGTCCCAGACCGGGATGATGGTGGTGGACGACCAGAACGGGGGCATCCTGTTCACCAACCCCGCCGCGCAGCAGCTCATGAACCGCAGCGCCGAGGAGCTGGAGGGAACGCCCCTGGGCATCCCCGTGGTATCCGGCCGGAGCACGGAGATCGACATCCGCCGCAAGGACGGCAGCGCCGGCGTGGCGGAGATCAGCTTCCAGCCCACGGTATGGGGCGGGGGCAGCGCCTTCCTGGTGACCTTCCACGATGTCACCGAGCGCCAGCGGGCCGAGCAAGCGGCCCGCTACCAGGCCTACCACGACGACCTTACCGGCCTTCCCAACCGCACCAGCTTCCGCGGGGCCCTGGAATCCGCCCTGGAACGGGCACGGGAGGGCCGATCGCGCCTCGCGGTGCTCTTCCTGGACCTGGACCGTTTCAAGGAGGTCAACGATACCCTCGGGCACGCCGCCGGGGACCAGCTACTCCGCGAGGTGGCCCGCAGGCTGCGGGACGGCACCCGCGCCATGGACACCGTCGCGCGCATGAGCGGCGACGAGTTCACCATCATCCTCGAGGGTGTGGAAACCCGGGAGGACGCCCTGGCGGTGGCGGAAAAGCTCCGCGACAGCCTGGCCTCCCCCATGGACATCGAGGGCAACCAGATCACCCCCGCGGGCACCATCGGTGTCAGCCTCTATCCCGATGACGGCCGGGACCCCGAGACCCTGCTCATGCGGGCGGACACCGCCATGTACGAGGCCAAGGGCTCCGGACGCAGCCAGATCCAGACCTTCGTCCCGGACCAGGGAAAGGCGGCCTCGCGTCGGTTCCGACTGGAGCAGGGCCTGCGGCGAGCGGAGACCCAGGGCGAATTCCGGGTCTTCTACCAGCCCCAGGTCTCCCTCGCCGACGGCGGCCTGAAGGGCCTGGAGGCACTCCTCCGCTGGGAAGCACCGGAGCACGGCATGGTCTCGCCGGGCGAGTTCATCCCCCTGCTGGAGGAAACCGGACTCATCCATTCCGTGGGCGAATGGGTCCTCCACCAGGTCTGCACGGATCTCCGGGAATGGGACCGGGCCGGAGTAGGCGTGGACCGGGTCTGGGTCAACGTCTCCGCCCAGCAGTTGGTGTCGGGAGACCTGGTGGGGCTGGTGGACCGGGTCCTCCGGGAGGAGGGGATCTCCGGGGACCGCCTGGGCATCGAGCTCACCGAGTCCGGCGTCACGGGCGACATCCGGGAATCGGTGCGCATACTGTCCCAGCTCCGCCGTCGCGGGCTGCATATCGCCATGGACGACTTCGGCAAGGGCTACTCCGCCCTCACCTTCCTTCGCCAGCTGCCCTTCGACCTGGTGAAGATCGACCTGTCCTTCGTACGCGACCTCCCCGACTCCGCAGAGAATCGCTCCCTGGTGCGGGCCATCATCGCCATGACCCACGGCCTGGGCCTTTCCGTGCTGGCGGAAGGGGTGGAGACCCGGGCCCAGGCCTCCTGCCTCGCGCTGGAAAACTGCGATTTCGCCCAGGGATTCCTGTTCGCCAGACCCATGCCCCAGGGGCCCTTGATCGAGCACCTCCGCAGCCCGGATCATCCGTACTCCCCCGACACGCATCCCGCCAGCCGGTAGGAAGGCTCCATGGAGAAATACCTGCTCAAGCTCTACATCACCGGACCCACCCAGCACTCCCAGCAGGCCGTCGCGAACCTGCGGCGCATCATGGACGAGGAGCTGGCGGGCCGCTACGAGCTGGAGATCATCGACGTTCTCGAGAAGCCCCAGCTTGCCGAGGACGAGAAAATCCTGGCCACTCCGACCCTGATCAAGGAGCTCCCGACGCCCCTGCGCCGGGTAATCGGGGACCTGTCGGACAAGGACCAGGTCCTTCTGGGCCTGGACCTGCGCCCTCTGCACGGCCCCCACAACGGAGCGGACCCCCATGGCTGAAGCTTCCCCCGGCACCGCCGGGCAGGCGGTATGCAAGTTCCCAACGGATATCCCGGGCTTCGAGTTCATCTCCGACGGCGGCCTGCCCAGCGGTCGGGCGACCCTGGTGGCCGGCTCCTCGGGAAGCGGGAAGACGGTCTTCTGTGCCCAGTTCCTTGCCGAGGGGATCCGGCGCCGGGAGGAGCCCGGGGTCTTCGTCACCTGCGAGGAGCCGCCGGCGGCCATCCGCGCCAATCTCGCCGCCCTGGACTGGCCCGTGGCCGAGTGGGAGGAAAGCGGGCAGTGGGCCTTCGTGGATCTGGCCCCCGGCATGGACGAGGAATCGGTAACGGGCAGCTTCGACCTGGGCGCCCTCCTGCCGCGGCTGCGCCACGCCGTGGACCGGGTGGGGGCCCGGCGGCTGGTGGTGGATAGCCTGGGCAGCCTGTTCTCCCAGTTCAGCGACCAGCAGATGGTTCGCCGGGCGCTGGGACGCCTGATGGCGGCGGTTCGGGACATGGGCATCACCACCCTGGTCACCGCAGAGCGCACCGAAGAGTATGGCCCCATCGCCCGCTTCCAGGTGGAGGAGTTCGTCGCCGATTCGGTGGTGCTGCTCCGCAACGGCCTGGAGGGGGAGAAGCGGCGCCGGACCCTGGAGGTCCTCAAGATGCGCGGCACCTCCCACCGGACGGGGGAGTATCCCTTCACCATCGGCGCGGAAGCGGGCGGGCTCTCCGTGGTTCCGCTCTCCGCCATCGAGCTCAACCGGCCCGCCTCCGGCGCGCGCACCTCCTTCGGCGACACCGAGCTGGACCGTATGTGCGACGGCGGACTCCTGGAGGGCTCCATCACGCTGGTTGCCGGCCCCACCGGCACCGGAAAGACCCTCATCAGCACCCATTTCCTGAACGGCGCTCCGGAGGAATCCGCGCTGCTGCTGGCCTTCGAGGAGGGGGCGGACCAGCTCCGGCGCAACGCCCGAGGCTGGGGCATGCCCTTGGAGGATCTGGAGGCCGGCGGGCGGCTCCGCATCTCGGCCGCCTATCCCGAAACCGCCAGCCTGGAGGACCACCTGATCCGCATCAAGCACCTGCTGGAAGCCCGGCGCCCCCGGCGGGTGGTGGTGGACAGCCTCTCCGCCCTGGAGCGCATTTCCAGCCAGCGGAGCTTCCGCGAGTTCGTCATCGCGCTGGTGGCCTTCCTCCGCGAGCAGGGCATCACCGCCCTGTTCACCACCAACACCAATAACATCCAGGGCGGCTCGTCGGTCTCCGAGGATCAGGTGTCGAGCATGACCGATACCATCGTGCTGCTGCGCTACCTGGAGCAGGAGGGGGCAATCCACCGGGGACTGGCGGTGCTCAAGATGCGGGGCTCCAATCAGGACAAGGCGGTTCGCACCTTCACGGTGACGGAGCGCGGACTCCGCATAGGCGGCCCGGTCCAGGGATCGGGCACCAGCCTACTGGGGCTGCCCACCTTCGATTGAGCCCGGAGCCGCTCCGGCGGTGCCCTCGGGCCACGCTGGCACCGTCTCCACGACTCCGCCCACGGTGCAGCGCCTGGCCCCGCCCTCCAGGACGGAGCCGGCACCGGCCCCGTTCCACCGCTCCACGACCGTCGCGTGGACCAGGAAGCGCAGATCCAGCTCCTCCTTGACCCGCAGCTGCCCTGCCAGCGCGGTGAAGGGCTCCATGCCGAAGTCCTCGTGTCGCACGGAGAGCCGGCCCCGCACTTCCAGCCAATCCTCCGTGCGCCGCATCCGGACGGGTACGCGCCTGGTTTGGGTCTCCCCGTGAATGGTCAGGTCAACGGTCAGGGCCTCGGGCGGCGTGGGGGAATCCGGTGCCGGCGTGGCGTGGATCCGCACATAGGGATACTTATGGGCTTCCAGCACCTCCGCCAGCATGTTGTAGCGGGTCTGGGCCTTTTCCTGCTCGGAGAGCTCCGTGTCGAAGCCCGCTTCCTCCACCAGGCGGGGCTTGTCCACCTCAAGCGCGGTCACCGGCACGTAGATATCCGTCCGCCCCGACCCGCCAGCCGCCGGATCCAGCACGTAGCCGTGCAGCTCCCGGGTCGAGACCACGTGGTTATGGCCCAGCTCGGCCAGCGGTCCGCCCGCAGAGACGCGTATGGTGACCCGAGAGAGGCAGGGGTCCACCCGGTAAACCCGCTTCCCCGCCCGGAGCGCCTGCCTGTACGCGGGCGCGGGGAAGGCCTCCGGCGGCCCTTCCACCGCATGGATTCGCGGTCCTTCCCGGGCCCCGCAGCCCGCCAACAGTAGCCCCCCCAGGAGGGCCGCCGCACACACTCCGGAAACACGCATGATCCCCTCCCAAGCTGAATCCCCCTCCAACCATGGAACGCCCGATGCGAGGAAGGCAACGCGGCGGGGACCGAACCGGCCGGAAGCGCCCGACCGGCCCTCCGCTGTCCGCGGCTACGGTCTCCCTCATCGGGTGTCCGCCCGCTCCGCGCTCCGTGTCTGTAAAGCCCGGATATCAGCCCCCGTCGGAAGCCTCCTTGGTGGTCGGTTTTCTTTACACTTGGTTCCCCGCCACGCCGCGTCCATTCTGCAGCCTACTGATATGGAAGCTCTTTTTATTTGGGCATGCCGTATGCTTGGCGTCCCCGGAAGGCAACATTCCCAGCAAGAGGGAGCGACATGGGTCCCCCACACCCTGCTTCCCGCATTCCCTTCCCGGCGAACGGTCCTGTCCTCCGTTCGCCGGGCGGATGGGCCTCCTCGGCGCGGACATCCCGCGCCTGCGCCCCGCGGACCGACACCCGCCCGGCAACCGGCCCACGCCGCCTCCGTTCGCCCCGAAAGGTACCCGGTTCGGGACGGACCGGTCCTTGCCCGGTTTCCCCGGGTATGGGCCTCGGTTTCCTCCGCCGCCCTCCGGCCCCCTCGTGGCCCGACCCTGCCAGGCCCACCCGTAGAGACCGCGTTACGGCCCGGCAAAAGGCCCGGACGGCCCCACGGACCGGCGGCACAGTTGCCCCATGGAGGAAGCCCCATGCGCAAGAAAGACCGCCCCGTTCCCCGTCGGCGTTTCCTGGAGCACGTTCTCCGGACCGCGGCGGCATGCGCCGGTCTGGGCCTGACGGGCGTACCGGCGCGGGCCACCACCAAGGTGACCAAGGAGGCGGCCGCCTATCAGGATTCCCCGAAAAGCGGGCAGCAGTGTTCCGAATGCCAGTTCTGGCAGGGCGCCTACACCTGCGGGCGGGTGAAGGGACGCATCGCTCCGGACGGCTGGTGCGCCTTGTATAAGCCCAGCTCCTAGTTCCCCCCTTGGCTGGGAGGCCGGGCCCCGGATCTTTCCGGGGCCTTTTTTCGTCCCGGTCCCTTCCCCGGAACCGCCGATTGTTTATCGCCGTTACCGTCGGCGCCATGCGGCACCCGGCGACCCGTGCGGGTCATTCCCCACCCGGCAATGCCTTCTGATCGGCCCATTTACCTCCTCCCGGGCACTACTCCGCGGCACAGCCTCGGGAGTCCGCCGTATCCGAGCCCCGGATTCCGGGGTCAATCACCTTTACATCTTTACCTGCCCCGTGCACCCCACCCCGTCAACCGAATCGGAACCGCCGATCGGAAAAACATGAAAAATATGAAGCGTTAATACCCCATGCCCGGAAGCGAAGCCCGGCTGCCCCGGGTGTTCGCCTTTTTTACCCTGCGCGTCCCGGTGCCGCGCCTTTTTACACAAATCCTTGTTATTCCCAGCCGGAATCCGTTTGGCACATGTGTTGCGGAATATGGGGAGCAGGGCCCTGCACATTGGACGTATAAGGCCTCTTTCAAACCAAGGAGTGGACCAATGACCAGTTCGAAACAGCTCGGTCTTTTCGGCGTTGTCCTGTTGACCGCCCCGGCCATCGCCTGGGGCGTGCCGTACAGCGCCGACCTGCAGCCCCTGAACGATTCCGGCGTGAACGGTAGCGCCAACATGAATCTGGACGGGGATTCGTTGAGCGTGGATATCGATGCCTCAGGGCTGGAGGAGAACCAGACCCATCCCCAGCATATCCACGGCCTGTTCGATGACTCGGGCAACCCCACGGATTCGACCATTCCGGAAATGGGGGACGATACCGACGGGGACGGCTTCATTGAGCTGGAGGAAGGAGCCGCCTCCTACGGTCCGGTCATTCTGCCGCTCACCACTACCCAGGGGCAGAATGGACAGGGCCAGGAGGCCGCGCAGAATCAGCAAGGGAATCAGGGCCAGCAGGCCAACATGGATCAGGAGGCCAACCAAAACCAGCAGACTAACCAGAACCAGGAGGCGGAGGATAACGGCGAAGACGGCCAGCAGACCGCCGAGAATCAGGAGGACGGTGAGGAGGCCGTTTTCCCCACCGCCGACGGGGACGGCAACATCTCCTTCAGCGAGGTGTACGACCTCAGCGACGAGAGCATCTACGCCAACGACTTCACCCGGGACGACCTGCTGCCCCTGGAACAGCGGGAGATCATCCTGCACGGCCTGAGCACCTCTGAAGACGACGGTGCCGGCACCCCCGGCGAGGTGGACGGCACCGCCGGGTACAAGGACGTGCTCCCGGTGGCTGCGGGCACCATCGAGCCCGTCTCCGACGGCCAGGCCGGCCAGGACGGCGCGGACGGTCCCGCCCAGGAGATCCCGGAGCCGGGCATTCTGAGCCTTCTCGCCATGGGCGTTTTCGCCTTCATGACGGGGCTCGGCCGGCGTTTCCGGAGGGTGCTCGGCTAACCGGGCGCCCCGTTCCGGCCGGATGTTTCCGGTCGCTGATCCCTCCCCGGCGAAGGGGGCGGCGCCCTGCCGCCCCGCCGGGGCATGGTGTGCGCCCACAGCCTATTCCGACAGGTCCTCCTTCTTCTCCAGGAATTCCTCCCGGTCGATCTCCCCCCGCGCATAGCGCTCTTCCAGGATCTCCAGCGGCCGCGCCCGCCGGTCTTTCGCTTCAACTTCCCCACCGTCTCTCGCCGAGCCGCCCGGGCCCAACGCCAGCCAGCGCACCAGCGCGGCGATGGCGAGAATGGCCAGTACCCAGAACAGGATCATGAAGATCCCACCGAGGCCCCACATACCGTATCCGTCGTGCATCCACATCGTGCCTCCTTTCGGCCGGCGCCGGCCTTCCTTTCCATGCATGGGCCCGGAGTCCGGATTCCCGCCGTAATGCCCGGCCATTTCCGGCCCCGCCTCCGTCCACCATAGAAAATCCCATCCACTTGGAAAGCCCCCCCGGATCTGGCATTTTTCGCGGGTCGCCCCACCAGGAGAACCGCGCGCCATGCAGCCCCAGCACCCCCTGTGGACCAACCTGTTCCGCACCGGTCCGGACTGGATCACCGAGGCCGCGGAGCTGTGGCGCCGCACTCCCCTGTTCCGGGACCTGCCCAAGCGCCAGTGCCGAGCGCTGACGGCGGCCATGCACCTGCGCAGCTTCACGGCCGACGAGCCGGTCTTCCGTCAAGGGGACGTGGGCGCCGGAGCGGTGCTGATCCGCCGGGGGCGGGTGGCCATCCGCGCCGGCGGCCGGGACCTAGCGGAGCTCGGTCCGGGGGACTTCTTCGGGGAGGTGGCCCTGGTGGCCGAGGAGCGGCGCACCGCCGACGCCGTGTGCCTCGAGGCGTCGGAGCTGGTGTTCTTCCTGCGGCCCGACCTGGAGGAATGGCTGGGCCGGGCGCCCCGCCACGGGACCCGTTTCATGAGCAATCTGGCCGGTATCCTCGCCACCCGTTTGCGCCAGGCGAACCACCAGCTCGCCGATGCCGACACCACCCCATGAATACGCTCCTGCACCGCTACCCGCAGCTCCGGGTCCTGGGACTGTTCGGGCTGCTCCTCGGCCTGGCGGGCGTGCTGGCTTTCCTGCTTCGGCCCCTGCTGGTGCCCCTGGTCCTAGCGGTGATCCTCTACGCCGTGCTGGAGCCCTTCACCAGCCTCCTCGAGCGGCGCGGCTTCAAGCGCACGCCGGCCGCCCTCCTGGTGCTGGTGCTTTTGCTGGCCATAAGCGGTCTGGCCGCCGCCTGGCTCTTCCCGCACCTGGCGGCGCAGGTGGAGCTTTTGCAGGGCAACCTGCCCACCCTGTGGCAGACCCTCTCCCAGCTCGCGCAGCGCGTCAGCGAGCACCTGGCGAGCGCCACCGGGGTCCACCTGGATGTCTCCGCCGCCACCGCCGATCTGGCTCAAGGCGGCCAGGAACGCCTGACTCGGGCCCTGGTGCAGGGCTCCAACCTGCTTCTGGACGCCACGGCCACGCTGCTGCTGGTGCCGCTGCTCACCTTCTTCCTCATCCGCGACTGGAAGCTCCTGCGCAATCGCCTCCTGGACCTGCTTCCCAACCGCTCCTTCGAGCTGGGCTGGACCCTCTATTACCGGGTGGCCCGGCAGCTCCAGGCCTATATCCGGGGGGTGATGCTCCAGTCGGGTATCATGGCCCTGATCACCGGGAGCGGCTTCTTCCTGATCGGCCTCGGCTCACCGGTGCTGCTGGGCCTGCTGGCCGGGGTGCTCAATCTCATCCCCTACCTCGGTCCCGTGCTGGCCATGATCCCGCCGACCGTGCTCATCCTGGGCGACAGCGGTCTGGATCCCTGGGTCATCGGCAGCGCGGTGGGCGTGGTGTTCTTCGGGCAGGTCTTCGATAACGCGGTGGTGGTCCCCGGCGTCCTGGCCCACGCGGTGAACCTCCACCCGCTCATGGTGGTGCTGGGCATCATCATGGCCGGGCATTTCTTCGGGCTTGCGGGAATGATCCTGGCGCTGCCCGCCCTGGCCACCGGGAAGATCGTGCTACACGGCCTGCGCGAGGGTCTTCCCGCCGCTTGATGCGCCGCCGCGGCCCGCTTCGCCGCAAGGCGCCATGCGGCCCCCGCCGGGCGGATTGAATGGTCCCGCTTTTCCCCGGGTCCCAAACTAGAGACGCCTTTCAAACGGCGGTCCCGGCGGGCCGCCCCCGCGATCTTCCCATGGAGGAGAGGGATCTATGTACGGATTTCATACGGAGCTGCCCGGCGAGTTCGAGACCGTGCGGAAACAGGTCATTGAGGCCCTGGGCAAGGAGGGGTTCGGGGTGCTCACCGAAATCAACGTCGCCGACACCCTGAAAGCCAAGCTCGATTCGGACATGGCACCCTATACCATCCTGGGCGCCTGCAACCCGGCGCTGGCGGAGCAGGCCATCAAGGCGGACGTGGACATCGGCCTTCTGCTGCCCTGCAATGTGGTGGTTCGCGAGAACGAGCAGGGCCGCCAGACGGTGGGGTTCATGGACCCGGAGGTGATCCTCGGCATAACCGATAATGCGCGGCTGACCAAGGTGGCGCGGGAGGTCCGGGAGCGTCTGGAGCGCGTGCGGGAGAGCCTGGCGGGCTGATATCCTGCGGCTGATCGTGCCGGCTCGTGGACGCGAGGCCGTGCAGCCCGGCTGCTAGTCCTCGACCGAACGCCCGGCGGCGCCCGACTCCGACTCCGGAGAGACCACCAGAGTCAGGCCCTCCACCGCCCGGACGCGGACGTACTCGCCGTGCCGGGGCAGGGATTCGGTCCCCGGATCCAACCGCGCGGCCCATAGGGCACCGTGCACGTGGATTCGGCCGCGGGCCGCTTGCCGGGACTCCCCCGGCCGGAAGGAGGCGACCACCCGCGCCCGGGTGCCCGGCAGGGCCTCCCGGCCCAGGCGGGCGGGAACATGGCGCTCCAGCAGCCAGCCGAAGGGCCAGTCGCCCACCACCAGGAGCACGGCCAGTGCGCCCAGCAGGCCCCAAGGGCCCCAGAGCAGCGCGGCCGCCCCGGCCGTCGCCCCCTCGAGGGCGGCCAGGCCAACCATGGTCTGTAGCAGGCGATGTCGCGACAACGTTCCCTCCCGATCCCGGCGGCTCCCGGGCCCGGCCATTCTGCACCCGGAGGTGCTGGCTTCGCACTGGACTACCGGGCCGAACGTCTCTTTACCTTGGACCACGACGGCTCCGACTTCGCACCCCGGAGATTTTCCCATGACCGCCCGCTGCCCCGTGTGCGCCATGCGCGCGCTTTCGAACAGCAACGAGCTGGAATTCCGCGGCATGTATTTCCTGTTCTGCTCCCCCTCCTGCCAGGAGCGCTTCCTGCAGGACCCGGATTTTTTCCTGAGCCCCCGCCATGCCCGGGGCCACGGCCCGGAGGCCGTCAAACGCCGGCGCCTGCGGCTGGGACATCAGCCGAGCCGGGATCAGGCGGAGACGCTGCGCGATCTCCTGGAGGGACTCATGGGGGTGCGCACCGTAGGCTTCCGCGGCGACCGGCTCGAGATCACCTACGATGCCCGGCAGGCCAGCGTGGAGGGGTTGGAGCGGGAGCTCACCGAAGCCGGGGAACGGCTGGGCCCGGGGTGGGGCGAGCGGCTGCGCCGGGCGTTCGTGCACTATGAGGAGGAAATGGAATAGCCCGGCGGTGGGCTAGCCCTCGCCGGCGTCCGATCCGGTTTCCTGGCCGATTACCACCCGGATCAGGTCCCATTCGGTGGTCAGCTCGCCGCCGCGGCACTGTTCCAGCAGCCGCTCGAGCTCCTGGCGAATGGCCTGCAGATCGGAGATACGCGCCTCCACCTCCGACAGCTTGGCGGCGGCCAGGCCTTCCACGTCCTTGCAGCTTCCCGACCCGAAAGCCAGCAGCTCCCCCACCTCCCGGAGCGTGAAGCCCAGATACTGGGCACGCTTGATGAAACGGATGCGGTCGATGACCTCGGTCCCGTAATAGCGCACCCCGCCCGGCGGTCGCGGCGGCTCGGGCAGCAGGCCCTTGCGCTGGTAGTACCGGACGGTTTCCACGTTGACCCCGGCCTTCTGGGCCAGCACACCGATGGTCATATAGGGTTCGTATGCATCGTTCACGCTAGTCGGCCTTACGTTGCTGGAGCCCGCCAAGGGGCTGCCGTCCAATCCGCATGGCCCAGCCGGTCGGTCCCTTCACCGGCATGATCCGGGCTCGGGACCTCCCTTTTCTCCATACGCATGGGTGTGCATACCGGTTTCCGGAAACGGCACGATACGCCCCGCGGAGGACCATGGGCCCCGCCCGCGCGGTTTTCCGGATCCATAGGCATGGGGGGAGAAGCGTTCGGCGGCACGTAGGCGCGGCGGTGCGCCGCGCGAACGGGAGAAACAGCGACTGCGATGGGAGACGACGGGCTCATGAAAGCCCCCTCGCCCGGGGAACGGACCTCGGCAGGCACCCGGAAGGCGAAAGCCTGACGGCCGTCAATCCACACAAAAAGGCATCCGGGATAGCTCCTGCGAGAACCGCTGCGCGCAGAGCTTCAGCCCTTCCGCCATGGTCAGGAAGGGAACGATGCCCCCTGCCAGTTCCGCGACGCTGATGCCGTAGCGCAGCCCCAGGCAGGCGGTCTGGATGACCTCGCCTGCGCCTTCGGCCACCAGGTGCGCGCCCAGCAGACGTCCGCCGCCGCGCTCGGCCACCAGCTTCACCACCCCCCGCGCATCGCGGTTGATGACGGCGCGCGGCACCTGGCTCAGGGGAAGGACCCGGACTTCCACGTCCAGATCCTGCTCGCGGGCCTCCCGCTCCGTGAGCCCCACGGAGGCCACCTGGGGATCGGTGAACACCACCTGCGGAGCCAGGGAAAGCTCCAGCTCGGCGAAGCCGCCGGTCATATTCGTGGCCGCCCGGGCGCCGGCCGCGGCAGCCACGTACACCAGCCGCGGGTTCTGGTCGGTGCAGTCACCCACCGCATAGATGCCCTCGGCATCCGTCTGCAGCCGTTCGTTCACGTGGATGAAGCCGTCCCGGTCCGTGGGCACTCCTGCCCCCTCCAGGCCCAGGCCATCGGTGTTCGGCTCCCGTCCGGCGGCCACCAGCAGCCGGTCGCCGCGCAAGATCTCCCCAGTCCGGGTCTCCAGCGAGAAGCCGTCCTGGTAGGAAACCGAGTGAATGGTGGTATGGAGGCGGAGTGCCATTCCCTCCTCGGCGAGGATGGCGGCGAGCCGCTCGCCAAGCTCCGGCTCCATGTCCGCCAGCAGGCCGCGCCGGGTGATCAGAGTCACCCGGCTGCCCAGGCGCTGGAAGGCCTGGGCCATTTCCACTCCCACGTAGCCGCCACCCAGCACCACCAGATGCTCCGGGATGACTTGCGTCTCCAGGGCATCCACGGAGGTCCAGAAAGGCGTGGCGGCCAGGCCGTCAATGGGCGGCACGTAGGGAGCGGCGCCCACCGCCAGAAGGATCCGGTCGGCGTGCAGCTCCTCGGATCCTTCAGAGGTCTCTGTGGTGACCAGCTTGCGGCCCTGCAGGCGGGCGGACCCCCGTAGCCACCGGATACGCGGGTGGTCCTCGAGGACCTGGCGGAACTTGCAGTCTCCCAGGGATTGCGCTAACTGCTTCTCCTGGTCGATCAGGGCCCCCAGGTCCACTTCCGGCACCGTGGCGCTGATACCGTCGAACGCCGGTTTGCCGGGCCGGAAGGCGGTTTCCGCGGCCCGCAGGCGCAGCTTGGAAGGCACGGCACCCACATTGATGCAGGTGCCTCCCAGGTCGTTGCGCTCCACCACGGTCACCTCCGCGCCGCTGTCCGCGGCCTGGACGGCCGCCGCGGTAGCCGCCGGCCCGCCACCGATGACCACCACTCGCAGGGGGCCGGGCTCCTCGGTATCCACCCGATGGGCCTGGAAGCCGGCCTTCCGGAGCGCCGCGATCAGCTCGCTGTCGGGAATGGATTCCTGCGCGGCGACACGCACCACCCCCTCCGCGAAGGCGACCCGCCCAAAGACCCCGGGGATGCCGTTCAGCACCCTTTCCACCTGGTTGGCGCATTCCCGGCTGCGCAAATTCGGTACGCCCAGGGTCCTGTCGATCATATGCGCGCTCTCCAGCCGTCCAGGCGCCGTTTTCCCGATATGCCCCATCCGGGACAAGCCGCCGTCCATAGGCATGGCATGGGCCTCCCGTACCTCCCGGGCGGACGCAACTACCCCCTCCCCCGGTCCGCCATCCGGGCGGATGGACCGGACCGACTCTGGAGGGAAGCCCGCGGAGGAAACGGCCCCCGTAGGGGCGCGATCAGCGGAGCAGTTTACGCTCCGTACCGTGATACAGAGTCAAGGACCCAGTGCATGCCCGGAACGGCCGGAGCGAAAAGTTGTACATTTCTTATAAAGACCTTGGACGTCGGGCTTGGTTCAACGGCGGGGCGGCAGGAGGGATGAAGAACGCCAAGATAGCCGGACTTTCTGCCTCCCAGGAAGTCCGGCCATAACAGATGACGCGGGGCGTGCCTGCAATGGCCCCCCGGAAGGCGCGATTCCGCAGGCAAGCGAGGCCGGAGCCGAAGCACATCTGAATCAGGATGGGGATGGCGAGCAGGAGGATCACCTCCGGGTGGCGAGGCTCACCGGGGGACGATGTAAAGCCTCACAGACCGTAGCAGGGGCCAGGGCCCGGAAGTCCACCTTGAGCAGCATGGGCTGATCATCAGCCAAACAAGCCCCGTCACGGGGAATTCACGCGCGCCACCTCCAGGCCGGCCAAGGCCTGGAAGGCGCCCGGCTTGAGAGGGGTAGCTCAGCCCAATTCGTGCGACGATGCACAAGCCCACTTACAGCGACAGGTGACACGTGGGGAACGGCACCTCCTATCCTGCCGCCCGCTTGGCGGTGGCTTCGCTCTAGGCAGTCATATCGCGCCCTCTTTCCGGAGCCGCTCGATCAGATCCCGCGCCCGCCGTTTCACCTCGTCGCGGGTGGCGCGGAAGGTAGCCAGGACCTCCTCCTCACTGCCGGTGGCCTTGGCGGGATCCGATAGCGGCCAATGCTCCTTGGCAGTCCCCGGGGGAAGGACAGGGCAACGCTCATCGGCGTGGCCGCAGACGGTTATTACCAGGTCGGCGCGGGTCAGCATGGCATCGGTGAGCCGGGTGGACTCCTGGCCACTGATGTCGATGCCGGCCTCTTCCATCACGGCGATGGCGCGCGGGTTCTGGCCATGGGCCTCGATGCCGGCGGAATCGAAATGCAGGCCCGAACCGCCCAGGTGGCGGCCCCAGCCCTCGGCCATCTGGCTGCGGCAGGAATTCCCGGTGCAGAGGAAGAGGATATTCATGAGGATCTCCGGCGATTTCTGTGGCGGTTTAGTCGGCGTTCGGGTCGGAGCTATCCAGCGCGGACTCCCCGATCTCGTCGAGACGGCGCTGGAGACTCAGCCGGTCCAGGCGGTCCATCGGCAGGCTGACCAGCAGGCGGATGCGGTTCTGGATCTGACGAAAGACATCGGCGAACACCACCCGGCGCTCGGCCTCGGTGGCGGCCTGGTAGCCAGCCGGGTCCGGAAAGCCCCAGTGGGCCGACAGGGCCTGGCCTGGCCAGACCGGGCAGGGCTCGGCGGCGGCCTTGTCGCAGACGGTGAATACGAATTCCAGCGCCGGGGCGCCGGGCTCGGCGAGCTCGTCCCAGGACTTGGTGCGCAGGCCGGCGGTTTCGAGCCCCGCGCGCTCCAGCATCTCCAGCGTCAGGGGATGTACCGCATCGGCCGGGTGGCTGCCGGCGCTGTAGGCCCGGAACCGGCCTTCCCCAAGGCGGTTCAGCAGGGCCTCCGCCATCTGGGAGCGGGCGGAATTGCCGGTGCAAAGGAACAGCACGCGGTAGGGCTCGCTCGGCATGGGGCTGACTCCACATCACAGGCTGGACAATTGCACGCATTGAGTAGGCCAAAGGGGGTCCCGGTTTGTCGGGGGGTGGCAGCGACCGTCCGAGCCTTGGGCCCTGCGTATCCGGATATCCGATTATCCATATAAAAAAGGCGCTCTAATTCCGCCGAAGCACCCCTCTTCCGGCACCTCCAACGGGAATCAGGCCTCCCCCGACGCGGAGAGCTCAACGAACAGCCGTCGCCAGCCCAGGAGCCCCTCGGCGCGCACGGTGAACGGGCCCGCCTGCCCGGCCAGGGCCGGATCCAGGTAGACGGTGACGCCGTCCACGGTCCGGACCTCCCAGTCCGCCGGATCCTCGGGCCGACCCGGCTCCGCCACCGTCAGGTGGGCGGTGCCGCCGCAGCAGCCGTTACGCGGCGATGACCGCAGGGTGAGGGTCCCGCCCCGCTCCGCCACCCAGCGGGCGGCGTTCGGGTGCAGGCGCACCTCCGGGGCATTCATCCGCCCGCGCCTTCCACCGCCTGGAAGCGGTGGCGGGTGCGGTTGGCGATCTTCACCAGGGCCAGCATCAAGGGCACCTCCACCAGCACCCCTACCACGGTGGCCAGGGCCGCCCCGGACTGCAGGCCGAACAGGGCGATGGCCGCCGCCACCGCCAGCTCGAAGAAGTTGCTGGCCCCGATCATGGCCCCTGGTGCGGCCACGTTGTGCGGAACCCGCCACCCCCAGGCCCAGCCGTAGGCTAGGAGGAAGACCAGGAAGGTCTGCACGATGAGCGGGATGGCGATCAGGACGATGTGCAGCGGGTTGTCCAGGATCACCTCGCCCTGGAAGGCGAACAGCAGCACCAGGGTGAGGATGAGGCCCACCGGCGTCACCGCCCCGATGCGCGGCATGAAGACGTTGTCGAACCACTCGGCCCCGCGGCGCCGGATCAGGATCAGCCGGGTGGCGTAGCCCGCCGCCAGCGGGATTACGATGTAGAGCAGCACCGACAGGGCCACCGTTTCCCAGGGCACGCTGATGTCGGAGATCCCGAGCAGGAACACCACGATGGGGGCAAAGGCGAACAGCATGATCAGATCGTTCACCGCCACCTGCACCAGGGTGTAGGCGGGATCGCCGCGGGTGAGGTAGCTCCAGACGAAGACCATGGCCGTACAGGGCGCCGCTCCGAGCAGGATAGCCCCGGCCAGGTACTCCCGCGCCAACCCCGCCGGGATCAGCGGCGCGAACAGGACGATCAGGAAGAACCAGGCGATGGCGAACATGGTGAAGGGCTTGATGAGCCAATTCACCACGGTGGTGATGGCCAGCCCTTTGGGCTGGCGGCGTACCCCCAGGATGGAGGTGAAGTCGATCTGCACCATCATGGGGAAGATCATGGCCCAGATGAGGATCGCCACCGGAATGGAGACCTGGGCATACTCGAAGCGCGACAGCGCCGACGGCACCGCCGGGGCAAGCTGGCCCAGGGCCACCCCGGCGACGATGGCCAGGGCCACCCACACGGAGAGGTAGCGCTCGAACAGGCCCATGCCCTCGCGGACGTCGGGGGCCTCCAGGGCGGTTTCGCGTTGGTTCATGGTCGCTTAGCCATCCGGAGAAGCGGCCCGGAGCGCTTGGCCTCCCGGGCCGGTGTACAGGTACCCGGCACCTGCCCGCTGCGCGCCAGTGCCGGGGGATCAGCCGCAGCAGGAGGAAGAAGAATCCTCCGGCCGGGGCGCACAGCAGGCGCTCTCCCCGGATTCGACCTCCGCTTCGCCGAACAGGGGCGCTTCGCCGAGGGTATGGAAGGTTTCCCAGGCAATGCCCTGCGGGTCGGTAACCCAGTACTTGTCCGAGCGGGCATAGCAGCAGGTGGTGCCCTCCTGCTTCACCCCGGCGATGTCCGCCGTCTGCAGCCGCTCCTCAATCTCGGCACGCTCCTCCTCCGAGCCGGCCTGAAGCCCCACGTGGTCGAGGCCCGCCGCGCGGCCGCGCGCCGATATGGCAAAGTTCACCGCCGGGTCGGTCAGCTCCCACTTGGCGTAGTCGGGCTTGACCACGGCGGGCTCGGTGCCGAACAGGGCATTGTAGAAGGCGATATTCTTGTCCAGATCATCGACGGCGATATGTACATGGAATCGGTTCATGGACATTCCCTCCCGTGAGGCAAGTGGCTAGCGAGCCGTGGCCCCTCCAGATTGGCGGAGAGCCCGCGGGGGCGCTCAGGCGCAGCAGGTATTTTCGGGCCGGTCCGGCATGGCGTGCAGAACCCGGCGATCGTCCTCGAAGGGCGACGTCCCGGCGCAGCCGGCAACCCATTGGTCCAGGACGGCGCGCGCCCAGTCCGGAAGCTCCGGGTGCAGGCGGTAGTGCATCCAGGTGCCGCGGCGGTGGGACTCCACCACCCCGGCATGGCGAAGCTGACTCAGATGCCGGGAGATCTTGGGCTGCGCCAGGTCCAGGGCGTAGGCCAGCTCGCACACGCACAGCTCCCCCTCGGCGTGTAGCAGCGCGACGCAGCGCAGCCGCGTCTCGTCGCCCAGGGCACGGAAGAATTGGGCCGCCTCGCACTCCATATCCGCCTCCTTCTCTTGATGTCGTCATTATATCCGGATAGCCGGATATAGCAATATCCGTTTTTCCATATATATTGCCCATGGCTTGCTTTCTAAGTACCCCGAGGGGCCAGCAGGATGATCCCGGCGCCCACCAGGCAGACCGCCGCCCCGATTCCGTCCCAGCGGTCGGGCGTCTGCCCTTCTACCGTCCACAGCCAGAGCAGTGAAGAGGCGATATACACCCCTCCATAGGCGGCGTAGGCACGGCCGGCGAAATCGGCGTCGATGCGGGTCAGCAGAAAGGCGAATGCGGCCAGGGCCACCAATCCGGGCACCAGCCACAGGGCACTCCTGTCCAGCCGGAGCCAGGCCCAGAAAGCGAAGCACCCCCCGATCTCGAACAGGGCCGCTCCCAGGTAGTAGCCCAGCGGACGAAGGAAGGGAAGAACGGACTCCATGGCGTGCCCTTTCGTGGCATGCGGACCCGGCGCGCTTCCCGGAGTCTACATCCCGGGCTAGCCGCAGCCCATGGGCAATCGAGCAAGGGCCGGACCCTGCCGGGATACTCAGTCCTCGTCCAAGGCGCAGGTGCGGAACCCCGCCAGCACGTCGCACCGGCCCGGGGTGAAGAAATTGCGCCAGGTATTGCGCAACAGGCGGCCGCGAGTGGCCCAGGCGCCGCCGCGCAGCACCCGGTTGTCGCCGAACCAGGGCTGGGAATAGTCCCTGTAGGGGTCGGGGGTGAAGCCGGGAAAGGGCTCGAAGGGCGAGGCGGTCCACTCCCACACGTTGCCGATCATCTGTCGGCAGCCGAAGGCGCTGTCTCCCGCCGCGCAGTCCGCCACATCCAGGGTGCCGAGGTGGCGGCCGTCCAGATTCGCCCGCCGGGGAGCCGGCGGCTCCGCTCCCCAGGGGAAGCGCCGCTTGCCCTCGACCAGCGCCCGCCCGGAGCCATCGGGCTCCCCGGCGGCAGCCGCCTCCCACTCGGCCTCCGTGGGCAGGCGCCGCCCCGCCCAGCGGCAGTAGGCCTCGGCCTCGAAGGCGCTGACGTGGACCACGGGGGCTTGCGGCGGCAGGGGCCGCCAGCCGTCGAAGTCCTTCACCAGCCAGCCGCCGGTATCCTGCGCCCGCCAGTAGACCGGATGCGCCCGCCCCTGGGCCTGGAGCCATTGCCAGCCCACCTCGCTCCACCAGCGCGGCTCCCGGTAGCCGCCGTCCTCCACGAAGGCGGCGAAATCAGCGTTGGTCACCGGCGCCCGGGCGATGCGGAAAGGGCGCAGGTCCACGCGATGGGCCCACTTCTCGTTGTCGAATACGAAAGGCGCGTCCTCCGCGGCCCCCAGCCAGAAGACGCCGCCCGGCACCTCCACGTCCCCCGGCAGCGCCCCGGCCCTCGGCGGATCATCCGGGTCCAGCCCCCCACCGGTGCGGGAGAAATCCGGCCGCGGCTGTCCCAGGGTCTGCCGGGTATAGGTGAAGGCCTCGTCGTGCATGTCCTCGTGGTAGGTGGTGAGCTGGTAGAAATAGCTGTCCGACACCGGCGCCGGCCCGCTGCCCAAGGGCTCCAGGCGGGCAGCCAGGGCGTTGTGCACCGAGGTCATGTAGGCGATGGTATCCTCCAGGGACGGCAGGGGCAGGCCCCAGCGGTCGTCGTGCGGGATAGCGGAGGAATCGTAGAGGGCATCGGCATCGGGGATCAGCGGCTCGAGGCCGTCCAGGTGGCGGAGAATCCAATACTCATGGAACCAGGCCACATGGCCGATCTCCCACAGCAGCGGGTTCACCGTGGCCAGCATGGGCTCGGTGAGCTGCGGACCGTCCAGCCCCTCCACCAGCTCGAAGGTGCGCGCCCGGGCGTCCGCGAGCATGTCCAGCAGGGTGTCCGC
Source organism: Thiohalorhabdus sp. Cl-TMA (assembly GCF_041821045.1). Taxonomy (NCBI): domain Bacteria; kingdom Pseudomonadati; phylum Pseudomonadota; class Gammaproteobacteria; order Thiohalorhabdales; family Thiohalorhabdaceae; genus Thiohalorhabdus; species Thiohalorhabdus methylotrophus. The sequence goes on along the minus strand of NZ_JBGUAW010000003.1, from coordinate 270,181 downwards.
TTGTACCGGTTGTGTCATGGCAATTCCGCTCCGCTTGCCCGTCACGTTCCCAAGTCGCGGCTGATAGCCGCTTCCACAAGGCTGCAGGTCATACGGGAGGCCCCGTGCGCATCCGCATGATCACCCCCGCCGCCCGCGGCTCCCGCTCGGGCAACCGCGCCACCGCCGAGCGCTGGGCCCGCTTCCTGCGCGCCGGGGGCCACCGGGTGGACATCGCCGTGGAGTACGGCGGCGAGCCCGCCGACGCCATGGTGGCCCTGCACGCCTGGCGCAGCGCCGATTCCGTCGCCCGGTTCCGGGCGGACCACCCGGACCACCCCGTGGTGGTGGCGCTAACCGGAACCGACCTCTACCGATTCCAGCACACCGACCCCGAGGTCACCCAGCACACCATGGCCCTGGCCGACCGCCTGGTGGCCATCCACGAGGCCGCGGGGGCCGACCTCCCCGAGCGCTTTCGGGCCCGACTCACCGTGATCCTCCAGGGAGCCACCCCGCCACCACAGGGACACCGGCCGGTACAGCGGGAATTCCGGGCCCTGGTGGTGGGCCATCTGCGCGACGTAAAGGACCCCTTCCGGCCCGCCCTGGCCGCCCGCGACCTGCCAGCGGACTCCCGGCTCCGGATCCACCACTACGGCCTCGCCCCGGACGAGGATTGGGCGGCGGCCGCGCGCCGAGAGGCAGCCGCCAATCCCCGCTACCAATGGCACGGCGAGGTGGCCCATTGGCGGGTCCGCCGCGCCCTGTCCCGCGCCCACCTGCTGGTGCATCCCTCCCGCATGGAGGGCGGCGCCAACGCCGTGGGCGAGGCGGTGGTGACCGGGGTCCCGGTGCTCGCCTCGGATGTCCCGGGCAACACCGGGCTGCTCGGGGTCCGCTATCCGGGCTCCTTCCCGGTGGCGGACACCGCCGGGCTGGCGGACCTTTTGCTCCGGGCCGAGCGCGAGCCCGACTTCTACGAAGCGCTGGCCACCCACTGCCGGATGCGCGCCCCGCTGTTCTCCCCGGAGCGCGAGGCGGCGGCCTGGCGGGCCCTGATGGACGAGCTCGCGGCTCGCTGACCCGCCCCGAAAGCGCGCCGGCCTTCCCCGTTGCCCAACAAACGCCCTCGGCCGCGGCGGAGGCACTTCCGGGAAGGCATTCCCCCTCTCAAGACGTGGTAACGCCCTGGGGCCAGCGCCGGAAACCGCCGGTCTCCCGGGCGGAGCCCGCGTCCTTCCACTCGCCGCCGGCGGGAATCACGGCCACCGATTCCTCGGCGCCGCTCGCCTCCAGGACCCGACCGAGGACCGCCGCCTCGGGATATCCGCCACCCCGCAGGGCAGCCAGACAGTCCTGCGCGCGCTCCTCCGGAACGCTGGCCAGCAGGCCGCCGGCGGTCTGGGGGTCGAACAGCAGCGGATAGCGCTCGTCAGCCCCAGCCGCCTCCGGATTCTTCACGGCGCGGCGAAGCCGCACGTTCTCCGGCTGCAGGGAGCTGAACACCCCCGCCCGGACGGTCTCCAGGGCACCATCGAGCACCGGCAGGTCCGCCAGCCGGACCTCGACGTCCACCCCGGAGGGCTTGGTCATCTCCACCAGGTGACCGAGGACGCCAAAGCCGGTGACGTCCGTGCAGGCGGTGGCGCCGTGCTCGAACAGTATCTCGGCGCCGCGCCGGTTGGAGGTGACCATGGTATCCAGGGCCCCGGCCACCCAGCGCCCCTTGGCCAGGTGGCGCATGTCGGCGGCGAACAGGGTGCCGGTGCCGATCGGCTTGGTAAGGATCAAGACGTCCCCGGGCCGCATGCCGCCCTTGCGCAGGATGCGCTCCCGCGCCACCAGGCCGTTTACGGCGAAGCCGAAGGCCAGCTCGGCGCCCTCGCCGGTGTGCCCCCCCACCAGGGCGGTGCCGCTGTCCTCGAACACGGACAGGGCGCCCGCCATCATCTGGTAGATCTGCTCCTCCACCTTCTCCTCGCGGCCGTAGGGCACGGTGGCAAGGGCCAGGGCGGACTGCGGGTCGGCGCCCATGGCGAAAACGTCGCCCAGGCTGTGATTGGCGGCGATCTGCCCGAACACGTAGGGGTCGTCCACCATGGCGCGGAAGAAGTCCACGGTATGCACCATCACATGGCCCTCCGGAACCTCCACCACCGCCGCGTCGTCGGGTGCGTCCAGGCCCAGCAGGATGTCGTCGCGGTCCACCGGGGTCAGGCGCGCCAGGGCGCGCGACAGCACCGAGCTGCCCACCTTGGCGCCGCACCCGCCGCAGCGCATGGCCGCCGAGGCGATCTCCTTCAGGGCCTCGGGCCCGCCCGCGAGCTCCTCGCGCACCCCGGGCTCGCCCTCCTCGTCCATCTGGGGCAGGTCGCGGTACTTCTCCATGAAACGCTCGTCGATCCAGCGCTTCATCCGCCACAGCCAGTCCGCTTCCACCGCCCAGCGGCCACGCGCCGCCACGGCGTGGCGGTCGCCGGTGCTGATGATGGCCAGGGCCCGCTTCTGCGGGATGTGGCGCCTGAGTCGGCGGCCCAGCAAAGCCCGGCGCAGATTCCGGGCCAGGGGCGGCCCCTGGCGAACCGCGTACACCCCGGATTTCGGGCGGGGATGGCCCGCCATGCTGGCGATGTCGCCGCTGGCAAACACCTCCGGGTGCGAGGTGGACTGCAGGTATTGGTTGACCTCGGCGAAGCCGGCCTCGTCGGTGGCCAGGCCGGCGTTCGCGATCCATTCCGGCGCGGCCGCCTGGGTCACCCACAAGGGCGCGTCGGTTTCCAGGATCCGCCCGTCCGCTAGGTGAAGCGCCCCCGGAGCGACCCTGGCCACGGGAACCCCCGTGTGCACGCGGACACCCCGTTCACGCAGGATCCGGGCGAACTTGGCCCGGGCGCGCCGATTGTGGGCGGGTAGCACCGTGTCCTCGGCGGAGACCAGGTCCACCCGCAGCAGATCCGGCTCGCCGCCGCCAGCCGCCAGCTCGCTGCGCAGAGCGAATCGCACGGACAGGGCCAGCTCCACGCCGCCGGCCCCGGCGCCCACCACGGCGATGCGATAGGCGCCGCCGGCGGCGAGGGCCCGCGCCTTGACCCGCTCCCAGCGCGCCAGCCAGCTATCGATGGGCTTCACCGGGATGGCGTGCTCGGCGGCACCGGGCACGTTGCCGGTATTGGGCCGCGAGCCGATGTCCAGGGAGAGCAGGTCGTAGGCCACCGGTGGGCGACCGGCACAGTGCAGCCGGCGGGCGTCCGGGTCCAGGGCGGTGGCCTCGGCGTGGATCAGCCGCGCCCCGGCGAAACGGGCCAGGGGGCGAAGGTCGATGTGGCAGTCGTCGTAGGCGTAGTGGCCGGCCACGAATCCCGGCAGCATGCCCGAGTAGGGCGTGTGGACATCGCGCGCGACGAGGGTGAGGCGCACCCCCGGCTCCGGCTTCATGCCGAATTTGCGCAGCACGGCGATGTGGCTGTGCCCCCCGCCTACCAGCACCAGGTCCTTGAGGACGGGGACGTCGCTGGTTCCTTGCAAGGCTACCCCCAGACTCGATCGGCCGTTTCACGGATGGTCGCCAGCTTGCGGCGCTCGTCCTCCACCGTAACCCGGTTGCCCACCACCGAGGTGGAGAATCCGCACTGCGGCGACAGCGCCAGGCGCTCCAGGGGAAAATGGCCGGCGGCGGCGTGGATCCGCTCCGCCAGCGCCTCCGGAGTCTCCAGCCGCGGCGACTTGGTGGTCACCAGGCCCAGGACCACCATCTTGTCCTCGGGCACCTGGGCCAGGGGCGCGAAGGAGCCGGAGCGCTCATCGTCATACTCGAGCAGCAGCCGCTGCGCCCGGGTCTCCCGGAAGATGGGGGCGGCGATGGGGTCATAGTCGCCCGATACCAGCCAGCGGCTGCCCTGGTTGCCCCGGCACAGGTGGAAGCCGAAGGTGATCCCCGGTGCCGCCTCCATCACCGCGTTGTCCAGCTCGATGCCCCGCGCCAGCCAGTCCCGCCAACCGCCCCCGCGCGCCTCGTAGAAGGCCCGGGTCCCGGGATCGAGCAGCAGGGGATAATGGGGCGCGTCGAGCTGCACGTATTCGGCGCCGAGCCGGGCCAGCTCCGCCACCTCCTCGCGCAGCAGCTCGGTGACGTCGGCCAGGAAGGCCGCCAGGGCGGGATAGGCGGCGGTGGAGCGCTCGGGATCCCAGAAGCTGGCGAACAGGCTGGGGCTGGGCAGGGTGACCTTGGGCACGGTGTCGGGGCCGACCCGGGCCCGCAGGTAGACGAATTCCTCCACGGACAGGAAGCGCCGCCGGCGCAGCGGCGCCTCCACGCCCAGACGGGCGGGCCGCTCCCGCGACCAGTCCCCGGTGGCCTCGTCGCCCTGCCAATCCCCCCACAGGAAAGCATCCAGGTCCCACGTACCGAAGCCGTCCACCGCCTCGGTCATCTGGCTCTGGAAGGACAGCCGGCGCATCTCGCCGTCGGTGGCCACCGCCATGCCGGCCTCCTCCTGGAGACGGACGGCGGCATCCACCGCCTCGTCCTCCCGCCGTTTGAAGGCCGCCGCATCCAGCCGGCCCGCATCCCGGTCTTCCCGGGCCCGGAGCAGCTCGGGCGGCCGCAGGAGGCTGCCCACCACATCCGTATGCGCCGAGATCATGGCCGCCTCTCCTTGGCAGAATCGCCACCATTGTTGAAGATGGCCCGGGCCCTGAAAAGCCTCGACCCTTCTTCCGGCCCCCATACTGGCAGGCCGGGCGGAGATATCGCCACGAAGCCATCATGCCACGAGGGAGATCAGGCATGGTGGGGAGCGGACGGATCAGGGTGCCGGGCGCCCCCGGGCGAGACGCACCAGACGGATGGCCAACAACAGCGGCAAAATGCCGTGGAGGAAGAGGTCAAAGATGTCGAGGGGACGGGTCAGGCTGCCGGCGGCGAGCATCTTCAGCTTCTGCCAGAGGTGGGGCTCCGGAGTGAAGGGGGCCAGGCCCAACAGCAGGGCTCCAATCACCAGCGGGCCCAAAGGGATGCGCTCTATCCAATGCATGAGTAGGGGAAGGTCCTTTCACGGCATGGGACATGTTGCCGGAGATTCTACATGCGAGGAGGCGGTCCCGGGGAGGAGCCTAGTCCCGGCCGTGCCGCCGGGGGGCGGCCCATGAGTGCGCCGGGCACCGGCGGGGAGCGCTTCGACCTGGTGGTGATCGGCGGCGGCTCCGGGGGGCTGTCGGTGGCAAGCGTGGCCGGCCGCCTGGGCCTGCGGGTGGCGCTGGTGGAGGCGAGCGGCGAGCTGGGCGGCGAATGCCTGCATACGGGCTGCGTACCCTCCAAGGCCCTGCTGCGCAGCGCGCGGGTGGCCCGGCTCATGCGGCGGGGGGCCGACTTCGGCCTGGAGGCTTGCGAGCCGGCCCCGGACATGGGCGCGGTCAGCCGGCGGGTGCATGCGGTGGTGGACCGGCTGCAGGCCCACGACGACCCCGATCGGTTCCGGAGCTACGGCGTGGAGGTGATTTTTGCCGCCGCCCGCTTCCTGGACGCCCACCGGATCGCCGCCGGGGACCGGGTACTGTGGGGGCGCCGCTTCGTCCTCGCCACCGGCTCCACCCCGGCGGTGCCCGAGGTCCCGGGCCTGGCGGCGGCCGGCTACTGGACCAACGAGAACCTCTTCGACGTGACGGAGCCTGCCGGTGAGCTGGCGGTGGTAGGCGGCGGCCCGGTGGGGGTGGAAATGGCCCAGGCCTTCCGGCGTCTGGGCTGGACGGTAACCCTGGTGCAGCGCGGCGCGCGCCTCCTGCCCGCCGAGGACGGTGGGGCTTCCGGGGTCCTGCGCGAAGCCCTGGAAGCCGAGGGGCTTACGATACACACCGGCAACAAGCTCCAGGAGGTGGTTCCGGCCGCCACCAGGGACGAGCGCCATGCCCTGCGCCTGGCGGACGGCTCCGAGATCCCCGCCCAGCGCATCCTGGTGGCCACCGGCCGGCACCCGACCACCGGCGGCCTGGACCTGGAGGCAGCCGGGGTGGAACGCACGGAGACCGGGGCGGTGGCGGTGGATCGCCGCCAGCGCACCACCGCCCGCCACATCTACGCCGTGGGCGATGTGTGCGGGCCCTACCAGTACTCCCACCTGGCCAATTACCAGGCCGGCGTAGTGATCCAGAACGCGGTGTTCCGGCTGCCGGCGCGGGCCGACCTCACCGCCCTGCCACGCGTCACATTCTGCGACCCGGAGGTGGCGCAGGTGGGCCTCACCGCCGCCGAGGCCGAACAGCGGTACGGGGACACGGAGGTGCATCGGGCGGACTTCGCCGATCTCGACCGGGCCCTGGCCGAGGGCGAGGCGACGGGCTTCGCCAAGCTGGTATTCCGGCGTGGCCGGATCATTGGTGCCACCGTGGTGGGCCCGCATGCCGGCGAGCTGCTGCCCCAGCTTGTGCAGGCGGTGCGCGGCAAGCTCCGCCCCAAGGACATTATCGGCGCGGTCCACGCCTATCCGACGCTGGCCGAGATCGCCAAGCGAGCGGTGGAGAAGTACTACGGCGAGCGATTGTTCCGGCCGCCGGTCAAGGGGCTGGTACGCTGGATCAATCGGCTTGTACCGTAAGGAGCGATGCCTTTATCTTCCCGGCCTCCCAAAGGAGCCGACCGTGCACGCTACCCTGCCTTACCTGGAGAACAGCGACTTCCCCGCGCTGAACCGGCGCGCGCCAGCCACCCTGCAGGTGAACCTGGGCTACCGGTGCAACCAGACCTGCGTCCACTGCCACGTGAACGCGGGACCCAACCGCACCGAGGTCATGGACCGGGAGACGGTAGGGGACCTGCTGGCGTTCATGGATGCCGGGGAAGTCCAGACCCTGGACGTGACGGGCGGGGCGCCCGAGCTGAACCCCCATTTCCGCGAGCTGGTGGCCGCGGCGCGGGAGCGCGGCGTCCACGTCATCGACCGCTGCAACCTGACCGTGCTGGAGGAGCCCGACCAGGACGGACTGGCGGAATTCCTGGCGGAGAACCGGGTGGAGGTGGTGGCCAGCCTGCCCTGCTACCAGGAGGCCAACGTGGACAGCCAGCGCGGCCAGGGGGTGTTCGACACCAGCATCCGCGCATTACGGCGGCTCAATGACTTGGGCTACGGCGATGGCGACGCCGGCCACCTGCTTACCCTGGTCTACAATCCGCTCGGCCCCAGCTTGCCACCCGAGCAGGGCCAACTGGAGGCGGCCTACCGCACGCATCTGGCCGAGGAATTCGGCGTCGCCTTCGACCGCCTGTTCACCATCGCCAATATGCCCATCCAGCGCTTCGGCTCCACCCTGATCTCCCACAATCAGTTCGACGACTACCTGGCGCTCCTCAAGGGAGCCCACCGCGATACCAATCTGGAAGGGGTCATGTGCCGCGACCTGCTTTCCGTGGACTGGCAGGGCTATGTCTACGACTGCGACTTCAACCAGATGCTCGACCTGCCCCTGGCGCGGGAAGGCCACCCCGACCGGGTGCACATCCGCGACCTGATCGGGGCCGACCTCGCCGGCAACCCGGTGGTGGTCCGCGACCACTGCTACGGCTGCACCGCCGGCCAGGGCAGCGGCTGCGGCGGCGCCCTTGGCTGAGGCCGCCGGCTGCCCGCTGAGCGTCATCGTCCCGGCCCTGGACGAGGCCGCCGGCATCGCCGCCACCCTGGAGCCCCTGCAGGTCTGGCGGGAACGGGGAGCGGAGGTGCTGGTGGTGGACGGCGGCAGCGGCGACGGCACGCCGGAGGCAGCCGCGCCCGGGGCGGACCGGGTCCTGGGGGGCGCCAGGGGCCGGGCGCCGCAGATGAACGCCGGCGCGGCCGCGGCCGGTGGCCGCGTGCTGCTGTTCCTGCACGCCGATACCCGGCCGCCGGAGGACGGCGACCGCGCCCTGCTGACCGCGCTGGAGGGCGGGCGGCACTGGGGCCGCTTCGACGTCCGTCTCACGGGCGCTTCCCGGCTCACCCTGCTGGGGCTGGTGGGCGCGATGATGAACCTGCGCTCGCGGCTCACCGGCATCGCCACCGGGGATCAGGCCCTGTTCGTCACCCGGGCGGCCTTCCGCGCGGTCGGCGGCTTCCCGGAGCAGCCCCTGATGGAGGACATCGCCCTGAGCCGCCTCCTCAAGAAGCATTGTGGCCGCCCCGCCTGCTTGCGGGAGCGGGCCCTCACCTCCAGCCGGCGCTGGGAGGATCGAGGCATCCTACGCACCATCGGCCTCATGTGGGCGCTGCGCCTGCGCTACTGGCTGGGGGCAGACCCGGCCGTGCTCGCCGCCCGGTACCACCGGGGATGAGCGGCGCGCCTCCGGAGCGGCTGCTGGTGCTCGCCAAGGCCCCCGTGCCGGGGCAGGTCTTCCGCCGCCTGGCCCCGGTGCTCACCGCCCGGCAGGCGGCCCGCCTGCATATGCGCCTGACCGCGGGCACCCTCCAACGCCTCGTCGATCCGCATCGATGGCGGACCCGGCTGTACGGCACCCCCGACACCCGGCACCCCTTCCTGCGGGCCTGCGCCCGCCGTCACGGAATTCCTCTCCGCCTGCAGCACGGGCGGGACCTGGGCGAGCGCCTGCACCGGGCGCTGGCCGAAGCGCTGGCGGGCGGCGGACCAGCGGTGCTGGTGGGCACGGACCTGCCGAGGCTCGACGCCGAATCGGTGGCGGCCGCCTTCCGGGCCCTGCGCGAGGGAAACGATGCGGTGCTCCTGCCCACCGAGGACGGCGGCTACGGGCTGGTTGGCCTACGCCGTCCCCTGCCCGAGCTGTTCCGGGAGATTCCCTGGGGCTCGGAGCGTGTGGCGGAGGCCACCCGAGAGCGACTGCGGACCACGGGGGCGGCATGGCGGGAGCTTCCGACCACCTGGGACGTGGACCGGCCCGAGGATCTGGACCGGCTCGCCCGGATCCCTGATCATTCTTCCTCCACGTCCCCCCGGAACGCTTCCCCCTCTACCGGATACCCCTCCAGCTTCCATTCCGGGTAGCCGTACTCCAGGCGGCGAGCCCGATAGCCCCGCTCCCGCAATCGGGCCACGGCCTCGTAGGCAAGCATGCAGTAGGGACCGCGGCAGTAGGCCACCACCTCCTGTTCGTGGGAAAGCCCCTCCAGGTAGGATTCCAGCTCTCCAAGCGGCACGTTCACGGCGCCCGGCAGGTGCCCGGCGGCGAACTCCTCTTCCGGTCGCACATCGAGCACCGTGACATCGCCCTCCCGGGCCCGGCTCAGGAGCTCCTCGGCCGCCAATGGGTCCGCCTGGTCCCGGCTTGCCAGGTTAATGGCGATTAGCTGCCCTACCTCGGCCAGGTTGCGCTCGGCCACCGCGCGCACCGCCTCCAGAAGCCTGATGACCTCGTCTCCCGCCACCCGGTAGTAGACATAGAGCCCCTCCTTGCGGGTGGTGACCAGACCGGCCTGACGTAGCTGTTGCAGGTGCTGCGAGGTATTGGCTACCGCCAGCCCCGACACGCGGGCCAGCTCCTCTACGCTGCGGTCGCCCTGGGCCAGGTACTCCAGCAGCTCCAGCCGGTTGGCATTGGAAAGCGCTTTGCCCACGCGGGCGAACTGCCCGGAGAGGGCGTGCTTGAAGTCACCGCTCATGGCTCACCTGATATTCAACCAATCAATTGAACAATGTATCATTGGACTACCCTGGTAGCCGATCGATCGCCGCGCAAGGAGAATAGGGCCATGACGGTGTCCGAAATGCTGCTTGCTTACGCGCCCCAGATTCGCCTCGGCTTCTTCCTCGGCATCCTCGGGGTGATGGCGTTCTGGGAGGCAGCCATGCCCCGCCGTCCCCGCAGCCAGCCACGCTGGGTGCGCTGGCTCAATAACCTGGGACTGGTGGTGCTCAACACCGTCCTGCTGCGCCTGCTGTTTCCCGCCGCGGCCGTGGGCACCGCCCTGTACGCCGAGACCCACGGCTGGGGACTGTTCAATCAGTGGGCCTTACCGGCCGTGCCGGCGCTGATCCTGAGCGTGGTGATTCTGGACCTGATCGTCTACCTGCAGCACGTCATGTTTCATGCCGTGCCGGCACTGTGGCGGCTGCATCGCGTCCACCACGCCGACCTAGACTTCGACACCACCACCGGCCTGCGCTTCCACCCCATCGAGATCGTGCTCTCCATGCTCATTAAGCTGGCCGCCGTAGCTGCGCTGGGGGCTCCAGCCGCCGGAGTGCTGACCTTCGAGGTGCTACTCAACGCCACCGCCCTGTTCAACCACGGCAACCTGCGGCTGCCCCCCGGTGTGGACCGGATCCTGCGCTGGGTCGTGGTAACCCCGGACATGCACCGCGTGCACCACTCCGTGGAGGGCGACGAGACCAACAGCAACTTCGGCTTCAACCTGCCCTGGTGGGACAGCCTGCTGGGCACCTACCGCGACCAGCCGCGCGCCGGCCACGAGGGGATGCCCATCGGCATCCACAGCGTGCGCGAGCCGCGCGCTGCGGTGTGGCTCGACGGCTTGCTGGTCGGCATCCCGTTCCGCGGCGGCACCCCCGAGTACCCCATCAACCAGCGCCTCAAGGAGACCACCGATGGCACCGCCTAGATGGCTGCGGTGGCTACTGGGCGGCCTGTTGCTCCTGGCCGTTGGAACCGCCCTATTCTACCGTGACCGGGTGGACCCGGCCGCCGTGGAGGCCTGGATCCAGGGCACCGGCGGCCTGGCGCCCCTGCTGTTCCTGACCCTGTACACCATCGGGGCGGTGCTGTTCCTACCCGGCTCCGTGCTCACGCTGGCCGGTGGGGCCCTGTTCGGCCCGGTGCTCGGCACCATCGTGAATCTGGCCGGGGCCACCATCGGCGCCACCCTGGCCTTCCTCATCGCCCGCTACCTGGCCTCGGACTGGGCGGCCGAGCACACCGGCGGCCGGCTGGAGCGGCTCAAACAGGGGGTGGAGTCAGAGGGCTGGCGCTTCGTGGCCTTTACCCGTCTGGTGCCCATCTTTCCTTACAACCTCCTCAACTATGCCCTGGGCCTCACCCGCATCCCGTTACTGTCCTACGTAATCGCCACCCTGGTGTGCATGGCACCGGGCGCCGTCGCCTACACCTACCTCGGCTATGTTGGCCGGGAGGCGGCCACCGGCGCCGAGGACTTGATCCGGAAGGGTCTTCTGGGCCTGGCCCTATTGGCCCTGGCAGCCTTCCTGCCCCGGCTGGTGGCCCGGCTACGGCAACGGTCCATGCTGGAAGTGGACGAAATCCACCAGCGCCTGGAGGCGGGGGACGACCTGCTGGTGGTGGATGTGCGCACGCCGGAGGAATTCACCGGACCGCTCGGCCATATCCCCGGGGCGGTCAACCTCCCCGTGGACGAGCTGCCTCGTCGCCTCGACGAGCTGTCCGGTGCCACGGATCGCCCCGTCGCCTTGCTCTGCAAGGCCGACCGACGCTCGGCCAAGGCCGCGGACCTTCTCGCCCGGAACGGCTTTTCCGACGTGCACATGGTCCGCGGCGGCATGACGGCCTGGAACGAGGCGGATCTACCGATAGAGCGGGTCAGCTCTTCAGCGGCTACCGAGGGGAAAGGGCAATGAATCAGGTTTGGGAGGCCCGGAAGGGGCATTGGGAGCGGATCTATCACGAGAAGGACGAATCCGAGGTGAGCTGGCACCAGGATCGACCACAAATGTCCCTGGCGCTCATCGGACAGGCCGGAACCGCGCCCGATGAACCGATCATCGACATCGGCGGCGGGGCGGCGCACCTGGTTGATGCCCTTTTGGACCGGGGCCACTCCGACGTAACGGTACTCGATCTGGCGGGTAGCGCCCTGGCCCAAGCGCGGGAACGCCTCGGCGAGCGCGCCGCCTCCGTGGCCTGGATCGAGGCCGATGTCACCGCCTGGGAACCGCCCCGGTGCTATCGGCTATGGCACGACCGGGCGGTGTTCCACTTCCTCACGGAGGCTGGCGAGCGCACCGCCTATCTCGAGCGCCTGCGCTCCACCGTGCCGGCCGGAGGTCACGTGATCATAGCAAGCTTCGGTCCCGACGGGCCCGATTGCTGCAGCGGACTCCCGGTAGTGCGCTACACCCCAGAGGGACTGGAGGAAGCCCTGGGTACCGGATTCGAGCTATGCGCCACCCGGTACGAAGCCCACCGAACCCCGGCCGGCAAACCACAACAGTTCGTGGGGGCCCTGTTCCGCCGAACCTAGCTCGCTGTGGCGGAAATTCGCGGCGAATTCAATGCCGGGGGAGCGGTGCAGGGCCCAACCGGCACCGGAGATAGGGCGCCGCCTAGGTTGCCACCTCCGCCTCGTAGCCCTCTTCGGCCACCGCCTTGATCAGGGCCGAAGGGTCGGCATTGCCGGTGACCTCGGCCCGGCCCTCCTCCAGGGAGACCTCGGCGCTTTCCACGCCGTTCACCTCCTCCAGGACCTCCTTCACGGCGTTCACGCAGTGGCGGCAGGTCATGCCCGTCACCTTCAGGGTGGTGCCCGCCATCTCGTCCTCCTTATCGCTCAAATCGACGTTTGAAATTCAGGCGGCCCTCGCCGGCGTGGCGTCCGCCTCGGGCTCCGCGGCGGGGACATGCCCCCCTTCCCCGGAAAGCCGGACCGGACGCATTCTACGCAGCCGCAGGCTGTTGGAAACCACGAACAGGCTGGAAAGGCCCATGGCCACGCCCGCCATCATGGGATTCAGGTGCCAGCCGAACGGCAGGTAGAAGACCCCCGCCGCCAGCGGGATCAGCACAACGTTGTAGGCGAAGGCCCAGAACAGGTTGCCCCGGATGGTACTCAGGGTGCGCCGAGCCACGTCCAGGGCGGTGACCACCCCGTCGAGACTGCCCCGGCTCAGGGTGACGTCCGCGGCTTCGATGGCGATGTCGGTTCCGGTGCCCACCGCCACGCCTACCTCGGCCTGGGCCAGGGCCGGGGCATCGTTGATGCCGTCGCCCACGAAGGCGATCCGCCGGCTCGCGCCCTGCATGGCTTCCACGGCTTCCGCCTTGCCGTCGGGCAGCACCTCCGCGCGCACCTCGTCGATGCCCGCGCGCCGGGCGATGGCCTCGGCAGTGGCGCGGTTGTCACCGGTGATCATGGCCACGCGCAGCCCGCGCTCGCGCAGTGCGGCCACGGCGGCGGCCGCCTCCGCCTTGAGCGGATCGGCCACGGCCAGCACTGCCTGAACCGTATCATCCACCGCCAGCAAGATGGGGGTCTTGCCCGCCCCGGCCAGCGCGGATGCGCGCCCCGCCCAGGCCGAGGCGTCCACGCCGTGCTCCGTCAGCAGGCGCGCCGAGCCCACGAGCACCCGGGCGCCGTCCACCTCGGCCCGCACCCCGTGGCCCGGCACCGCCTCGAACCCCTCGGCCTCCGGGATATTCAGACCGCGGCCGTCCGCGGCCTCGCGCACGGCGGCCCCGAGCGGGTGCTCGCTGGCCGCCTCCGCGGCGGCGGCCAGGCGCAGGGCACCGGCCGTTTCGCCGTCGGCGGTCTCCAAGTCGGTGAGTCGCGGCCGGCCCTCGGTGAGCGTGCCGGTCTTGTCGAACACGGCCGTATCCACCTCCGAGAGACGCTCCAGGGCCTCGCCCTTGCGGAACAGCACGCCCAGCTCGGCCGCCCGCCCGGTACCCACCATGATGGCCGCCGGCGTGGCCAGGCCCATGGCGCAGGGACAGGCCACCACCAGCACCGCCACCGCGCTCACCAGGGCCAGGGTGATTGCCGGCGCGGGGCCGAAAGCCAGCCACAGCAGGAAAGTCAGCACGGCCACCCCCAGCACGACGGGAGTGAACACCCGGACCACCCGGTCCGCCAGACCCTGGATGGGCAGCTTGGCCCCCTGGGCCCGCTCCACCAGGCGGATGATCTGGGCCAGCACCGTGTCACTACCTACCTGGGTAGCCTCCAATTGCAGGACACCGTACTGGTTCACGGTGCCGCCCACCAGCTCGTCGCCGGCGGCCTTGACCACCGGCTCCGGCTCCCCGGTGAGCATGGATTCGTCCACGTAGCTGCTGCCCTCGGTAACCCGGCCGTCCACCGGGATCCGCTCCCCGGGGCGCACCACGAGCCAATCGCCCACCTGAACCCGGCTCACCGGGACCTCTTCCTCCACCCCGTCGCGCAGCACCCGGGCATTTTTGGCCTGCAGGCCCACCAGCTTGCGGATGGCCTGGCTGGTGCGCCCCTTGGCCACCTCCTCCAGGTACTTCCCGAACAGGATCACGGTGACGATCACCGCTGCGGACTCGAAATAGAGACCGCGGGCCTCGGCCGGGAACAGGCCCGGGGCCACCACCACGCCCAGGCTGTAGAGCCACGCGGCCCCGGCGCCGGTGGCCACCAGGCTGTTCATGTCCGGGGAGCCCTGGCGATAGGCCTGGAGGCCCGGTCCCCAGAAGCGCCGCCCGGGAATGGCCAGCACCAGGGTGGTGAGCACCAGCTGCGTCCAATCCCAGGCCCCCGGCCACGGCTCCGCGGCGGCCAGCAGCTCGTGGAGTCCCGGCACCACCATGGCACCCATGGCAAGGAAAAGCACCGGCACTGTGAGTCCGGCCGCGATCCACAGGTCGCGGCGCATGGCTGCCAGCGAGCGGGCGCGCCGCGCCCCGGGATCCTGCTCCCCGGCCTCTTCCTCCAGAGGCCGGGGCTCGTAGCCGGTGTCGCTGATGGTCGCCGCGATGCCCCGCGGGGTCACGGTCTCCGGGAAATAGCGCACCGTAGCCCGCTCGGTGGCAAGATTCACGGTGGCCGTCACCACGCCCGGCAGCTTGTTCAGCTTACGCTCCACCCGGGAGGAGCAATTGGCGCAGGTCATGCCGCCCACGCCGATCTCGTATTCTGCGATCAGGGGCGCATAGCCGGTCTCGCTAACCGTCTCGGCGATCCGCTCGGCGTCCACCGCCTCCTCGTCGAAGCGCACGGTGGCCCGCTCCGAGGCCAGGTTGACGCTCGCCTCGGAGACCCCTTCCAGCTTGTTCAGGGCCCGCTCCACCCGCGAGGAGCAGGAGGCGCAGGTCATGCCTTCGATGCCGAGGTCCAATTCCTTCATGCGTTTCCCTCCCATGGGGAGCAAGCCGCCCATTGATTCAGCAGCAATTCCCAACGTGCCCGTTCAAGTATCGCGACCTGGAGGTCGCTCCTACAGGACTACGTTCCGGTTCTTCTACTCATCGTCCCGGTTCAGGGCGCTCAGGATGGGGCAGTCCGCAGTGGAGCCGTGCCCCGGACACTGCTCGGAGAGCGCCTTGAGGCCGTCGCGCAGATGCTCCAGGTCCCGGATCCGTGCCTCGATGTCGGCGATTCGGTTATCGGTGAGCGCCTTCACCTCGCCGGCGCCGGCTTGGGGACTGTCGGACATGGCCAGCAGCTCCGCCACCTCGTCGAGGCTGAAGCCCAGGGCCTGCGCCCGGCGGATGAAGCGCAGCCGCTCCCGGGCGTCTTCCCCGTACAGGCGATAGCCGGATCCCGAACGCCCGCTCGGGATTACCAGCCCGCGACGCTCGTAGTAGCGCAGGGTCTCCGTGGCCAGCCCCAGCTCACCCGCCAGCTGGCCGATGGTCATGGTGGACATGGGCACTCCTCCCCTCTATGCGGTGAGCCTCAACCTTACAACAAGTTGTAAACTTGAGACCACGGCCAGGTCAAGGAGTTCCCGCCGACCCCTATGCCCGGGAGGAGACGGCCCGGCTTCCCGATGCGCACTGATCGGGATGCACGGCCTGGCTCTCCCGGCCCCGCGACATCTCCAGGGTCAGCCAGAACCCGGCACCCAGCAGGATAGCTCCCCCGTAGATGGTGCTCCCGGCGGGCACCTCGCCGAAGACCAGATACCCCAGCAGGGAGGCCACCACCGGAGAGACGATGATGTCGACGAGCGCGTAGGCATTGGCGCGGAGTCGCTTCAGGACGATGGAGATGCCGAAATAGGCGAAGCCGGTGGAGACGATCCCCAGGCAGGCCGCCCACAACATCACCGGCAGGGAAGCCCCGAGGGTGGGGTACGGGATCATGGCCCCGACGGCGCCCGGACCAAACAGCAAGGGCGCGGGCGAGAGCAGCAGCGCCCCGGTCAGCATGGACCAGGCGATGTCGTTGCCCGCCTCGGTTTTCCCCTCGTGGCGCATGTAGGTGACCATGGCCGCATAGATGGCGCCGTCGCCCAGCGCCACGAGGTTGCCGGCCATGTTGCCCCCCTCGAGCGGTTTGGCCAGGACGATGCCGGTAAGGGCCAGGGCGAAGATCAGGATATAGCTCTTGCGCGCCTTCTCGCCGAGGAAGACGGCGGAGAAGATAAAGGTGAAGAAGGGCGCCACGCTCCAGAAGATCACCACGTTGGCGATGGGCGCCAGGGTCATTGCGAAGTTGAACACGCTGATCTGCAGGGCAATCAGTGCCCCGATGATCACGGTGTCCTTAACATTGTCCCGGGGAAAGCGCGGGGACTGTCCGGTGGCCAGCGGCAGGGCCGCCATGAGGAACGCCGCGGCGAAGGCCAGGGCGTAGAAATTGAGGGTCTGAATGGGGATCCGGCCATCGACGAGCTTCACGAAAACACCGATGGTGGCTTCGGATAGCGTGATAAGCAGGAGCAGAAGCAGGGTCTTCATGGTGGGCTGTCGTCCTTCGGCTCACGCCGGGTGTCGGGCGCCCGGTGCCGGCATCACCGGTCCGGACACCTTTATCCGCAATGTGCAGCAAACACCCGCCGGTACGCCACCCCCGCGCCGTTGCCGCCGCCGCGGAGAACAGGCCGCGAGGCCCTACGGGGATGCGGGTCCATCCTGGTAGGCCTCCAGGCCGCACCATATACCCTGGAGGCATGGGAGTCACCGAGAGCAGGAAAGCCATGGAGGACGACGGCTACCGCAGGGCCCTCGCGCTTCTCCGGAGCTGCAGCTCCCCGTCCGGGTTCCTCGCCAGCCCCGTGAAACAGGACAATTACCAGCGCGTCTGGGCCCGGGATGGCGGCATCGTGGGGCTGGCGGCCCTGATGACCGGGGACGAGGGGCTGATCGACACCTTCCGGCGGACGCTGAGCACCCTTGCCCGCTACCAGGGGCGCCACGGGGAAATCCCCAGCAACGTGGACCCCCGCGCCGACCGTATCAGCTACGGCGGAACGGCCGGACGGGTGGACGCCGACCTCTGGTTCGTGGTCGGCTGCGGGCAGTATTGGCGGGCGACCGGTGACGACGGCTTTCTGGATGCCATCACGCCGCACCTGGAACGGGTCCAGTTCCTGCTCGGGGCCTGGGAGATGAACAACCGGGGCCTGCTCCACGTGCCCCAGACGGGCGACTGGGCGGACGAATACCTGCAGCACGGCTACGTCCTCTACGACCAGCTCCTCTATCTCCAGGCCCAATCGGAGCTGTGCCGCATCCATCAGGCACTGCACGGCTCGGCGGACCACCCTCTGGAGGAAAAACGGGCGCGGCTCCACCATCTGATCCGGGCCAATTACTGGTTCCCCGAGAGGGATGCCGAGCCGCCCCCGGACGCCTACCACGAGATCCTCTGGGAAAAGGGCCGGGAAGCGGCCTGCTTCTGCCACGGCCGGTATTGGCTGCCCTTCTTCTCCCCCTCGGGCTACGGCTACCGATTCGACGCGTTCGCCAACCTCCTGGCCTCCCTTCTCGGTATCGCCGACCCCACCCAGCAGGGAAGCGTGGACGCCTATCTGGACGGCATCCTTCCCGAGGAGCTGCCGCTGGCGCCGGCCTTCCACCCGGTCATCACTCCCCGCGACGAGGAATGGGAGGAGCTGCAGATGACCTTCTCCTATTCCTTCAAGAACCAGCCGCACGAGTACCATAACGGCGGGCTGTGGCCCATGCTCTCGGGCTTTCACGCGGCCGACCTGGCCCATCGCGGCCGGACCGAGCAGGCCCTGCGGGTCACCGAGGCCATTGACCGCGCCAACGCCCTGCCCATGGCCGGGGCGTCCTGGTCCTTCCCGGAGTACGTGCACGGACGACAGCTAACCGCCGGAGGAAACCAGCACCAGGCCTGGAGCGCGGCCGGCTCCCTCATGGCCCACCATGCCCTGGAGGGACGGCCGGTATTCCGATAGCACCTGCCGGAGGAAGCTTTGCAGCCTTCAACCACTTCCACGCAAGCCGACCAGCATGCCCGTGCGCCCCGCGCCACCGGTGATCACGGCAACGGCGGCCGGGCCCACGGAGATCATGCCCATGACGCCATGATCGCCGATTTCCGGCAACGGTTCTGGGTCTCGCTGGCCCTGACCGTCCCCATCCTGGCCCTTTCTCCCATGATCCAGTCCTTCCTGGGACTGACCGAAACCCTGGCCTTTTCGGGAGACGGGTACGTCCTGTTCGCCCTTTCGGTGGGCGTCTTCTTCTACGGTGGCTGGCCATTCCTTACCGGCCTGACCTCGGAGCTGAAACAAGGCCAGCCGGGCATGATGACCCTGATCGCCCTGGCCATCAGCGTGGCCTCCCTCTACTCCTCGGCGGTGGTATTCGGCCTCTCCGGCAGGGTGTTCTTCTGGGAGCTCGCCACCCTGGTGGACGTGATGCTGCTGGGGCACTGGATCGAGATGCGCTCGGTAATGGGCGCCTCGGGGGCGCTGGAGGCCCTGGTCAAGCTCATGCCCGCCACCGCCCACCGGCTCACCAAGGGAGGGGACCCCGAGGAAGTCTCCGTGGAGGACCTTTCTCCCGGGGACCGGGTGCTGGTGAAGCCCGGCGAGAAGATCCCCACCGACGGGGTCATCGAGGAAGGCACCTCCAGCCTCAACGAGTCCATGCTCACCGGCGAATCGAAACCCGTGAGCAAGGGCCCGGGCGATGAGGCCATCGGCGGCTCCGTGAACGGCGAGGGGGCGCTGACCCTGGAGATCGAGAAGACCGGGGCCGATACCTACCTCTCCCAGGTCATCGACATGGTCCGCCAGGCCCAGCAGTCCCGCTCCCGAACCCAGGACCTGGCCAACCGCGCCGCCGCATGGCTCACCTACATCGCGCTCACCGTGGGGGCGGTCACCCTGGCGGCCTGGCTGGCGGCCGGCTACGCCTTCGATTTCTCCCTGGAGCGCATGGTCACGGTCATGGTCATCACCTGCCCCCACGCCCTCGGCCTGGCGGTGCCGTTAGTGGTGGCGGTCTCCACCACCAAATCGGCCAAGAACGGGCTACTGATCCGCGATCGCGCCGCCTTCGAGCGCGCCCGGGACCTGGACGCCATCGTCTTCGATAAGACCGGCACCCTCACCGAAGGGCGCTTCGGGGTCAGCGAGGTGGTGGCCCTCGGAGGCCTGGATGAGAACGAGGCGCTGGCCCTGGCCGCCGCCCTGGAGGGCCAGTCGGAGCACCCCATCGCCCGCGGCATCGTCCGCGGCGCCCAGGACCGGGGGCTGACCATCCAACAACCGGGGGAATTCCGGAACCTGCCCGGCGAGGGCGTGGAGGCCGAGGTGGGCGAGGCCACCGTTCGCGTGGTCAGCCCCGGCTACGTGGAACGCCAGGGCTTGGCCGTGAACAGTGACCGTCCGGAGCGGCTCGCCGCCGACGGCCACACGGTGGTCTATGTGGTGCGGGATAACGAGGCGGTGGGGGCCGTGGCCCTCGCCGACATCGTCCGCGAGGAATCGCGGCAGGCCATCGACCGCCTCAAGGCCCTGGGGATCCAGTGCATGATGCTCACCGGCGACTCCCAGCAGGTGGCCCGCTCCGTGGCCGGCGAGCTGGGCCTCGACGACTATTTCGCCGAGGTGCTGCCGGACCAGAAGGCCAAACAGATCCGCGAGGTGAAGGACCGTGGCCTGACCGTCGCCATGGTGGGTGACGGCGTCAACGACGCCCCTGCCCTTGTGGAGGCCGATCTGGGCATCGCCATCGGGGCCGGTACCGACGTGGCCGTGGAATCCGCCGACATCGTGCTGGTGAACTCCGACCCCCGCGACGTGGCGGCGGTGGCGGAGCTGTCCGCCGCCACCTATCGCAAAATGATCCAGAATCTGTGGTGGGCGGCCGGCTACAACATCGTCGCTATCCCCCTAGCCGCCGGTGCCCTTTACTGGGCCGGGCTCCTCATGCCCCCGGCGGTGGGGGCGGCGGTGATGTCCGCCTCCACGGTGATCGTCGCCGTCAACGCCAAGCTGCTGGAACGGTTCCAGCCCAAGGGAGACGCCGCGCAGGCCCCCTGACGGGCTCCGGGCAAAGAGGATAGGAGCAGGGACTTCCCTTCTGGACCACGGAAAAGCACTTTGCACAGGGTGGTAAGGAAGCCCGAAGAAGCTTTGTTGCCCGGAACAATTCGCCGCTACACGGGAGGAAATGGGCCATGAACCGAATATTCCGCAATCTTTTTGTTTCCCTGGGCACTGCAACCGCGGTTTCCCTGGCCGCCCCCGCCCTCGCGAACGATTACGAGCACGGGGAGCTGCACGGCATGATGATGGGCCACGGTATGATGGAAGGCGGTATGTCGGACCACGGCATGGACATGATGGACCACGGCATGATGATGAAGGGCATGAGCGCCCTGGGCCTGGACGAGGGCCAGGTCCAGGAAATGGCGAATATCTACAAGGAATACGCCCAGCAGCGCGCCGGAATGAAGGTGGAGATGATGCAGCTCCGCTGGCAGCTCTACCAGGAGATGCAGAAGGACCAGCCCAGCCCCGAAGAAGTCGGCAAGATCTATGAACAGATCGCCCAGAAGAAGAAAACCCTGCTCCAGGGAAAGGTCCAGACCCGCAACGAAATGATGGGCGTGCTCAACCAGGAACAGATGCAGAAGCTGCAGGAAATGAAGAAGCGCATGCACAAAATGCACATGGGTGGCGGCAAGCACGGCTCCAAGCACGGGTACAAGCACTAGCGGGCGGCAGCTTCCGGCCCCGTCTCTACCCGGCGCCCCGGAGCACCCCGGGGCGCCTGTACAAGCCACCTCCTGCCCCGCTGCAAAGCTAGGCCCCCTCTCCCCACTGGCTCCGCTC
Source organism: Thiohalorhabdus sp. Cl-TMA (assembly GCF_041821045.1). Classification (NCBI taxonomy): domain Bacteria; kingdom Pseudomonadati; phylum Pseudomonadota; class Gammaproteobacteria; order Thiohalorhabdales; family Thiohalorhabdaceae; genus Thiohalorhabdus; species Thiohalorhabdus methylotrophus. The sequence goes on along the minus strand of NZ_JBGUAW010000003.1, from coordinate 249,268 downwards.
AAGCTGCGCGGTTTAAGCTCGCTCCCGTCCCTATCAGGCAGGAGAACCGCATGGAGGCGGCGGACTACGAGGCTTGGTACCACACCCCGCACGGCGTCTGAATCGCCGGGCGGGAGGCGACGCTCATGCACCGCCTGCTGCAGCCGCAGTCCGGAGAGACCCTCTTGGATGTGGGCTGCGGTACCGGCCACTTCACCCGGCGCTTCGCCGGGGCCGGGCTGGCAGTTACCGGGCTGGACCCCGACCCCGCCATGCTGGACTACACCCGTCACTGGAGCCCCGAGCTGCCCTGGGTGCGGGGCACGGCCATCAGCCTGCCTTTCGCCGACCACTCCTTCGACCTGGTGACCGCGGTAACCAGCCTGTGCTTCATCGACAACCCGGAGGCGGCGCTGGCGGAGATGTGGCGGGTGGCGAGAAGGGCGGTGCTGGTGGGGCTGCTGAACCGGCGCAGCCTGCTCCACCGTAGAAAGGCCGGGCGCGGCGGCTACGCCAACGCCCGTTGGGACAGCCTCGGGGAGGCCCGCTCCTGGTCCAGCGCACTTTCTCCTGCCCCAGACGCAACACGCTGGGGCACGGTCATCTTCTCTCCCAATGCCGGACCGGTCGGTCGCGTCCTGGAGCGGATGCTCCCGGCCCACCTGCCCTTTGGGGCCTTCCTCGCCCTGTCCCTGCACAAGGACGCCTCGACGCCGATTTAAACCGTCCCCTCCCGGCCTGTCCGGCTCGCCGCCCCGAAGCGCAGATACAGCGCCGGGAGCACCACCATATTCAGGATGGTGGAGGACAGCAGCCCGAACAGGATGACCAAGGCCATGGGCGCCTGGATCTCGCTGCCCGGCTCCCCGGCGCTCAGGGCCAGGGGCAGCAGCCCCAGGCCGGCGGACAGGGCGGTCATCAGGATCGGCACCAGCCGCTCCAGGGTGGCGCGGCGCACCGCCGCCAGCGGCCCCTCGCCCTCCTGCCCGCGCAGGGTGTGGATGTGGCTCACCAGCATGACGCCGTTTCGGGTGGCGATGCCGAACAGGGCGATGAAGCCGATCAGGGTGGCCACCGAGATCACCCCGCCGGCCGCGAACAGCCCCGCGATGCCGCCGATCAGGGCCAGCGGCAGGTTGACCATGACCAGGGTGGCGTCGCGCGCCGAGTCGAAGGCCACATAGAGCAGCAGGAAGATCCCCGCCAGCACCGCCGCCCCCATCCACAGCAGGGCGCGGGTGGACTCCTGGGCCGCCCGGAACTGGCCGCCGTACTCGATGCGGTAGCCCGGGGGCAGCGCCACCTGCGCCGCCACGGCCTCCTGGGCGTCGCGCACCACGCCCACCAGATCGGATTTGGAGACATTGGCGATGACGATCATCTTGCGCGCCACGTCCTCGCGCAGGATGGTGTTGGGCCCGCGCGTCTCGCGGATCTCGGCGAGGGCGTGCAGCGGCACCTGGGTGCCGTCGGCAGTGGTGATGGGCGCCTCGCCGATGGCGTCGCGGTCCTCCTTGGCCTTTGGGGGCAGGCGCACCACCAGGTCGAAGGCCTTCTGGCCCTGGAGCACCCGGGAGGCGGTGGTGCCGGTGAAGGCGGTGCGCACCGCCCGCCCCACCTCGCCGGTGGTCAGGCCGTGGCGGACGATGGCGTCGCGGTCGAAGTCCACGGTGAGGAAGGGGATCTGGGCTCGGGGCTGGCGCGCCAGGTCCACCACCCCCGGCACCCCTTCCATGACGCCCTGCACCTCCTTGGCCAGCTCCCGCAGCCGGTCCAGTTCGGGGCCGAACAGCTTCACGGCGATGTTGGCGCGGGTGCCGGAGAGCATGTGGTCGATGCGGTGGGACAGGGGCTGGCCGATGACCACGTTGGTGCCCGGCACCGCCTGTAGCTCGGCGCGCAGGTCGGCCAGCAGGTCCGCCTTGGGGCGGTCGCCCAGGTCCAGGGAGACGTCGATCTCGCTGGCGTACACCGCCTGGGCGTGGGGGTCCAGCTGCGCCCGGCCGGTGCGCCGCGCGGTGGAGGTCACCTCCGGGTGCTCCAGGAGGATGGCCTCCACCATGCTGCCGAGCCGGTCGGATTCCTCCAGCGCCGTGCCCGGCCGGGTCACCACGCTGACGGTGAGCGAGCCCTCGTTGAACTCCGGCAGGAAGGACTGCCCGGCCCAGGTCAGGGCCGCCCCGGCCCCGGCGAGCACCAGCAGGGAAGCGGCGGTCAGCGCCCGCCAGCGATGCAGGGTGGCATCGAGGAGCGGGGCGAAGGCCCGCTTGGTGCGCTCCACCATGCGCGGCTCCAAGGCCCGCTTGACGGTCCGGGAGAACGGCAGAGTGATGCTCGCCAGGGCGGGTGTGACGGTGATCGCCACCAGCAGGGACGCGCCCAGGGCAACGATATAGGCGAAGCCCAGCGGCCCCATGAAGCGTCCCTCGATGCCGGGCAGGAAGAACAGCGGCGTGAACACCAGGATGATGATGAAGGTGGCGAAGACGATGGAGCCCTGGATCTCGCGGGTGGCCTCCCCCACCACCGAAATGGCCGGTCGGCGTTCGCCCTCCGGTCGGGCGTTGTTCTCCCGCAGGCGGCGGACGATGTTCTCCACCACGATGATGGCGTCGTCCACCACCGCGCCGATGGCGATGGCCAGGCCGCCCAGGGTCATGGTGTTCAGGGTGCCGCCCATGCCGCGCAGGGCGAGCACCGCCGCCACCAGCGACAGCGGGATGGCCACCAGGCTCACCAGCCCGGCACGCAGGCTCACCAGGAACAGCAGGACCACCGCCACCACCAGGATGGCGCCGTCGCGCAGCGCCTCCATCAGGTTGTCCACGGCGGTGTGGATGAAATCCGCCTGGCGGAACAGGTCGGCCTTGAGGGCTACCCCCTCCGGCAGGTCCGTGCGCAGCGCCTCGATCTCCGCATCGAGGCGCTCGGTGAGGGCCAGGGTGTTCACCCCCGGCTGCTTCTGTACGCCCATCACCACCGCGGCCTCGCCGTTGCGGGAACCGGTGCCGCGCACCGGGGCGGGCCCGATGGCCACCTCGGCCAGATCCCGGACCCGCACCGGATGGCCGTCGCGGCTGACCACCACCGTGTTGCCGATCTCCTCGGGATCGGACACCCGCCCCAGGCCATGGATCAGCAGCTCGCGGCCACTGTCCACGTAGAAGCCGGCGGAGACGTTGCGGTTGGTATCGGCCACCGCCGCCACCACCTTGTTCAGGCCGACGCCGTGAGCGGCCAGCCGCTCGGTATTTACCTGCACCTGGTACTGCTTGATGTCGCCGCCGATGGGGATCACCTGGGCCACGCCCGGCACCGCCAGCAGCCGGCGGCGCACCGTCCAGTCGGCGGCGGTGCGCAGGGCCATGGGATCGGCCTCGCCGGTCACCGCCAGGAACATCACCTCGCCCATTACCGAGGTCACCGGCGCCAGGGTGGGCTGGCCCGCCCCCGGCGGCAGCGCGCCCCGCACCCCCTGCAGCTTCTCGGACACCACCTGCCGCGCCCGGTAGATGTCCGTGCCCCACTCGAACTCCACCGTCACCACCGAGATCCCCACGCCGGTGGAGGAGCGGATGCGGCGCACCCCCGCCGAGCCGTTCAGGGCCGTCTCCACCGGGTAGGTCACCAGCCGCTCCACCTCGCGGGGCGCCATGTCGTGGGCCTCGGTGACCACGGTGACCCGCGGCGCGGTGAGCTCGGGGAAGACGTCCACCGGGCTGCGCATGGACTCAACGATTCCCCAGGCCAGCAGCAGGGCGGCCCCCGCCAGCACGAACAGCCGGAACTTGAGGGACCATTGGACGATTTTGCCGATCATGGAGGTTCCTAAACGGGGATGCGGAAAGGGTACGGCGGGCTGCTTACCGTTGTAGGAGCGATCTCCAGGTCGCGACTTCCAAAAGCGAAGCCGCCATTCCTGGTAGACGCTCTTCAGCCCTGCCCGCAGCCAGGCTTCCCGGAACTGGGTTGCGGTAGCTGCTCTTCAGCAAACCCGCGGCCTAATTAGTCAGTGCCAGCGGGTCGCGGCCTGGAGACCGCTCCTACACCTTCTCTACCGGGGGCGTCCCGATGCGCGAAATAGCCGGCTAGAGCTAATGCGCGTGGCCGTGTCCGGCCCCGGTATCGCCGCTGGCGGCCAGGCGGACCAGGTAGCTGCCCTGGGTCACCACCCGCTCGCCGGGCTCCAGGCCGCTGGTGACCGCCACGTACCCGCCCTCCTGGGTGCCCAGGGTTACCGGGCGACGGGCGAAGGCCTCGCCGCTGGTCTGGACGTAGACCACCGCCTCCCCGGCCTCCTTCTGCACCGCCGCCGTCGGCACGGCCAGGGACTTGGCGCCCTTGCCGGTCCAGACCCGCACCGCCGCGCTGGTGCCAGCGCGCAGGTCGCCCGGATTGGCCAGGGCGAAGGTCACCGGTACCGTGCGGGTCTCGGGGTCCACCGTCTGACCGGCGGACAGCAGGTGGGCGCCCGCGGCGGTGTCCACCTTGAGGGCGCGGTCGTGTCCGGTGGGCGTGACCCAGGCGCCGGTGGGCCGCTTCAGCCGGCTCGCCTCCGCCTCGGGGACCCGGGCCACCAGCCACAGCCGGCGCCGGTTCACCACTCGCATCAGGGCGTCCCCCTCCCGCACCTGGGTGCCCGGCGTGGCGCGCAGCTCGGCGACCCGGCCCTCGGCCCCGGCGAGCACCGGTACCCCGGCGGGCCCGTCGCCCTTCCCCTTTTCCGCCTGGTAGGCGGCGAGGCGCTGGCGGGCCGCCTCCAGCCGGGCCTGGGCCACCCGTGCCCGGGAGCGGGCCTCGGCCACCCGGCGCTCGGGCACCGCATCCTTGGCCAGCAGCCCCTCCAGACGCCGCCGCTCGCGCCGGGCCATGCGGTACTCGGACTCGGCCTCGGTCACCGCCAGGCGCAGGGTGGCCAGGTCAGTGCCCGTGCCCAGGCGGGGCACGATGCGGGCCAGCACCTCCCCGCTGGCCACCTGCTGGCCGGCCTCGGGGAAGCCCCCCTCCGGGGCCTGCAGCCGTCCGGGGACCGGGGCGGTGACCCGGCGATCGCCGGCCGGGGCCGCCTGCAGGGTGCCGGTGGCCGGCACCGTGGCACGCAGACGCCGCTCGGTGGCCACCGCCGTGCCGAAAGGCAGCCGCCACTGCTGCTCCTTGAGGAAGGTAATGTCCCCCTCCCCCCCTGCGGCCAGCTGCTTGGGCGCCTCCGCCCGGCTGGCGTAGACCCGGACGCCCTCCAGGCGGTGCACGGTGCGGCGGTCGCCTTCCTCCCAGGTCAGCACCATGGTGAAGGTGCCCGCCTCGCGGGGCGTGACCTCCGGGGTGTACAGCCCGCCCCGCGTGGGCCGCCCAACCCGGAAGCCGGCCACCACCTTGCCGTCGCGGTTCAGGGTTACGGTGAGCCGCCCCGAGTCCACCGGCTGGTAGCCGTCCAGCCAGGTGAGGTGGGCGGCGAAGCGAGAGGCCTCCCCGGCCACCAGCACCGGGTACTCCACGAACAGCTCGGTGGCGTCATTGAATCGGGTCACCACCCGGCTCGGCCGCTCGGAGGCTGCCGAGCTCCCGGGCTCGGCGACGTGGTCGTGACCACGCCCTTCCTCGCCATGGGAATGCCCCGCGCCGCCGTCGCAGGCGGCAAGCAGCACTGCCAGCAGACCGGGCAGCAGGACCGCGGGGCGGCGGAAGAAATGCTCAGTGGTCATGGCCATGCCCGTGGCTATCCTGATGGGCTTGCTTGTCGTGGCGCTCTTCGCCCTCGCCATGACCGCTGTGGCCTTCTTCGTGGGCTTCATGCTCGTGGTCGCCGTGGTCCTCTCCGGTCTCCCCCTCACCCTGGTCTTCACCCGGATAGAAGGCTTCGGTTTTGGGCTCGTCACTTGCACCGGATTCATGGCCATGACCGCCAGAATGGTCGTGGCCTTCCCCGGCGAGGGCGGTACCGGTGCTCAGGGCGATGGTGAGGAGGCTGATCAAGAGGTTGTGCTTCATTGTTTTCTCCCGTTTGGGGTAGAGATGGAAGAGGCCGCACGGCGATCCGGTGGGCCCTCTTGTTGAGGTCTTTGCTATTGGTCACGGGCAACCCTTCGGAAAAAGGGGACCGGTGCGCCGGCGCGGGAATTCGCCGCAAATGCAAACGCCCGGGAGGCGGGGCAAGGTCGTAGGGCGACTGAAGGGATGCCCGCAGGGCAGGGCCCCTTGGAGCCCGGAGGTTTTGCCCCGCCTCCCGGGCCCCTCCGAAAGGTTTTGAAAAGAATTCCCGCGCCGGCGCACCAGCCCCACTCAGAGCCGGATGCCGAATCGGGCCAGCACCAGGACCAACGCCCAGTAGGCGAGCGCCGTGGCCCCAATCGCCACGGTCAGGGCCAGGGGAAAGGACACGCCCCGGTGAAGCAACCAAGGGAGCACCACGAACAGCACCAGGGAGGGCAGCACCAGCCAGACGATGCTGCTTGCCAGGGCGCTGACCCTGGCCACGTCGCCGGTATCCACGTATAGCCAGACCATGGCCAGCACGGATGTAAGCGGCACCGAGGCCAGGATCCCCCCGATCAGGGAGCTGCGCTTGGCCACCTCGGAGATGGCGACCACCAGGATCGCCGTGATCACCGTCTTGGTCAGGTAATAGCCCATAGGACCTGTCCTCGGATTCCGGCTGGGCCGGGATTACGGGCGCGCACCGCCGGCGGTGCGCGCCAGGTCGATCCAGCTCGCCCGAGCGGAGCTCGCCATTTCCAAGGCACGCAAACGGGCGTCAAGCTGACCACGGTAGGCGTCCAGCAGCTCCAGGATGCCCAGCTCCCCGGCCCGGTAGGCGGATTCCGCGATCTTCGTCACCTCCCGGGACTTGGCCAGGGCCTGCTGCCGAAACTCGGTGGTAGCGGCGTCCAGCTCCCTGGTCTGCCGCCACAGGCCGCTTACCCGGGCCCGGGCCCGGTCCAGCAGCCGCCGGTAGCGGGCCTCGGCGCGGGTCTGGCGGGCGGTGGCGGCGGCCGCTTGGGCCTGACCCCGGTCAAAGACGGGCAGGGGGAAGGCCAGCTCCACTAGTGGACCGCCCCCCTCCCCCCCGGGCTGGTCCACCGTGGTGTAGCCCAGACCAACGGTGGGATCGGGGATCCAGGCCCGATTCGCCGCCTGCCGGCTGAGCCCGGCGGCGCGCGCCTCGACCTGCAGGCGCCGCAGATCGGCCCGCCGGTTCAGCGCCTCCCGGTAGCGGGCCAGTGAGGCCACCTCCCCGGGACGCAGGTTCCCCGCCACCTGCTCCGGCAAGGCGGCGGACTCGGGCATCAGGGCGCGCAGGGCGGACCAGGCGCGCTCCCGCTCGGCCCGGGCCTGACGCAGCCGGGCCTTTAGGGCCGCCCGCTCGCGCTCCAGTCGGCGCTGGTCATACCCGGAGGCCGCCCCCGCCCGGCGGCGTTCGGCGACAATGCCGGCCACCCGGTCTAGGCGGTCGAGGCTCTCCCGAAGGGCTGCCACCCGCCGCTGCTGGACCAGCACCGCGTAGAAGCGCTCGCGGACCCGGGCACGGCGCTCCAGGCGCGTCCATTCGTTGCCTCGGCGCACGCCCTCGGTCCGGATTCGCGCTGCCCGGATCCGCAGGGCGCGCTGGCCGGAGAGATCGAATTCCTGGGACAGGCTGTAGAAACGCTGGGTGGTGTCGCTGCCGTCCACCGAGAAGCGCTCCTGGGAGAGGTCCATCCGCGGATTGGGCCACAGCGAGGCCCCCAGGGCCCGGCTCTCCGCCAAGTCCACCTCCGCCCGGAGCTCCCGCTGCAAGGGGGCGTATTCCCCGGCCATTCGCAGGGCCCGTTCGATGGTGAGGGGGGAGCTAGCCACGGCCGAGCCCGGGGTCAGCCCGGTGAGCAGAAGCAGCCCCAGGAAAGAAAACCGACCGGCGATCGGTTTTTTTGCCATGGCAAGGGGAATTCGAGGTGCACCCATGGGTGTTCCTTTAGAGGTGGCCCAGGAGGGTTTCCAGCCCGTGGTGGAGCTGGGGGGAGAAGGCGAGCAGGGCCAGGGCAAAGCCCACCAGAGTGGAACCTGTCCCCCGCCAGGGCCGGCGACTGGCGGGAGCGTCCTCCAGAAGCGCCTGCACTCGGACCTCCAGGGGATTCCCCGTGAACCCGGGGCCCGGGGCGGGAACGGGACGCATACGGGCCACGGCCAGCAGCGCCTCGGCCACCGTGACCCGGTCGCCCACGATTCGCGCGGCCGCCTCGTCCGCGGCGCGTTCCACGGTTAGCCCGAGCTCCCGATACAAGGCCCGGCCTGTATCCGGGAGGTGCAGGGTCGTGCCCAGCCGCGCCAAGGCCAGCCGCAGAGGGTCCCGCCGGCGCCGATGGGCAGCCTCGTGGGCCCGTACCGCCCGGTCCTGCTGTGGGGAAAGGAGGTCCAGAAGGCCGCGGGAGAACAGCACCTGGGGCCGCAGCAGGCCCACCGTGGCCGCCACGGGCTGGGCGGTCTCCAGGATCCGGGTCGGCCCCCGGGGCGCTTGGCGGGCCATTCTTCGGAGCGTTCGCCACGGTCGATTGGCCCGTTCCAGCACGCGTACCTTGTACGCCCCGCTTAGGACCAGCCCGGCAGCCATCAGGCCCAGCAGGGCGCCCGCCCCGGGGATCTCAGGCGTAGTGCCGGGATGCAGTAGGCAGAGGTGGCTGTGGTGGGTGCCGTGCAGCAAGCAGTGATCGGCCGTCAGGCCCAGCGCGGCCGAGACGGAAGGGGCCACCACCACGGCCACCGCCATGAGGCCGGCCAGCAAGGGGAAGAGCGCCCAGACCAGCAGCAAATTGGCCTGTTGCTCCACGGGCATTCGCTGCAACAGGCCCATGACTTTGGGCCGGACAAGCTGGCTCAAGGCTGCGGCAGCCCCTGCCGCCGTCAGGCCCAGGACCACCAGGATCAGGATCAGGGAGGTCATGATCCGTCTGGGTCCTTGGCGCCCTGCGCCCGCTTCCGGGCAATCAGCGCCTCCAGGCGGTCAAGGGCCGCCTCATCCTTTTCGGCGGCGAAATCCACGAAGGCGGTAAGCAGGGTATCGGCTCCCTCCTCGCCGGCCACCGGCGCAGTGGCCCCCTCAATCAGGCGCGCCAGCAGCTCTTCGCGCTCCAGGGCTGGGCGGTAGATATAGGCGTGGCCCTCCTTGCTCCGGTGCAGGAGGTCCTTGCGGTACAGGCGCTCCAGGGTGGACTGAATGGTATTGAGGGAGATGCCGCGCTGCCCGCCGAGGCGCCCATGGACCGCCTTGGCATGATCCGCCCCGCGGGCCCACAGATCCTCCAGTACCGCCACCTCCAGCTCGCCCAACCGCAGATTCGTCATAACCGAACGTCCTCCCGCCCCAAAAACCGATCCATGATCGGTTTTTTACCCCAACCCACGCCGCGGGCGCAACTCCTCCGCGATTACCCCGTGGCGCCTCCGCCGTCACCCGCGGGGACCGTCCGCCATTGCCTCCAGGAATCAACCAGCACTTCCCAGGCGGAATGCAGGAATACGGCGGCGATCACCAGGCCCATGGCCAGGTCCGGCCATGGTGTGGCGGTAATCGCCACCGCGCCGGCGGCCAGGATCACCCCGGTATTGGCGATCAGGTCATTGCGCGAGCACAGCCACACCGATCGCATGTTGATGTCCTCGCCGCGATGGTGCCACAGCAGCGCGAAGCAGACCACGTTGGCGACCAAAGCCAGGGCAGCCACCGCCCCCATGGGCAGGGCGGCAGGCAGCTCCGGCAGAAAGGCCCGGTAGGCAGTCTGGCCCAGCACGAACAGGCCGAAGACCAGCATGATGAGGCCCTTGAACAGGGCCGCCCCAGCCCGCTTCTTCGTACTCGCGCCAACCACCGCCAGGCTCACACCGTAGGTAAGGGCGTCGCCCAGCATATCCAGGGAGTCCGCCAGCAGGGCCACCGAGCCGATCAGCAGCCCGGCCGTGAGCTCCACGCCGAACATGGCGGTGTTGATGCCCAGCACCGCCTTCAAGGTACGGGATTGTCGATGATTGGTGGCGTTGGGGGCGCAAGAATCGCCGCCGCAGCATCCGCTCATAACTGCTTCCTTCCCTGCCAGATTTGTATTCTCGAGGCGCGCCAAAGGGAAAGGTCACCAGCCTAGCAACAGGGGCCCCCTTGCTGTTGGACGGGCGGGCAAGGGACGGTGCCGAATGAGCAGAACACGCAGCAGTCCCCCGGCCTGGGCCGAAGCAAGGCCCCGCATCCCGGGCATTCGTAGAACCACTGGCAGGCCTCCAGCGGCATGGTTTCCGTCTCCTGGTGCCCACATTCCGGGCAAGTAATGGTGGACGACCTTACGGGATGCTCGCTCATGGCTTGGGCCCTCCGATAGAGAAGGGATGGTCAGTCCGGCCCGGGGTTTGTCTACCCCGTGGCCGCCCGGAACAGCGCCCAGGCGCCGAAGGCGAAGAACAGCACCGCCGCCACCCGGTGCACCCAGACGGCCGGGATGCGGCGCAGCAGGGTCGCGCCCACCGCCACGCCGAGCAGGGACACCAGCCACAGGGCCAGGGTTCCACCGATGAGCACCGCCAGGGTCTCCCCGGTGCTGGCGGCGAGGGCCACCAGGGCGAGCTGGGTCTTGTCGCCTAGCTCGGCGACGAAGATCAGGGCGAAGCTGCCCAGCGCCACCCGCCAGCCCCCCCTGGCGGCCACATCCTCCATCTCCTCGTCCTCCTCACCCTCGCGCCAGATGCGGTAGCCGAAGGCCAGGAAAAGCAGGCCCGCCGCCAGCAGGATCCACTGCTTGGGCACTAGCTCGAACAGTACCGCCCCCACCGCCACGGCCAGCACGTTCAGCACCAGGAAGGCGGTGAGGATCCCAGCCAGAACCGGGGCGGCGCGGTGGCGGTGGGCGAGGCTCATGGCCACCAGCTGGGTCTTGTCGCCCAGCTCGGCGACGAAGAGCACGGCGAAAGTGGAGGCGATGGTTGCCAGGCTCATTGGATTCCTCGGGAAGTAAAAGGCGGTACATGATACCGCCTCGGCCCGGCACCCTCCCACCCACTATGCCCGGGGATAGAAACCGGGGCAGAAGGGTGCTGCCCGTGGCTGTTTTCGCGTGGAGGCCGTCCGTGTCCCGTCGCAGAGTCCCGCGGCGGGCGAAACGGCATGGCTTTCCTCCGGCGCGGTTGACAGGATGGAGCGCCGAGGGCAAAAGAGTTTCTAAATTCCGCAACTCTTGGATTTTGAAACCCATGAGCCAACAGCCCGCCCGCTTCGCCCTGTTCTCGGAGGTCTTCAAGGCCCTCGGTCACCCCAAGCGCCTGGAGATCATTCACGCCTTGCGCGAAGGGGAGCGCACCGCCACCCAGCTCGCCGAAGCCACCGGCCTGTCCAAGACCGCCGTCAGCCAGCACCTGTCCGTGCTCAAGGCCCAGGCCCTGGTGCTGTGCGACAAGCGGGGCTCGTTCTGCTACTACCGGGTGGCCTCGCCGGCGGTTTTCTCCGTATGCGAGGGCGTGCGCCAGCTGGTGCTGGAGCAGGTGGAATCCTTCGAGGCGGTGCGGCCCTTCCTGGCCACCCTGGACGGCAGCCGCACCGGCGAGGACGGCGATGGCTGAGCTTCCGGAAGGCAAGGACCACGCCGCCTACACCCACGGCATCCGCGCCAACCTCGGCCAGTTCGGCTTCCAGATGCTGCAGGTCCTCTTCGTCGGCCTGACCATCGGCCTGCAGCGCAACGTGGTGCCCGCCCTGGCCGAGGAGGAGTTCGGTCTCGCACCGGGCTCCTATCTCCTGTTCATGGCCTTCATCATCAGCTTCGGCTTCGTGAAGGGAGCGCTGAACTTCGTCGCCGGGCGCCTCTCGGAGCGGGTGGGCCGGCGCCGGGTGCTGCTGTGGGGCTGGCTGGCGGCGCTGCCTATCCCATTCATGATCCTCTACGCGCCCTCCTGGGGCTGGATCGTCGCCGCCAACGTCCTGCTGGGGGTGAACCAGGGCTTTGCCTGGTCCATGACCGTCACCTCCAAAGCGGACATAACCCGCGCCGAGCAGCGCGGCCTGGCCACCGGCTTCAACGAGTTCGCCGGCTACACCGGGGTGGCCATCGCCAGCGTAGTCACCGGCTACCTGGCCGCCGACATGGACCCGCGCTGGGCGCTGTTCCTGTTCGGCCTTACCGTGGCCCTGGTGGCCCTGGCCACCGCCTGGCTGTTCGCCGCCGAGACCCTGCACTGGGCCCGCGCCGAGGCCCACGCCCATGCCAGCGGCGCCCACAAGGGGCCCCGGCCGCGCTTCCCGGACAACGTCTCCGACCACCCGGGGGCCCGGGAGATCTTCGGCCTCGTGTCCTTCCGCCACCGCACCTTCAGCGCCCTGTCCCAGGCCGGCTGCGTGGAGAAGTTCGTGGATGCCCTGGTGTGGGCTTTCTTCCCCGCCTGGCTGCATGCCCAGGGGCTAACGGTGGTGGCCATCGGCTGGGTGGTGGGCGTGTTCGGCGTGGTGTGGGGCGCCAGCCAGCTGTGGACCGGACCGCTGTCGGACCGCATCGGCCGCAAGCTCCCTATCGTGGCCGGCATGTGGATCTGCGGCGCCGGGGTGGCGGCCACCCTGCTCGTGGAGGGCTTCTGGGCCTGGTGCGCCACCGCGGCTGTGGCCGGGGTGGGCATGGCCCTGCTCTACCCCACCCTCATCGCCGCGGTGAGCGACATCTCCCATCCCAACTGGCGGGGCTCCTCCCTGGGGGTCTACCGCTTCTGGCGGGACTCCGGCTACGGCTTCGGCGCGCTCGCCATCGGCCTCGCCGCCGACGCCACCGGCGCCCTGGATACCGGCTTCTGGCTCACCGCCGGTGCCATGGGCCTCTCCGGGCTGTGGGTACTGCTCGCCGCCGACGAGACCCACCCGCGCTTGAACCCGGCTCCTCAATTGCAGCCCGGCATGGAGAAATGAGCATGGCCCGAAGCCATGAGGCGCTGCTGGACGGGACTGAGGCCCGCGTCCCCCACCTGGCGCCCGGGGAGATGCCCGGACTGGAGGTGGAAGGGTCCCTGGTCGTGGACGTCCGTACCCTGGCGGAATACGCCGAGGACCACCTCCCGGGGGCAGTCAACCTGCCCCGGGATACGCTGGAGGCCCGGATCGCGGACCATCTGGCGCGCCCTGAACCGCCGGTGGTGGGCTGCTGCGACGGGCGGGGCCGCTCCACCCTGGCGGAGATGGGCATGGACGTCCGGATCCTGCGGGGCGGGGTCGCGGCCTGGAGGGACCAAAAGGACTAAACCGCTAGTGGCCCGGCGCAGAAATTCGTAACCAAAATGGGCTCCTCGGGATGCGGGGTAAGCCCGAAAGGCGATCTATGGCCTGCTCCCGTTTTGCAAGCACCGACGGTTGGGGAGGGCCCCTTGGAGCCCGGAGGGCTTGCCCCGCATCCCAGGTCCGGCCCAAGGATTAGAGAGAGGATTTCTGCGACGGGACACTGGTCCCACCAGCGGGAGGGCATTACCCGTCCGGGTGGACCCCGTTCAGATGGGGCGCTAGCTGCTCCGGATCCTGGGGCCGGTGGAAAAGGAAGCCCTGGGCCAGGCGGACCCCTTTCTCCCGGAGCCACCGGGCCTGGGCCTCCTCCTCCACCCCTTCCGGCACCACGTCCAGCCCCAGGGTTCCGGCCACGGCCAGAATGGCCTCGGTGATGGAGCGGTCGTGCTCCACGCCGGGGAGACCGTCGATGAACGCCTTATCGACCTTGAGGGTATCCACGGGGAGCTGCTTGAGGTAGGCCAGGGAGCTGTAGCCGGTGCCGAAGTCATCGATGGCCAGTCGAATATCCAGCCCCTTGAGGCGGGTCATGGTCTCCGCCGTCTCCTCCAGGCTGGCCAGCACCCCCTCCTCGGTGATCTCCAGCTCCAGGCATTGGGCAGGGACCCCGGTTCGCCCCAGAACGGCCGCCACGTAACGGGGCCAATCCTCCCGCTGGAGCTGGGCGGCGGCCACATTCACGGATACCCGTCGGAGGGGGTAGCCCTTGCTCCGCCAGCAGGCGAGCTGGGCCAGAGCCTGCTCCAGTACCCAATCGCCGATCTGCACCACCAGCCCGGTCTCCTCGGCGATGGGAATGAATTCACCGGGGGAGACCAGCCCCCATTCCGGGTGGTGCCAACGGACCAGGGCCTCCAGGCCGTCGATCGCCCCGCTTTCCAGGTCCACCTGGGGCTGGTAGCAAACACGCAGCTCCTCCTGGTCGATGGCGACCTTGAGGGCCTCCTCGAGGCGCACCCGGCGCTGCACCGTCTGGTGCATCTCGGGCTGGAAGTAATGGATCTGGCCGTGGCCCTCCCTTTGGGCGCGATGAAGCGCGGTGGCGGCATTGGTAAGCAGGGGATCCAGATCCGTGCCGTCCTCGGGAGCCAGGGCCACCCCCATGTTGGCCTCCAGCCGAACCGTCTGCTCGCCGATGGACAGCGGCATGGAGAGGGCCTCCATGAGGGTGGTCAGCCAGCGCTCCAGCGCATGGTGCCGGGGAAGATCCTCCAGCAGGACCCAGAATTCGTCCGCCCCGGGCCGGGCCACGGTATCCTGATGGCGCAGGACCGCCTGCAGACGCTCGGCGGTCCGGCGCAGCACCTCGTCGCCTCCTTCGGCGCCGAAGCTGTCGTTGAGCGCCCGGAAGCCCTGGAGATCGATCAGCACCAGGGCCATGCGCCGCTGGCCCGACTCCAGGGCATGCTCCAGGCGTTCGCGAAACAGGGCACGGTTGGGCAGCCCGGTAAGGGGATCGTGGTAGGTCCGGAAGGTGAGCTCTTCCTGGGTCTGGTGGGCCTGCGTGATGTCCGCGAAGACGGCCACGTAGTTGGTCAGGGTACCGGATTCGTCCCGGACCTCGCTGAGCGTCAGCCATTTCGGGTACAGCTCGCCGTTCTTGCGCCGGCCCCAGATCTCGCCCTGCCAGTGGCCCTGGTTTTCGATATCGGCCCAGAGGGCTTCGTAGAATGCCTCGTCATGCAGGCCCGAGCGCAGCAGGTCGGGGGTGTGGCCCAGGACCTCGTCCGCTTCGTAGCCGGTGATGCGGGTGAAGGCGCGATTGACCTTCTCGATGCGAAGCTCGAGGTCGGTAACGAGGATGCCCTCGGCGCTGCTGTCGAAAACCGCCCCGGCAAGCCGCAGCTCCCCCATCTGCCGGTCCCGCTCGGCCCGGACTTGCAGGGTCTGGACGCCGAACCCCAGATCGGCCGCCAGCTCTTCCAGCAGCGCGATCTCCCGCGCATCGAAGGCGGTGGCATCGGTGGAATAGACGTTGAGGGCGCCGATGGGCCGATCCTCCCGGAAGATGGGCAGGGCAGCGGAAGCCTGGAAGCGGTGCCGATGGGCGGCCTCCCGCCACCGGTCGTAGTCCGGGCTCCCCTCCAGATTCCGCAGCACCTGGCGCTCGCCGGTGCGGATGGCGTTGCCGGTGGGACCCTGACCGGCCGCATCATCCCCCCAGCCGACGGTGATCTCCTTTAGATAGGCCTGCTCCCTTCCAGCCGCTCCGGCGACCCGGACCGTTCGCTGCGGGTCGCCCTCCGCCAGGCCCACCCAGGCGAGCGGATACCCCTTGCCGTTGGTCAGAGCCTGGCAGACCTCCTGAAACAGGACCGCCTCGTCGGTGGCATGGATCAGGGCCGCATTGGCCCGGGACAGGGCCCGCAGGGCATAGTCGGCGCGCCGGCTGGATTCCTCGGCGGCCTTGCGCTCGCTGATGTCTCGGGCGATGGCGTAGGCGAACTCCTCTTCCTCGTAGGCCAGGTAGATCACGCCCACTTCCACGGGGTAGTCGATGCCCTCCCGGGTGCGGTGGGTGGTCTCCAGGGCGAGGTGGCCCCGGGCCTTGAGCGAGCTCCAGTGGGCCCGCCAGTCCGCTGCCGAGAAGTTGGGGTCCACATCGGCGACGGTGAGGCCCATTAGCTCCCGGAGGCTGTAGCCCAGGTTTTCGCAGGCGGTATGGTTGGCGTCGAGGAGCCGGCCGTCGGGACTGATGCGATAGATCTCGTCGAAGCTGTTCTCCACCGCGTGGCGGCTGAGGTCCAGCTCGCGCTGACGGGCCCGGATATCCGACAAGTCAGTCATGAAGGCGAAGGAGCCCGTGACCCGGCCGGCGTCATCGCGGAGGGCGGTGGCGTGGACGAGCACGGGAACCGGCTCGCCGGCCCGGGTCTGGAGGGTGACCTCGTACTGGCGGGGCTCCGCCCGCGTATGGCGTAGGCCCTGATCACGCCCCTGCCCGAGCTGCTCCGCGAAGACCTCCCGCCCCTGGGGCGTTGCGAACTCGAAGGGGGTCCGGCCGTGCATTTCCTCGGCTCGGTAGCCCAGGAGGGCGGCCATGGATTGGTTCACAGCGCGGGTCCGGCCGCCGGCATCGATAAGCCAGAAGCCCTCCTGGGCCAGGTCGATAATGTCCTGCCAGTAGCGGTCCTTGGCTTCCCGATGCCGGACCTCCCGGGCGAGGAGCCCCAGGATCAGCCCCGTACTCAGGACCACATAGGCCATGCCCTTGTAGGATTGCAGCTGGGCGAGGGCCGCCCGGTCGGGGGCGAGCATCTGTACAGCCCAGTCCGAGAGCAGGATCCAGAGCAGGCCGAACAGCAGATAGCCCCCGGCAACCATGGCAAATATGCGCCACGCCGGGCTTCGGGAATCCTGGACCAAGGGTGCGGTCCTCTCCACGGATGAAGAAATTTGGCTTCCCGGCGCGGCGGCGCCGGGACCGGACAGTAGCTGAGGTCCTGTCCTCCGCAGGAGTCAGTGTCCGCAAATCTCCTCCGAATGTCCATGCTGTCTTTGGGCCCATTCGCCTTCCGGATGCCCGCCAACGGGGCTACACCGCCACCTCCTCGCCCGGCTCCGTGAACCAGCGGTAGACCGCCGGCAGCACCAGCAGGGTAAGGATGGTGGAAGTCACAAGACCACCGATCACCACCGCCGCCAGGGGCCGCTGGACGTTGGCGCCTATGCCGTCGGCCAGAAGCAGGGGAAGCAGCCCGAGGATGGCCACGGTGGCGGTCATCAGCACCGGCCGCATCCGGTGCTCGGCACCAGTCTTCACCGCCTCTTCCGTTTCCAGACCGCGCTCGCGCAGCTGG
This sequence comes from Thiohalorhabdus sp. Cl-TMA, assembly GCF_041821045.1. Classification (NCBI taxonomy): domain Bacteria; kingdom Pseudomonadati; phylum Pseudomonadota; class Gammaproteobacteria; order Thiohalorhabdales; family Thiohalorhabdaceae; genus Thiohalorhabdus; species Thiohalorhabdus methylotrophus. Next base: position 232,222 of record NZ_JBGUAW010000003.1, on the reverse strand, counting down.
TTGATGTAGGACACCAGCACCACGCCGTTCAGCACCGCCACGCCGAATACGGCGATGAAGCCCACCGCCCCGGCCACGGACAGGTACATGCCGGAGACCCACAGGGCGAAGATGCCGCCGGTGACGGCGATGGGGACATTCAAAAAGATCAGGGTGGCGTAGCGCAGGCTGCCGAAGGCCGAGAACAGCATGAGGAAGATCAGCCCCAGGGTGAGGGGCACCACCAGATAGAGACGCTGCATGGCCCGCTGCTGGTTCTCGAACTGGCCGCCGTACTCGGTGAAGTAGCCGGCCGGCAAATCCACCTGCTCATCCACCTTGCGCTGCACTTCGCGCACCACACCGCCCATGTCCCGGCCGCGCACATTGAACTGCACGAAAACCCGGCGGCTCGCCTGGGAGCGGGAGATCTTCTTCGGCCCCACATAGGTCTCGATGTCGGCCACCCGCGACACCGGGATCAGACCGCCCTCGACGGTTCGGAGCGGCAGGTCGCGGATCTCGGCCAGCTGCAGGTCTTCGTCCGCTGCTTCCTCAAGCCGCAGGAAAATGTCGAAGCGCCGGATCTCCTCGAACACCTGGCCCACGGAGGCGCCCCCGATCCCGGTCTCGATGGTCTCCAGGACCTTGTCCACCGGGATGCCATAGCGGGCCAGGGCGTCGCGGTCGGGCCGGATGACGATCTGCGGCTTGCCGGATTGCTGCTGCATGCGCACGTCTACCGCGCCCTCAACGCCCCTGGCGACGGCGGCCACCTCCCGGCCGAGCCCGGCGAGCTCGTCCAGGTCCTCGCCGAACACCGACACCGCCACCTGCGCCTTGAGGCCGGAGATCAGCTCGTCGGTGCGCATCTGGATGGGCTGGTTGAAGTTGTTGGCCACCCCCGGCACCTGCTCCTTGACCCGGGCCGACATGGCGTTCTGGAGCTCCTCGTAGTCGCGGCCGCTGGTCCACGCACTCAGAGGCTTGAGGGTGACCACGGTGTGGATCCCGTTGACCGGGGTGGGCTCGCCGCCCACCTCGGGCCGTCCCACCCGCGAGTAGGTCCCGGTCACCTCCGGGAAGGTCTGCATGACCTCCTGGATGCGCTTGGCGTAAGCCTTGGTGGTGGGCAGGTTGGCCCCCGGCGGCAGGGTGGTGCGCACCATGTAGGTGCCCTCGCGCAGGGTGGGCACGAAGGTTGTGCCGAGGAAGGGGAACAGCGCCAGGCTGGCGGCGAAGGCCACGCCGGCGGCACCGATTACCCACGCCGGATGGCGATAGACGCTATTGAGAATGGGCCGATAGGCGGCCTTGATCCAGCCCACCAGGCGCGGCTCGCCCGGGGCCTCACCGCGTCGGAAGGCGTAGCCGGCCAGCACCGGAACCATGGTCAGCGCCAGGAACAGGGCGCCCACCAGGGCGAAGGCGATGGTGTAGGCCATAGGGGAGAACATCTTGCCCTCCACCCCCTGGAGGGTGAACAGCGGCAGGAACACGATGATGATAATGCTGATGCCGAAGGCGATGGGCCGGCCCACCTCGCGGGCCGCCTCACCCGCCAGGCGCAGCATGGGGACTTCCTCCCCCTTGCGCTGCTCCAGATGACGGAAGATGTTCTCCATCATCACCACCGAGCCGTCCACCATCATGCCGATGCCGATGGCCAGCCCCCCGAGGCTCATGAGGTTGGCGGTCATCCCCACGTAGTCCATGGCGATGAAGGCGATCAGGGTGGCCAGCGGCAGGCTGGCGATAACGATCAGGGTGGAGCGCACATTGCCCAGGAACAGGTAGAGGAAGATCAGCACCAGCACCGCCCCCTCCAGCAGGGCATCCTCCACCGTGCCCACGGCCTTGGCGATGAGGTCGGCCTGGGAGTAGAACGGCACCGCCTCCATGCCCTCCGGCAGGGCCTTGTTCACGGCCGCCAGCTTGTCCTCGACGCCCTCCAGCAGCTCCTGGGTGTTGGCATGGATCAGCTTGAGGACGGTGCCGCCCACCGACTCCTCGCCGTTGGCCACCTGGGCGCCGCGGCGGATGGCCGCGCCGAGCTCGACGGTGGCGATGTCGCCTATGGTTACCGGCGTTCCGCCGTGCTCGTGGACGACGATGCTGCGCAGGTCGTCCAGACCTGCCTTCCCGGAATCGATCCAACCATAGCCCCGAACGATGTGCTCCTCACCGCCCCGGTTGATGAAGGAGCCGCCCACGTTGCGGTTATTGCTGGCGATGGCATTGCGGACGTCCCCGATGGTCAGGTCATGGGCCTGCAGGCCCTGCCGGTCGAGCTTGACCTGGTACTGCTTGCGCTCGCCGCCCAGGGAAAGCACGCCGGTTACCCCGGGGATCGTCCGCAGCATGGGCTTGGCGATCCAGTCCTGGGCCGTCCGCTTCTCCATCAAGGTGTGGTCATAACCGTCCTGGCTCCGGATGGTGTAGAGCATCACCCGGCCCAGCCCGGTGGTGATGGGGCCGAGCCGGGGCTCGCCCATGCCCGGCGGGATGTTCTCCTTGGCCTTGGCCAGGCGCTCCATCACCAGCCGGCGGGCGAAGTAGATGTCCGTGCCTTCCTCGAAGTACACGTTCACCCGCGACAGGCCGAAGATGGAGGTGGACTGTACCCGCTTTAGTCCGGGCAGGCCGTACATGGAGATCTCGACCGGATAGCTGATCAGCGTCTCCACGTCCACCGGCGACAGCCCGGGGCTGGCGGTGTAGATCTGCACCATGGGCGGGGTGACGTCGGGGAAGGAGTCGATGGGCACGCGGTTGAAGGACATGTAGCCCGCCACCGCCAGCCCCGCCACCAGCACCAGCACCATGAGCCGGTTGCGCAGGGCCAGATTGATCAAACGCTCGATCATGGTGCCCGCCCCCTAGTGGCTGTGCGAGGTGCTGCGGCCGCTGGCCGTCAGCGCCGACTTCAGGTCGAAGGCACCGCGGGCCACGAACCGGTCCCCGGGCTTGAGCCCCTTCAGCACCTCCACGCGACCGTCGGCCTCCTCACCCAGAGCCACGGGGACGGCCCGGAAGTGGCCCTTTCTTTGCCCCGGGAGGAAGACCATGGGCTTGCCGTGAATGGTCTGGACCGCGTCCACGGGGATCATGGCGGCCTTGCCATTCAGCGAGGTGCGCAGGGTGGCCTTGCCGAACATGCCGGCGCGCAACAGCCCTCCGGCGTTATCCACCATCGCTCGGACCCGCACTGTCCGGGTCTGCTTATCCAGTTGCCGGGAGGTCCAATCGGTCCGGCCGCTGAAGGTGTGGTCCGGCAGGGCCCGGACGCGGAAGGCAACCTGCTGGCCCGGTTTCAACAGCGGCAAGTGCCGCTCGTAGGCCTCGATCATGACCCACACCTGACCGGTATCCACCACGTGGATGGGCGTCTCCTCGGGGGAGACCGTCTGTCCCGGGGTCAGGTCGCGCCTCTGGACCACCCCGGCCAGGGGGCTGGCAAGCTGGTAGCGGGACAGCGGCTGGTCGCCGCCCGCCTCGATGTCGCGGATCCGCGCGCGGGCCAGGCCGTACAGGCGCAGCTCCTCCATGGCGGCGTTGCGCCGCGCCCGTGCCTCCTGGAAACGGGCCCGGGCGTCCAGCAGCTCCGCCTCGGAGGCGATCTGCTCCTCCTGCAGCTTCTGCTGGCGCTCGTAGTCCGCCTCGGCCGTCTCATAGGCGGCCTGGGCGGTAAGGTAGCGGGCCTTGGCCTTGCCGAGGGCCACGCTGTCCATGACGACCACGGTCTCGCCGGCCTTCACCCGCTCGCCGAGGTCCTTGGTGACGCGGACCACCTTGGCCCGCAGGCGCGGGCCCACCTGGGCCACCCGATCCTGGTCGAAATGCACGGTGGCGGGCAGCACTAGGGCTCCCTCGGCACTGCCAAGCTCGGCCGGGGCGATCTTCAGATCCAGCCGATCCCGCTGCTTCTCATTCAAATGCACCCGGCGGGAGGCGCCTTCCTCGTTTCCTTGGGGGGCACCCGCCTTGCCTTCGTTATGGCTGCCATCTTCCGCTACGGCCGGAGCGGGAACAGCGATAAGCCCGCTCAGCAGAGCCAGGGCCGCAAGCATCTTCGAATTAACGCGCATGGGATTCGGTCTCCTGTTCGGTGGCAGCCGTGGTCCCGGGCCTGGGACCGAGGGCGATCAGCCCACCGGTGGCCCGCTCCAGGGTAGTCCCCGCCTCCACGAGGCTGCGTAGCGCGTCCAGGTAATCGCGGCGCACGTTCAAGAGATTGTCACGGGCGGTGGTCACCGCGGGCGCCCCCACGTTGCCGGCCTTTAGCGCGCGCTGGACCAGCTCCAGGTTCTCGGCGGCGCTCTCCAGCACAGTGCCCTTGAGGGCCTTCACCCGCTGCCGGGCCCCCTCGTAGGCGGCCAGGGCGCGGGTCACCTCGCGGCGCACGGTAAGGCGCAGGGTGTCCTCCTCCAGCCGGGCCTGCTGCAGGCGGGCGCGCGCCGCGCGCTGCTCGCCGCCGTAGCGGTGCAGCACCGGGATGGGGGCGGACAGGCCGCCGCCGGCGACGTCGGCGCCCTCCTCGCGCTTGTAGAAGCCGTACACGGTGAGGTTGGGGATGAGCTGGCGCTCGGAGAGCTTGAGCGCCTTGCGCGCGGCGGCCACCTGCCGCCCCGCCGCGGCCAGATCGGAGCGGCGCTCCAGGGCCCGGCGAAGCAGCTTTTCCCGGTCGGGCAGATCGAGCGGCCGCGTGGTCAGGTTACCCGCCACGCGGAGCTCTCGGGCCGGGTCCGCGGCCAGGAGCTGGAGCAGCCGCACCCGGGTGCGGGACACCTCGGTACGGGCGGCGGCCAGCGCGGCCCGGGCCCGGCCCGAACCGATGCGGGCGGTGTTCACTGCCAGCCGGGTGGCCTCGCCGGCCTCAAGGCGCTGGCGGGCGTATTCGTGAAAGGCCCGGGCGCTTTCCAGCACCTCCTCGGCTGTGGTAACCGCCTCCTTGGCGACCAGAAGGTCGAGAAAGGCCCGCCGGGTGCGGGCGACGGTGGCGGTCTGCAGGTATTCCAGCCGGGCCCGGGCGCTGCCGGTGCGGGCCTCGGCTACCGCTATATGCAGGCCACGCTTGCCGCCGGTGAACAGGGTCTGGGAGATCCGTACACCGATGTCGGTCGTGGCCTCGCTACCACGCGAGCGCCGGCCGGCGGAGAGCGCTAGCTCGGGGTTGGTGGGTACGATGCGCGCCGCATGCTCGCGGCGGCCGCGCAGAATGCCCACCTGCTGACGGGCCTGGCGAATGGTGAGATTGCGGTCCAGGGCCCGTTGGAGGGCCTGTTCCATACGCAGGGGCGCGGGCAGGCCGTCGTCGGGCGCTGCCATAGCCCGCGGGGCCGCTCCGGCCGCGATGGCCAGGGCGCCCGCTGCTACGATGCGGAATCGCGGCATGATCGGGAGTCCTCGGAATCACATTGGCCGATCCCGCCACGGCACGAGACCGGGCGGACGGAGGGTCGAGGACTCAGGCTGTGGGTGGCTGCTCGGGAGGTGCGGGCGAGAAGCGGGAGTGGCCCGGGGGAGCCGGAAGGATCCGGGCGGCGCCGGCGGCCGGGCCGGGCAGGAAGCTGTCCACCGGAATGGCCACGAAATGCACCGGGGAGTGCATACAATGGTGGCCCTGCCCACTATCGGCCTCGTCGGGGACCTGCTGCCCGGTGTGCGGACCGTCGGCGTGGACGTGGCCACCGCCCTCGAAGCCGCCGGCACTGCCCTCCCACGCCCAGGCCGACTGGGCGAAGAGCACGGCGAGCATGAGGAGTCCGCTGAGTAACCGGGTCATGGAATGGAATGTTCTCAGACACCGGGTAGCCGGGCAAGGCGCGCTTGGAGCCCTGCCCGGGGGAGCCTTCCTAGAACCGGGTCATCTCCAGGAAGCCCTCCCCGACGCGGTCGCCGCCGACCCGCATGGCCCCTTCCCAGTAGGTGGGATTGAAGGGGCCCGTGCCGCGCATCTCCTGGCTGTCGAACAGCGGCGTGACCCGCAGGGTCCGCCCCCCCGCCCGGATCTCCCAGGCCACCGGGTAGGTGCTGCCCGTCTCCGGGGAGGTCCATTCACGCAGGGGCCGCCACCGGACCCGGTCCGGGCCGAGATGCTCGGTGGTGCGGTCCGGCCGGATCCAGGTGCCGGCGGCGTAGGTCGTGCGCCCCTTCGGATCGCGGAAGCGGTAGGCCATGAGCCCGCCGCCCCCTGCGAACCGCAGACCCACCCAGTCCCAGCCGGCCGTACCCTCGGGCAGGAAGGTGGAGGTCCATTCGTGGTCGAACCAGGCGGTGCCCGTCACCTCCCGGGGCCGCCCGTCCACCGGTAGCGTGCCTCGCACCGCCAGGGCGGGATAGGAATAATAGTAGCTCGCCACGGAGCCGCTGGCGTTCTTGGCGCTTATGCCGTCCCGACCCTGGAGGACGGCCTTTCCGGTGGGCGAAAGCGCCAGGTCCCAGGCACCGGGCTCGCCATTCAGGCGCAACCGCCAGGACCCACCCGTCTCGGCCTCCAGGGCCCAGTCCCGGATACCGACACGCAGCCGGTCCGGGTCCGCCCGGCCGCCGTCCAGGCCGACCCGGGCCAGGCGCCGCCAGTGCCGGAAGGACTCCGTGGTCGGGTCGCCAAGCGCCGCATGCGCGCTCATCACCTGGCGCGGCGTGAAGGCCGAGGGATTCTCCAGCCAGCGCCCGGGCTCGGGGCGGTTGCGGAAAAAGGTCACCTCGAAGGTGCGCCGTCCGCCCCCCGCCAGGTCCAGGAACCCTGTGAAGTACCACCACTCGATGGCGTAGTCCGGATGGGCGGCATGGTCGGCGGGCAGGTTCACCGGCCGTTCGGGCGTGACCCGCGCGTAGCTCCGCTCCGCCGCCCGTCCTCCGCCGGCCAGCAGGAGCGGAGGCCCGGCGGCCAGCAGCCGGAGGAATTCCCGCCTGGATCGGCGCAAGGGGCTAGCCCTCCCGCTCCGGCGGCACCCGGAGCCAGAAGGTGACCGGCCCGTCGTTGGTGAGGCGCACCTGCATGTCCGCCCCGAAGCGCCCGGCCGCAACCTCGGGATGCGCCGCCCGCGCTTGCTCGAGGAAGTAGCCGAACAGCCGCTCGCCCTCCTCCGGCGGCGCTGCGGTGCCGAAACTGGGCCGGGTGCCCTTCCCGGTGTCCGCGGCCAACGTGAACTGCGGAACCAACAGCAGGCCGCCGCCAGTGTGGCGCAGCGAGCGATTCATGCGGCCCTCCTCGTCGGGAAAGACCCGGTAGCCCAGCAGGCGTTCAAGCAGGCGATCGGCCTGGGCCGAGCCGTCACCCTTCTCCACCCCCACGAGCACCGCGAGGCCGGGCCCGACGGCCCCCGCTACTCCGCCGTCGATGACCACCTCCGCCGCCGTTACGCGCTGCAGTAGTCCAATCACTGGCGGCACCCTTCAACGGTTATACGGGGAAGACATTGTCCGACTTTGTCTACAACGTCTGTCGTTCCCCTTTCGCAGTACGCCATCGTTGTTGTTGCCTCACCCATATTGCCTAGACAGGATTGCAGAAAACTTGTCCTGCAATTCGGCCTCCCGCTTGGACAGAAATCCGTATCCGCACAAGGCGCAATGCGGACGGCTGGACAGAAGGGGACTCCATGGCACGCTTCCGTTTCCGTCTGCGGCTTCCGGACTACCGCATGCTCACCAGACTGGGCCTGGGCGCCAAGCTGGCCCTGATTCCCGCTCTCGCCGTCATCGCGCTGATCGGCGTCTATGCCATCACCCGCCTGAATCTGGCCGAATACCAGGACCGCGTCGACCAGGCCGAGGCCTCGGGCCGCCTGGAAGCCCTGGCCCTGCAGGCCCGCGTCGCGGGGCTGAGCTACGTGCGCTGGGACCAGGCAGGCAAGGCCGACAAACGGCAGGCCGCCCTGGAAACCTTCCAGAAGGCCACCGGGCGGATCGGGACCCTGGCCGGCGAGAAGGTACAGGCCCTGGAAGGGGAGCAAAGGCTCCATGAACAGGCCCGGAAGATCCTGGCGGCCAATCGCCGCTACACCGAGGCCTTCGACAACCTGGTCGCCCGCCGCCGAGCCCTGGCCAAGGCCTCGCGTGCCATGGGCAAGGCCGCCACCGGCATGCAAAAAGGCGCGGCCACGCTGGACAAGACCCAGCAGGGCCGCTTCGAGGTGCTGCTGCAGAGCGGCGAGAAGCCGGAAACCCTGATCAAGCGCATGAACCAGATGGGCTCCGGACAGCATACCATCGCGCTGGTGCGCAAGGCCCGCATGGCGGCCAAGGAGTACATGCTCCAGGGCAATCCAGCGAATCTGAAGACAGCCCGGCAGTCCATCCTGGAGGTCAAGGAGATCACCGAGAAGACCAAGGGGCAGCTTAGCCGGATCAAGGACCGCTGGCGGATGGATTCGGTCCTGGAGGCCGCGGACGCCTACCTAGCCCGGCTGAAGGATTACGCTGCCGCCCGCCGGGAAGGCGAGGCGCAGATCGCGGTCATGGTCGAGGCCGCACGATCCCTGGAGAAAACGGCGGCGGAGCTCGGCAGGCGGGAGCACACGGCGCAGCTGGCCGTTCGGGACACCCTGAAGAGCAGCATCCTGTCGGTGAACCTTGTGGCCATCCTGCTCACCTCGCTGCTGGCGTTCCTGATCACGCGCAACATCCGCAAGCCCATTCGCGCGGTGAGCGCTGCGGTCCAGCACATCCAGGCAAATAACGATTTCACCCGGCGGGCGGAGGTCCACGGGAACGACGAGATCAGCGGCATGGCACGCTCCTTCAACACCATGGTGGACCACCAGAGCGGCCTGCTCGCCGGCATCCAGGAGCAGGCGGCGCAGGTGGCCACCTCCAGCGAGGAGCTAACCGCCACGGCGGACGAGATCAGCCATAGTGCCCGGACGTCGAGCCAGCGCGTGGAGGAGGTGAGCGGATCGGCGAATGAGGTGAACAATGTGGTGCAGGAGGTGGCCTCCAACATCAACGAGGTTTCCACCACAGCCACGGAGGCCACCCGGATCGCGCGGGAGGGCATCAATACCGTGGAGGATGCCTCCGGCAAGATCGACGGCCTGAAGCAGGCCAGCGACCGGGTGGAGGAGATCATGGAGACCATCCAGGCCATCGCCAAGAAGACCGACCTGCTGGCCCTCAACGCCGCCATCGAGGCGGCCAACGCTGGCGAGCACGGCAAGGGCTTCGCCGTGGTGGCCGACGAGGTCCGCAAGCTCGCCGAGCAGACCTCCGAGGCCACCTACCAGGTGAACCAGATCATCTCCGACCTGCAGGGACAATCCGAGGCCTCGGTGCGGGCCATGGGCGAGGTCCAGGAGCGGATGAACCGGGTCCTCAGCCATATCCAGCGGAACGACGAGACCGCCAACCAGATCGCCGCCTCGGCGGAGGAGCTGGCCGCCACCATGAGCGAGACCACGGAGAACATGACCCATATCAGCGGCAACGTGGAGCAGGTGACGGGGAGCGTCACCCAGATCGAGAGCGCCGCCCAGCAGCTGGGCGAGCTGGCCGCCTCCCTGCGCGCCTCGGTGGACCAGTTCCGGATCCGGGCCGAATAGGGAGAGGGGAGCTCACACCAGCGGCAGGACCGCCCGTCCGCCCTCCCGGGCATCGCCGCTGAAAAGCCAGCCGCTCTGTCCCAGCCGGGCCCAGTCGGGGTCGCCCAGGCACAGGCTGCCGGCGGTGCCCGGCGCCAGCCGGAACACCAGCTCGCACTCCAGCGGCGCCTTCAGGTAGGCGCGCACCAGACGCACCATACGCCGCCATTCCACCCGGTCATTCACCCACCGTGCGAACGTGCCGGCGTCCACCGGTCCCACCTCCACCTGCAGCTTGCCCTTGCGCTCGCGAATCTCGTCGCCCACCACGGTGGTCTGCCCCAGACGGTTCGCCTGCCGACCCAGGGAGAGGCGCTGGCTGGCGGGCACCCGAACCCTGCGCGGCACGCACTCGCGGACGCGGAATTCAACGCCCGGGAAGGCGTCGCGCAGGAGGGCGGCAAGCCCCTGGGCGGAGCGCTGCCGGGGGCCCAGGAGCTTCACGTAGCGCAGTGACTCGCGGGCCGGCAGGCTGTCCGACCGCTCCCCCTCCGCCTCGAAGCCCACCAGGGCGGCCACCAGCCCGCTGAAGCGCCGGTCCCCTTCCTCCGCGGCAACCGCCGGCCGTCCGTGCAGCCGGGCCCGGTACCAGAGGTGGTAGAGCCGCGCGTGCAGCGCGTCCAGCAGCAGCCGTGGCGCCGGCTGATCCTCCTGGTTGGCGGCCAGCAGGTCCTCGGTATAGAACCGGGGCAGGGGGGAGCGCGCCCCGTAGAGTCCGGGCAGGTTAACGGTCACCCAGTAGGTCCCGTCGGCGTCGCGCTCCACCGCTTCCACCGCACGGGCGGGACGTGCCTGGGACAGGTCCGGCCGGATGCGGATGCACTGCTCGGGATCGCGGCCCTCACGGCGCAGCGCCCGGCGCAGGATCCGCAGGGCCTGGAGGAAGCCGAAGCTGCCGGGGGAATTCTCGAGCTGCGCGATCATAGCAGGGGCTCGGTGCCGAGGTGGGCCGGCCAATGGGTGCGCTCGCCCGTATTGGGATCGCGGAAGCTGAGCGCCACGAAGGAGTTGGCCTCACACACCCCGCCGAAGAAGGCATCCAGCAGGCAGCCGAAGAGGTACTGGTCGCCGCGGCTCAGGAAATGGTCCTGCCGGACCTCGCCTTGGAGGGCGGTGCCGCGCACGAAGTAGCCCCCGAACAGGCGCTCCTCCCGGTGACCGGTCAGCGTCTGCAATCCGTTCACCCGCTTCTGGTTCAGGCCCTCCTGGTCGGCGTTACGGCGGGCCATGCGCACGTTGTGGGTCAGGAAGGTGCGCAGGTTCTCGGCGTCGGCGAAGGACAGGTAATTGAAGGAGAGGTCGGAAAGGAGGTGCCAGAGGGGCTCCTCGTCCAGGTGCAGGGCAGTCCCCGGCTGCGGGCTGTCCAGATTCCGGAAGCTCACCAGCTCGGGGACCTCTCCGGTGGGAATACGGATCTCGCCGGGCGCCAGGCGCTCGGCGCCCTGCCCCTGGGTGCAGGTGAGCCGCGCCACCAGCACCTCGTCCCCCGGCGTGGGTCCGCCTTGCGGATAAGCCACGGAGAGGGCGGGCCGCGCCTCCCCGGAGCGCGGCTCGGGACGCAGGTGCACCTGGTATGTCGGGCTCTCCGCGTCCCCTTCCATGGCGCTGAAGGCCTTGTAGCGCCGCCGCGTCCCCTCCGCCCGTGAGACCCCCTCAAGACCGTCCACGGAATAGACCGCAGGCCTGGGGTCGGCCTCCCGCGGCCGGAGCGGCAGCTCCGTGGCCGTGTGGTCCACGGTGACCGGATCCGACTCGGCCTCGAACAGGTTCACGGCGGGGGTGGCGTGGAGGGCGAAATGCTCGGGCTGGAGATCCGGCACCGGAAAGGCGGGCTGCTCGCACAGGAACCGCACTTCCAGCTCGGTGGCCCCCGGCTCGGGCATCCAGCCCGTCAGGTCCACATCGAGGTAGAGGTGCTTCCTGGGGTAGAGGAAATACTCGTGCGCCACCCGGAACGCGGGGAGCAGGTTGCCCGGCTGCGGCAGAAGCGCCTCCTCCGCGTCGAAGCCCACCGCGCGGACGGCTTCCGGCCCTCCGTCGTGCCGGCTGCCGCCGCCCTCGATGGCGACCCCTCGGAGGTAATGCCGCAGGAAGAAATAGCGGTCCGCGGCCTCGGCGTACTCGCCCGCGAAATGCAGTCGGATGCGGTCCAGGGCCAGCTCCGAAAGGGGCACGCCGCCGGTGGAAAAACGGAAGGCTACCGGGAGGGAACGGCCGCCGTCGGGGGTTCCGACGGCCTCCCCCACCGCCACGGTGGAGAGCTGCAGGGGCTGCACCCGCACGTCGAAGCAGGTCCGGAACCGGAACTGTCCCGCGCCGTTCGTCTCGGAATCCAGATGGGTGCCGGCGGGCACCGTCAGGGGCTCGCGCAGTCCCGCCGCCGGCTGGAAGGCGATGGTGGTGGTGGCCGGTATGGGCCGCAGGAAGTGCGGCGAGACAATCTGGAGCAGCTCCTGGACCAGGTCCGGGAACCGGCCGTCGAGATCCCGGCGGATGTCGCCGGCCAGGAAGGCGGTTCCCTCCAGGAGCCGCTCCACGTCGGGGTCCGTGGATCCCTCCCGGAGCAGCCCGGCCAGGGTGGGGTTATCCCGTCCGAAGTCCGCCGCGACCCGGCGGAGAAGGTCCAGTTCCTGGCGATAGTATTGATCGATCACCGCTGTTATACCGTTTGGTCGTGGAAAGCCCCGTGGGGCTGCATTTGCGTGCGCATCCGGAAAGGAACCGACCGGCCGTCCACCTCCAGCGTGCCGGTAATCCGGAACATCAGCCCCAGCAGGTCCGGATCGGCGCCGCCGAACTCCACGGATACGCCCACCAGGCGCGGCTCGTACCGTTCCAGGTATGCGCGGATGGCCGCTGCCAGCGCCTCGCCCTCGGGCGCGCTCACGCTACCCGCCAGGTGCGACCAGTCCGGGACCCCCATTTCCGGGTCGGTAGCCACCGTGCCCCGCCGGGTGTTCAGGAGGCGTCCGAGGTGCGCAGTAACCGAGCGGCGCAGGCCGTGCTCCGGATCGGGCCGCCCCCAGGCCGCCGGCAGCTCCGACTCGGTCAGTCGCTCGAACAGGCGTTTCTCCCGCATGGCCGCTACCCCCCCTCTCCGCTCCGCCAGGTGTCCTCGAACTCCACCTCGCCGCCGGGACCCCAGCTCCAGATGATCTTTTCGTAGGCGAAGGAAACGGCCTCCATGTGCCAGGCGTGGTCCGAATGCGGGTCGAAGGTTTCGGGCATCCAGGGCTGCATGCGGGTGATGCGGCCGTTCTCCAGCCGTACCGTGTAGAGCACCTCCTCCTGGCCCGAGGCGTTGAAGTGGTACCAGGTGAACAGCGCCTCCGCCAGCGGCTCCTCCTCCAGCAGCGCCTGATACAGCCGGGGGGTGGCCCGGTCGAGCCATTTCTTGATCCGGACCTGGCCATGCACCGGCTTGCCGTAGGGCACCCCGGAGCCCCGTCGCGGCGGGATCTCCACCACGTGCTCGAAGGCCAGGACCTCGACCTGGCCCTCCCGGTCGGTAACCGTGCTGGAGCCCTCGATGGCCCCCTGGCTCTGGCCGCTCAGGCTGAGGAAGACGGGTGTGGGCATTAGCGCGGCCCCAGGGAGGAGTGGAGGGTCAGGGCGAACCGGGAGCTCAGGTACTTCAGGTGCGGCACCAGGCGGAGGGTCATATCGAACCGGCCGTCGGCCCCGGCGCCGTCGGCCACCTCCACCCGGGCCTCGCGAAAGGGACGGCGGGCGCGCACCCCTTCGCTGGGATTCTCCACGTCGGAAACATAGCCGCTCAGCCAGCTGTTCAGCTCGGACTGCACCTCCACCGGGCTCTTGAGGGTGCCCAGATTGTCGCGCTGGATAACCTTCAGGAAATGCCCGACCCGGCAGACCAGGAACTGATACGGCAGCTGGGCCGCCACCTGCTCGTCCATGCCTTCCCCTTCGGCGCCCGGCGCCCGCCCGCGCCGGGCGCCCCAGGCCAGGGAGGGGGCGGCGTGCACCACCACCTGGCCGGGCACTTCCCGGCTGGCGCTCAGCGGGATAAACCCCAGTTCCGCGAGATCGCGCTCCCGGGTCTCCGAGATCTGCACCGGGGTGGCCATGCCCGTGTCCATCCAGTCCAGGTCCCGCCCGGGGGCCAGCCCCCGAACCGCCCCCCCGGGCTCGCCGGCAATGTCGCTGCACAGTCGATATCGCTCGAAGCTCTCCAGCAGATTGGCGCCGAAGGCGAAGGCGGCGCTGCCCGTCAAAGGCCCGTGATCCGCGGTGGCCCTGCCCTCCCGGTAGGCCACGAGCGGGATGTCGTCCCGGAGGTAGTCATACCGGCCGCGCAGCACGATCTCCGGAAAGCCGAGCCCCAGGAACCGGGCTTCCGGACTGGCCGCGAGATCGCGCCAGGCGCGGCCCACGGCGCCGGCATGGGCTTCCCGCAGGTCCGGGATCTCGGCCACCTCGGCCGCTTCCACCGCACCGAGCACGGCGCATCCCGCCTGACCGATCACCGGGCACTGGCAGGCGGCCCCGACCCGGGCGAGGCTCCGCAGCAGCCCGGCATCCTCGCTACCGGGCCCGAAGGCATAGGTGGTGATCAGCGCACCGAAGGGCACGCCCCCGTATTGGCCGAGCTCGCGGACGTACATGCGATCGAAGAGGACCGATTCAGCCAGCTCCGGCTGGCCCCGGAAATCCTCGTGCAGGGTCTCCCGGTCCATGTCCAGGAGCACCACCTGGGCATTACTCTCCGGGTGGATATGCCCCAGGAGGAAATGGACCCCCAGCCAGTTGGCCTCCAGGGTCCGGAATTCGGGATGGTGCAGGATCCGGTCGAGCTGACGCTCCAGCCGGCCGGAGAGCTCGGCGAAGGCGACCCGGCGGTCACCGCCCGCCGCGCGCAGCACCTCCTCCCGGAGGGCCGTCTTCCGCGCTTCCTCGCCCTCCGTCGCGGGCCCGTCCTCCCCGGCCAAGCCCGCCAGCACTTCCCACGCCGCGCGCAGCTGGGGCACGCCCTCCAGCAGGCCGCGGGGCGTGAAGCCGGCAGCCCCGTCGATGGGGACCTCCAGCGCCTCGGTCTCCTCTCCCGTGCCTCCCAGGCAGTTCTCCACGGTCAGCTGCAGGCGGATGCCGCGCGCGCGAAGCACCTCTTCGAAATTGGCCGGGTTCACGGCCACCGGCTCGCGCTCGCCCGCCGGAGTCCTGCGGTCGCCGAAATCCCCCAGCACCAGCAGGCGAAACGGCAGCTCGCGGCCCGAGCCCCCCTCGCGCAGGGACTGGAAGGTGAGCGCCAACGGATCCCAGGGGGTTTGCTGCAGGAAGAGATCGGCCACGGATGTTCCCCCGTTCAGGCCTGCGACCAGCAGCCGACGATATTGGTGGGCGGGGTCAGGGTCGCCTTGTCCTGCGAAGCCAGCGCCGCCTTGTGTCCGTCCATCCGGAACCGCACCTGTAGGTACTTCACGCCCATGTCACGCAGTTCCTTGCGGTGCTCCGGGAAGTCCGCCGGCGTGAAGCGATGAGCGCCGGAACGGAAGGTTTTCAGGAGTTCGAGGAAGCCCTTGGGGCCCTCGAAACGGTGCTCCACGCGCAAGCCGTTGATTTGCATTGCGATCAGGGCGTCCCCGCAGTCGGGGCTCCACTTGAAGGTCTTCTCTGCGGGGAAGTTGTAGTTGACCAGCCGCTGGGTTGCGGTGGGACATTGCAGCTCCGTCACCGTCTTCCCGGGTGGGTAGGCGGCGCCGGAATTGGCGTCCGTGGGCAGGGCCTGGAGCTTGACCTTATAGGCGTCCCGGCGGGCCTGGGAGGTATCCCAGCCGCGCGACAGGAAAGCCAGGAACTCCTCGCGGAAGGGGATCTTCAGACCCTCGGCCTTCACCGGAACGTAGCCCGCGCGGTACTGCTTCTTTACGAAGGGCGCCAGCTCACCGTCCAGAAACTTCCATAGCTCCCCGCCCTCGCCGTAGATCATCTTCGGCAGCTTGTACTCCGGCACCCCCTCCAGGGCCGCCAGGAACCGGTCCGTCCACCGCTGCTGGAGGACGCAGCCGGCCTCCCGCTTCATGAAGCGCTTGGCCAGGGTGACCGGGCCGTTATAGATCTTCCAGAACGCCCGATTATCCCGGTTGGGAAGCCCGGCGAACTGCTGCATCTCCTTCACCGCCGAGACCGCCTGGGACAGCGGTCCCTTCCCCTGGCCCACGGCATGCGGATCGTTGAAGTACCCTTTCATGGCCTTGAGGGACACCGAGCGTACCTCCGCGTTGACCACGATCTCCTTCATGGCCTTGCGGTACTTGTCCAGGAGCTTTCCCGCCTCCTCCAGGGCCTTCACCCGGTCGCTGGGGCCCTCCGACCCGCCCTTGTCCAGCTTCCGCTGGGTCTTCATGGCCTTCTTGCCGGTCTTCGCCAGCTTCTTGGCCCCGAGCTTCTTCATCACCTTCAGGCCCAGCTTGCTCAGGACCTTGGAATTGCCGCCCCCGCTCTCCTGCGCGGGCGCGAAGGTGCTGACGTCCTGGTAGTAGGTCACCAGCCGGGCCCAGGCCGGGGGTGCCTCGTTTCCCAGGACGGGCGCGAGCTGCGCGTTCATGCGGTCGAGAAGCTGGAAGTACTTGTTGCGCGGCGTGGCCAGATTCTGGAGGGAGAAGATCCATTCCTCCCGGGTCTGGAGGGTCCGGGCGCCCTGCTGAAAGTCGGCGGCGAACCGTCGCCAGGCAGCCAGATAGCGCTCCCGATAGCTGCCGCGGAAACGCTTCACCAGCTGGCGGATCACCTCCGAATCCGGGGCCACATCCTCCAGCTGGCCGAGGAAGCCCTGGATCCGCTCGCGGCCCGCCAGGGTGAAGGCCGGGGGCACCCCGATCCCGCCGGGCGCGCGCCCGGAGCCCTGCCAGAAATCCTTCAGGCCCACCCCCTGCTCCGGCAGCATGCTGTTGGCCCAGGACACCACCCAGTCCAGGTTGTCCGACTCCTCCCGGAGCAGGCCCAGCAGCATCTCCTGGAGCCGGTCCCGCTCGCTCATCAGGACCTCCCGGTCCTGGATCCAGGCCACCCGGGTGCGGTAGAGATCGTTGAATTGAGCCACCCGCTCCGCGGACATCTCCTCGGGGAAGAACAGCGCCGGCCGCGCAAAGGGCTCGGGCAGCCCCCCGAGACCCCTCTCCCCCATGCCGTCCAGGCGTGCGTTGAGCACGTTCAGGCGAAATACCAGGCTCAGCAGGAAATCCGATAGACCGGGCTCGCTGTCGCTGCCGGCCCCGCTACCGGGGCTCAGCGCCTCCATCTCTGCATTGAAGCGCTTGTCCACGGGCTCCAGGAGATCGGAGCGGAAGCGGGCCGTGAAGATGTTCTTGAGCTTGCCCACCGTGGGCGCCGGGCCCAGCGCGTTGTGCCAGGGAATCCACGTGGCGGCGGTCTCCACCTGCAGCTCGCGGGCCATGCTCCGCATCTTCATGAGCACCCCCACCCGCTCGGAGAGGGTCCCGGGCCGGACGAGCTCACCGGAATAGCGCTGCTGCAGACCTTCCAGGGAAGCCTTGTGGGTGTAGTAGCTGACGCCCATGCCCACGAAGGCGACGGTAGCGACCAGGGTGAGCACGGCGGCCCAGGCGCGCTGGTACCGGCCGCGGGAGCGCTGAGCGGAGGCCAGGTCCCGGACCGCGTCGCGGTCGCCGGGCAGGATCTCCGTGAAGAACTGGTGGGAGAAAACGCCCGTACCGGCCACGTCCCGGTCCGCCTCCTCGCGCTCCTCGCAGTCGGGACCGGCGAAATAGAGGCCGCGTATGAGCGGGGTCTCCTGGTAGACGTCCGCCTGGAAAAGGCCGTCCAGGAAGCCGCGCAGCGGGCGGCCGAGCTCCTGCAGCCGGCTGGGGAACCGGACCAGCTCCGGGGAGGCCTGCCCCTGGTGGAGCGCTGGCATCATCAGGTCCTTGACGCGCTCGCCGATGCTGCGCACCGCGTCCAGGGCGAACTGCCGGGGATCGGACTGATCGCTGCAGCCATAGCCCATGGCCTGGAAACGCTCCTCCCGGGGCACCGTCCGCACCCATTCGGCGAAGCCTTCCAGGCGGTCGGACTGGGTAACCAGAACGTATACGGGCACCCGGACCCCCAGCCGCTCCATGGCCTCGTCCACCCGCTTCCGGTTCTGCTGGCCCTCCTCGAACAGCTCCTCCAGATCCGCCTCCACCAGACGCTGGGCGGAGACGGTAACCACCACGCCGTTGATGGGCTCCCGGGAGCGGTAGCGGCCGAGGCCCTGGAGCAGCCGGCGCCACTCCGTGCTCGGACCGGGCTTCTCCTTCTCGTAATACTCCCCGGGCGTGTCCATGACGATGGCCTGGTGATATAGCCACCAATCGCAGCTCCTGCCGCCGGAGCTGAAGGCGCTCTGGTCCAGGGAGGGAATCGGTAGCCGGGCCTGGTGCAGGACGGAGGTCTTGCCGCTTGCCGGCCGCCCCAATAGCAGATACCAGGGCAGGACATACAGGGGATCGCCCTTGCGACGAAGATCGCTTTTCCGCAGGAAACGGACCACGGAGCGGAACCGCTCCGGAAGCGGTGAGCCGGCACCGCTCTCCCCCGGCGCTTCGCCACTCCCCTCCGGTTCCGCAACGTTCACCAGCCGCTCCGTGCGGCGCTTGGCCCGCTGCCTCCGGATGAGCTTCCGCACTCCGAGGAAGAGGAGCCACAGCGCCAGCAGGACCCCGGCGAGCTGTAGGCCCGCAAGCGGGGAATAGCCCAGCATCACGGCACCGGCCACGGCCAGCGCGGCGATGGCGACCCAGATGCCGGTTATGAGTAGAAATTTCAGAAATTTCTTCACGGTACGCACCGCTTCCTACGGAATGTCCCAAGATCGGATCCCGGGCCCGGAGGCTCCGGAACCCCGGCGGCTAGACCGTCCTGAGCAGCGATTCGGCCGTTTGAACCAGGTCCATACGGAAGAAAATATAGGCGCCGATCAGCAACAGCAGGGGGATGCCCACATACACGGGAAGCCACGAGGCGGAGGCATGGACCCCGGGGCTGTCCATGGGGGCCGGATCGGCCCCGGGGAACAGCCGATCCCCGTCCTCGGTCCCGCTTTCCGTCCGCCTGGCCAGGGACTCGAATAGCCCGGAGCGCAGCTCGGCGAGCTTGGCCTTCCCCCCCGAGTATTCGTACCGCCCCGTGAAGCCCAGGCTCAGGCAGTAGAAGTAGACTTCCCGGATGTCGTTCTCGGCGGGGTTGAAGGGGTTGAGGGCATCCAGGCGCGCAAACAGCTCCTCGCCGGCATTCGCCGTGCCGAAATGGGCCCGCTGCAAGGGGGACCGGGCCCATTGCTCCTGACCGGGCCAATCGGCGCTCAGGAGCACCTCGTCGATGAACGCCACCACGGCGAATTTGGCCGCCTCGAACTGCTCGGGGCTGAACTTGCCCCCCGAGCAGGTGGCCGAGGCCTCCGCGAGGAGCTGCTCCACCTGGCTGCGGACTTCGTCGTAGCCCGGGCCTGCGCCAGCCTCGAGCCCATTCCTCGTCTCCAGCGCGAACCCGAGCAGGTCGGCGAAGCAGTCGGTAAGTCGCATGGTCAGCCCCTCACTACCAGCAGCTCGATGCTCAGGTCCGCGGGCGCCTCATCCCAGAGCAGGTCCAGCTCGCCGCGCCGCTCCACGGCGGACCAAGCCTCGCCGCCGCGGTCCACCCGGAAATAGGTGGCGTTGGGCCGGTAGGGAAGCCCCTCGGGGCGGACCTGGACGTGCTGGAGGCCGACCCCCGGAAGGGCCCGTCGGGCGAAGAGCTCCACCTCGTCGCCGGCGCCGAGCTTGGCGAAGCGCAGGAACGGCTCCAGGTGGTCCTCGAAGTCTTCTTCGGTGCGCAGCACCAGGTACAGCGTGTTGCGGCGGTCCAGGAAATCCTCGGGGATGTCGCCGTGGAAGCGCCCCTCCCCAACGGGCTCGAAGTGGATCAGCTCCTCGGGGCCCACGGTGATCTCATTCATCGCCCGCTGGAGGATCCGTATGGCCGCCGAGAAGGAGGCGCCGGGGTCAGCGTGGGAATAGACCGGCAGGCCGTCGCTCCGGTCCGGACTGGCCCCGGTTACGTCCACCTGGGTGGAGTAGATGCTCAGCTCCCCTACCAGCTGGCGGAGGGTCCGGTAAGCCTCCCAGGGGTGAACCGCGGGCTCTTCCAGATAGTGCACGAGCGTCGGAACATGGCGTCCGAAGGCCTGCAGGGCGAGCAGATAGCGCATATAGCGGGGACTGGAATCGGAGCTGACCGCGTCGCTGGAGACTTTGTAGGCCTCCAGCTGGTGCGCCCGGCCCACGAGGTCGTCACGCACCCCCCGCAAGAGCCGCATCAGGCCCGCCGAGGCGCCGATACTGAGGCAGGGCGGCGAGAACGCGGGGTCCACCCGGATCATATCGCCGTCCGAGATCAGCTGGGCCAGCGGAATCAGGTGATAGCGCCCCTCTCCGCCTTCCTCCTGGACCTCCGTATCCCAGAGGATCCGGAGGACGTGGTCCAGGGTCTGCACTTCGCCGCGTGGACCCTCCTGGTACAGGTCCGGCATGCCGTCGGTGTTCTCCGCCGCGGCGACGAAGCGGGTCCCGCCGCCCTGCCCGTCGCTTCCCACGGCCACGTTGGCGTCCGCCGCCGAGAGCTTGGGGAGGCCGAGGAAGACCCGGAAGGGCCGGTTCCGGTCCGTCCACGCCTGCTCGAAGCTCCGCGATTCCAGGACCGCGCTCTCCGGATGGAACACATGGGTGCCGTCCTGGAAGAGGAAGTTGCCCGAATGAACCTCGAATACGCCGTTCTCCAGGGCCTCCTCGTTCACCTCCAGGGCCCCGACCCCCCACAGATGCGGGGCCAGCTGGCGATGAAGGTCATAGGACAGCTGCCGGGCCCGCATGTCCCCGTACTGGAGGTGCTGCGGCTGTAGGAACAGGCCCTGTTGCCAAAAAATCGGTTTCCGAAAGTTCAATCTTGACGCTCCGGTGTGCGGCCGCGTGTGAGAACAGGTTTCCGGGCTAGTGGGCGCGCACCTCCACCCCGTCTATGGCGGTGGAGCCCAGCTTCACCCAGCCCTTGAGATGGGCCGGACGGGGACGGGGCGGCGGACCCGTGAAGGGCACGTAGGGTCGGACGGCACCCACCGCCTTCTGGAACAGGCTTTTGCGATCGTGCATGGGCGGAATGGGGATAAGCCGCGTGACCTTCCCGGCATCCAGGTCGTAGTAGCCGGCCACGATCCCCAGGAATCGGGCCTGCTCCGCCCGGTCCAGGGTCAGGGCCTGCCCTTCCCCCGGGTAGAGGGTCACGGTCTCCCTGGAGAGCACCGCTCCCAGCTCTTCGTCGGTGAGCAGGCGGCCCAGCCCCGTGGGCGTGCCGCGAAGCTCGTTGAACTTGGCCGGCTTGGCCAGCTGGATCAACGTAACCCGCAGGGAGTGAGACCGGCCGCGGTACGCGTTCAGGGTCTCGGCACCCTCCAGATGGAAGGCCAGCGCCTTGTCCTCGTACACCCAGTCCCCCTGGGGAACGACGGCCTTGTTCTTGTCTCCCTTCCAGGCGGCGGGGAGCCGCCATTTCTCCCGTCCGTCATTCCAGACGGGGTACTCGCCCCCTTCCGCCCGAAGACCGGGCTCCGGGCCGATCAGCCCGGTCCATTTGGGCTGCGGGGAAGCACAGCCCCCGAGGGCCAGAGCAGCGAGCCCCAGACAGAAAGCCGCTGCCGGACCCGCCAGCCTCCTTGCTGGAGACTGGTCGGCCATCACTCACCGGACCAGGTGTCGCTCGCGTTGGTGGAGCCCACCTCGTGCACCCAGTCGATGCCGCCGTAGAGGAAAGTCACCACCTCGTAGGGCATGAAGTCGTCGTTGCGCGGATCCAGCAGGTTGGGCGAAGTGGTCTCGATGCTGACGATCTTCGCCTTCTCCAGGGTGATGGTGTAGTAGTGCTGCGGCTCGCCCTCCCCGCCGGCGTCGGAGGGCCGGAAGAATTCCAGCTCACAGTCCAGCTTGGTGGGGTTCACGAGCTTGGCGTGAAGCAGCGGCGAGCTCTTGTCGATCAGCTTGGTGATGGTGAGGTACTCGTGCCGCCGATTGCCCACCACGCCACCCGTCTTGCGGTCCGTGGGCAGGGACAGGCGCTGCTGGAAGCCGAGCACGTAGATCTTGTCCTCGTGCTGGGCCTTGCTGAACGCACCGATGCTGTCCTCGCTGGAAGCGCCCTCGCTGAGAGTCTCGCCTTCCTCCGTAGCTTCCACCGTCATAAAGATGTCATGGGGCATCTCACTTCTCCTTATTCATTCCCGGATCACTCGTGGGGCAGGGCTCCCCCCTTACACCCGCTCCAGCATGCCGCTGAGGGACAAGGTGAAGTTGACCCCCATGAATTTGAAATGCGGCGTCACATCCATGGAAACCTTGTACCAGCCGCCCTCGCCGGCCACCTCGTCGACCTTGATATTGGCCCGGCGCAGGGGCCGCTGGCTGCGCGTGGCCGGCGCGGGATTCTCCTGGTCGGCCACGTACTGGCGGAGCCAGCGATTGAGCTCGTTCTCCAGCTCCGCCCGCCCCTTCCAGCTGCCGAGATTCTCCCGCTGCAGCACCTTCAGGTAATGGGCGAGCCGGCTGACGATGAACAGGTAGGGCAGCTGCGTGCCGAGGCGGTAGTTGAGCTCGGCCTGCTTGCTCTCCTCGTCGGCGCCGAAGTATTTGGGCTTCTGCACGGAGTTGGCGGAGAAGAAGGCCGCGTTGTCGCTTCCCTTGCGCAGGGTCAGCGGGATGAAGCCCAGTTCGGAGAGCTCGAACTCCTGCCGATCGGAGATGGGCACCTCCACGGGGCCGAACAGCAGCTCCTGGCCCTCCTTCACCACCGTGTCCACCGGCATGTCCTTCATGGCGCCGCCGGAGGTGGGCCCGATGATGTTGGGGCACCAGCGGTAATTGGCGAAGCTCTCGGTCACCCGGGTGGCGAAGGCGTACGAGGCGCTCCCCCAGAGGTAGTTCTCGTTGTGCCCCTCGGTGGCCTCCGAGTAATTGAAGCGCCGGATGGGGCTGTCCTCCCCATAGGGGGTGCGGAGCATGAACCGCGGCAGGGTCAGACCGATGTTGTTGGCGTCCGGCGAGTTCCGGAGGGTGTTCCACTTGGCGTAGCGGGGCCCCTCGAAAATGGACTCCAGGTCCTTGAGCTGCGGAAGCTCCTCGAAGCTCTCCAAGCGAAAGAACTCCTCACCAGCGTTGCCGATGAAGGGAGCGTGGAGCATGGTGCCGAGGCTGCCCAGCTCCTGCAGGAGGCGGATGTCCGCGCCGGCGGGCGTGAAGCTGTAGTCACCGACCATCACGCCGACGGGCTCGCCGCCGAACTGCCCGAAGCCGTTGGTGTAGGCATGGCGGTAGAGCCCGGAGCTGGTGTTCTCCCCGGCCTCCTCGAAGTCCTCCAGGAGATCCTGCTTGGAGGCGTTCATCACCTCGATCCGGATGTTCTCCTTGAAGTCCGTGCGGTCCACGAGGAAGCGGAGGCCGCGCCAGGTGCTCTCCATCTCCTGGAAATCGGGATGATGGAGGATCTCGTCCATCTGGGCCCCCAGCCGGCGGTCCAGCTCGTCGATCATTTCGTCCAGCACCCGCTTGTCGACGCGCTCCTCCTCCACCTCGCCGCCGAGCAAACGCAGCAGCAGGGCCTGCACCCCCTCGCGGGCGAGCTGGTAGCCCTCCTCGTCCGGGGCGAAGCGTGTCTGGTCCAGAATCTGCCCCACCAGGGGCATCTCCGCGGTATCCGTCCCTTCGGCCATTCCATGCACCTCGCAAAAAAACCGCGGCTACGGGCCGCGGCCTTTCGTGGTTACTTGATGCCCAGCTCACTCTCCAGCTGGGAACGGGTCTCTTCGTCCTGCAGGAGGCGCTGGATGGTGCGGCGGACCTCCGGGATGTTCCCAATGGGCCCCTTCAGGGCCTTGAGGGCCTCGCGCACCGCCAGCGTCTTCTGCATCTCCGGGACCGCTTCGAGGATCCGATCGGGGTGGAAGTCCGCCAGCTCCTTGGGGTTCAGCTTCACCTCCACCTCTTTTTGTCCCTGCTCGGTGAGCCGGTTGGGGACGGAGAAGGAGAGCTCCAGGTCCATGCTCTCCATGACCTCGTCGAAATTGTCCGGGCCCACCTGGACCGGCTCCCGCTCCTCGATGGAGCGGTCGTCGGCCCGCTTGGTGAAATCCCCCAGGACCAGCGCCCTCAAGGGCAGCTCCACCCGCTCCGTGGCTTCGCCGGTAGCCGGCTTGTAGACGATATTCACCCGTTCCTTCGGGGCGACGGATCCCTGCGTTGGCTTCGCCATGACCTAACTCCTGTTGCCGGCTGGCACCGGGCGCCGCGGCGATTAACAGTTCGATAACGGAACCATGTTTATACTTAGCCTCGAAAATCGGCGGGGATCAGGCCCCTCCGTCCGGTTTTTGAACCTTACGCATTGGGTCCCCCCCAGTAAATATGAACTTCCATCTATGCAGGGCCTGCTATTTCCATCCGTCTGTGAAGTCGGGGGATATGATGAAAATACTATTAGTGGACGACCATCTGCTGTTCCGGGAGGGGATGCGCCATCTTCTCCTGGATTTGGAGGAGCGTCCGGAAATTCTCGAGGCTTCGAGCTGCGAGGAGGCGCTGGAGTATATTGCCCTGCATCCGGACATCGACATCGGCCTGCTGGCCCCGGATCTGCCCTGCGGCGACAACGACCAGGCGCTGCGGTATCTGGCGGGCGCCGCCCCGACCATTCCGTGGCTGGGGATCTGCGGCGCCGAGGACCAGGCCTTGATGACGCGGATGTTCGAGGCCGGCGCGCGCGGCTACGTCCCCAAGACATCCAGCCGGAGACAGATGATCCAGGCCATCGAGCAGGTGCATGCGGGCGGCTTCTATTCGCCGCCGGCCCTGGCCGGCCCCGTGCTGCTCGGAGAGCTGGCCGAGGAGGAGGCCCCGCGGACCAGGGAAGAGGCCCAGCACCTCCTGAGCCCGCGTCAGCGCGAGGTCCTCAACTTGGTGGCGCGCGGCCTCCCCAACCGGCTGATCGCCGATGAGCTGGGGGTGGCGGAAGGCACCATCCGCATCCACGTCAGCGCCATCCTGAAGGCCATGAAAGTACGGACCCGGGGCGAGGCGGTCTTCCTGGCCCTGCAGAAGGGATGGGTAGCCTCCTGAGCGGCGCCCTTCGCGCCGCTCAGGTACCGTAGCCGCCCGTTCCGGAGCCCTGACCCTGCGCCTGCTGCTGGGCCTGGAGGCTCTGCTGCAGCTGTAGCTGGGCTTCGTGGAGGGCCTGCTGCAGCTTCTGCTGCAGGTGGTAAGCATTGGGGATCGAAAGGACGATGCGGTTGCCGATGGTCACGTGGCCGGGCATGCCGCGATGGTGGTTGGCGAGCTCCAGCACCACGTCCCCCCGCCCCACGAACACCTCGAAGGCATCCCGGTACACGTAATCCAGGTCCGGGGGCACGTGCACCTGAACACCCCCGTCCTGCTCCTCCTGCTGCGCTTCTTCGGACTTTTCCGCCAATACGGGCTCCTGTCAGGCGAGAATGAGGGATTTGAACTGTCCGGGCACGAGCGTGAGGCCGAAGGCCCCGGGCGACAGGCCGTCCTGGCCGGTGTTGTCGAGCATCCGGGTAGCCGGCAGGCCGCCCGAGAACACCTTGGTGCTGCACCGGAAGTGGCGGTAGGGACCCATGAACATGCCGGATATCGGGTTGAGCCAGACGCCCCCCTGGTCCCCCATGCTGATTGTCCCCATGGTCATCATGTTATGCAGCGGCATGCCCAGATTGAGGAGCTTGAACTGCGAGGGCACGGCCGTGGCCGACATGGCGATGTTGGGATAGGGCACGGGAACCGCGAAGGGCGGCGTCAGGCATACGTCCGGGATCGCGAAGTTCATGCCGGGCATCTGCGTATTCTGGAACATGGCCGCTCCTTGGGGCCCTTCAGCCCATGTGGATGTGCTCGCCGTCGATGCTCAGGTCCTTGCTGGTGCGCAGGACGCCCCAGCGGGCCCGCAGGTTGAGCTGCTCGCGCACGGTCTGGACGAGGCTGCCCACGTGCAGCGTCTCCACCTGCTCCACCTGACGCACCACCGCTTCGGCGCGCTGGAAGACCCGACCGATTACCGTATTGCTGCGCTTGGCGGTCACGCTCACCTCTGTGGCCTGCGCCTGGAGGGCACCACCACGCGCCGACAGATGCTCGGCGTAGACGTCCATCTCCCGGGACAGCATGCGGGTCCGCTGGGCCGTCACCCGCGCCTCCGAGCCCGTGAGGTCCACCTCCCGGTCCGAAGTGAGGCGCAGGTCGCCGTTGGGCGCCTGCATATCCACGTTCCCCGGGAAGCTCAGGCGCGTGTCCTGGGCGCCCTGGCGCTCCAGAACCGCGAGGATGTAGGCCGCGCCGGCCAGCTCCGCCACCAGGACGCGGTCGCCCCACCGGGGCTCCACCAGGCAGCTGAAGGCCTTTTCGGCCCGAATCTTTCCGGTATCCAGCGCCACGCTCCAGCCGCCCTGCGCGGCGGATTCCACCACCCCGGCCCGCAGCTCCTGTGCGGGCGGTACCTGCGTTCCTTCCACGGTGCTTCCTTCTTGCATGGCCGGTGCCTCCGATCGACCCATTTCAGCCCTTTCCCGCCGGACGGAAATCCTCCGCCTCGGCGCGCTTTTCGTCGGTCTCCTTCGCCTGGTCCCGCGAGGAGCCGTCCCAGATGGTCTTTTCCTCCCGAATGCGATGCAGCTTCGCCTGGTAGAGCTCCGCGCGGCTCAGGTCGGCGCCCGTGAGGTCGGCCTGGGACAGGTCCGCGTAGCGGAGCCGGGCGCCGACGAAGCCCGCCTCGGGACAGCGGGCCTCGCGCAGCATGGCCATCTCCAGGTCCGCCCCCGCGAGCTCGGCTCCGGCAAGGTTCGCGCCGATCAGCAGGGCCTGCTGGAGGCCGGCACCCCGCAGGCTGGCCCGGGAAAGATCCGCTTCGAGGAACATGGCATACCGGGTAACCGTCCGGTCGAAGCGCGCGCCGGTCAGCTCCGCCCCCTTGAACCCGCACTGTCCCAGATCCAGTCCGCTGAAATCCGCGCCGGGCAGGGAGGCCTCCAGGAACTGGCAGTCCGAAAGCGCCATATCGCGGAAGTCATAGTCCTCCAGGGCCAGGTCCTGGAAAGTGCCGCGCTCGATGGCGGCCCCGGACAGGCGCAGCCCCCGCATCCCCGTGCTGGCGGCCAGGTTGGGCTCCACGAGCCGGGCGCCGGAGAGGTCAACGTCGTCCAGGCGGCAACCGGCCAGGACCATCTTCTCCGCCCGGATTCCCGTGAAGCGCGCCCCGGTAAGGTCTCCGCCGCCGAGCACGCCGTTGTCCATGCAGGCCTCCGTCCAGACGCTTCCGGCGCCCTCCGTTTCCGCCAGCACCAGGGACTCCGCAGCGCAGCCGGAGCAGTCCGCCTCCCCGATGGTGCCCTGCATGAGCTTGGTTCGGCTCAGGTCCGCCCCCCGCAGATCGGCGCCGGTGAAATCGCAGTCCATGAACAGGGACTCCCGCAGATCGGCGCCGCGCAGCACCGCGCCCCGGAAGGCGGTGCTGTAGAAGATGCCCCCCTGGAGCTGCGCGCCGGCCAGCTCCACGCCGGAGAAATCCCGGCTTTCGATGACGGGATGCTCGCCCTCCCGCCCCTGGATGCGCGCCTCCAGCTCCCGGCGATTCATTGGTCCGGCACCCAGTCCTGCAGGATGGTGCCCGCGAGATTGGCGCCCGCCGTCTCCGTGGCCCCCATGGTGATGTAATAGAGGTTGGCGCCGTAGAGGCTGGCGCCGGACAGATCCGTGCCCCGCAGGGTGGCCTCCTGCAGCCAGGCCTCCATGAAATCGGCCCCCCGGGCGCTGCAGCGGTCCAGGTTGGCGCGGTGGAGCATGGCCTGCCGCAGCCGCGCCCGGTCCAGGCGGGCCCCTTCGAGCCGGGCCCCGCCGAAATCCGCTTGGTCCAGGAGCGCCTCGCCGAAATCCGCCCCGGTCAGATCCGCCTCCCGGAAACCGCCCATGCTGCAACCGGCCCCGGAGAAGTCCGCGCCGGGAAGTGCACAGCCGCCGAGGAAGCGGCCATTGGCCAGGGCGGCGCCGTGGAAGCTCGCTCCTTCGCCGCTGGCCTGGAGGAAATTGGCGCCCTCCAGGGTCGCGCGGTCGAAGCGGGTCCCCGCCAGCCCGCATTGCAGGAACTGACATCCCGCCAGATTGGCTTCGGTGAGGTTCACGGCGGCGAAATCCAGCTCCTGGAAAACCCCGCCGGCCAGATCGGCGCCGGTAAAGTCCGCGCCGCGCAGGACCACCTCCCGCATGGGCTCGGCCGGCTCCTTGAGCACGGCGTTGCGGAGTGTCGCCTCCACCAGGGAGGCCCGGGGCAGAAGCGCACCGGTGGCGTCGCAACCGGTCAGATTCGCCCGGTCCAGGCAGGCGCCGCCGAGGTTCGCCTCGCGCAGGCCGGCCCCCTCCAGATTGGCCCCCTCCAGGTTCGCGAACACGAGGATGGCCCGGTCCAATCGGGCACCCCGCAGATCGGCGCCGCGCAGGTCGGCGTGCTCCAGGAACGCCCCGCTGAAATCCGCCCCCGTCAAGGCGCACCCGGACAGATCCGTGAAGGCGAAATCCCCGCCGGCAGGCTGGATTCCCGCGGCCAGGTTCCGCTTCAGCCGCTCGACGATGGCCGCCTCCTCCCCCGGATGCGGCGAGGAGGCCGCCGACTGGTGATGGGCGGACTGCCGATAGCCCCCGATCGCCGCGTCGAGGGCCTTCCGCAGCTCCTCCTCCAGGGCGTCGAGGTGCTCCTTGGCCTTCACCAGCTCCTCGGCACCCAGGCCCAGGGCATGCAGATTGTGGATCCGGATCCGCAATTGCTCCCGTTGGGCGTCGTACTGCTCCCGGACGTGCCCGAAGCGGGGCAGCGGCGCCGCTTCCTCGCCGCGCAGGAGCCGGATCTGGCGCTCGATCCGCGCCAACGGCGCCTCCTGCTCCTGGGCGGGCAGACGACTCCGGATCTCTTCCTTCTGCGCCTCCAGCTTCTGGACGGCCCCCTCCAGCTGGTCGTCGGCCACCTGCTGGCCCAGCTCCATCAGCTCATCCAGGGCCGCGAGATCGAGCCGCGCGGGATCCACCGCCCCGGAGCCGTCCGCCTTCTTCGGCAGGGCCCGGTCCAGGATCTCCTGGACCTTGCCCTCCGAGAGCGGGGACACCTGCTCCGCGGCCTCTTCGGTTTGACCGTGGACCCCCTGAATGCGCACGCGGGGGGCGTCCGGGCTGGCCGCCAGCCGATCCTCCGCCCGCGCCTCGGCCTCCTTGACCTGCTGCTCCACCTCCTCCCGCTTGCGGTCCCCCAGGGCCTGCAGGTTCCCGGTTAGGGCCGATTCATCGGTATCGGGCTGCCGTTCCTGGAGCACCTCGAATTCCGTGGCGAACCCTTCCGGTATGAGGGGGCCGGTATCCAGCTGGTAGCGGAAGCTTTGCTCCGGGTCGCTCACCCCGCGGTAGAATTCCCGATAGTGCGCCTTGGAGCGCCGCGGCTCCGAGTCCGCCTCGTGGGCCACCAGGATCCCCAGCACATCGTCCTCGTCGCGCTCCACCCCTTCCAGCAGCCCCCGGTGCACCACCACGCCCATTTCCCGGTCCGGAAACAGCAGCACGGTGTCCAGCCTCGCCGGCAGCTCCACCAGCTCCTCGCCATTACCCCTTTCCCGCAGGACGAAGATCCGCGCCCGGATGCCGGGCAGCGCCGTTCGCAGCTCCCCGCGCTCCGGGTGCATATTGACGAGGCGGATCCGCTCGGCGCCCTGGAAATACCCGGGAAGCCACTGGTCCCGCGCCGCCTGCATGAAATACGACCAGTCCAGGTCGGGCGGGAAGCCGGGCATCCATTTCTCGATGTAGGTGCTGTCATAGGTTCCGGCCAGCTTGCGCCGTGACTCCCAGTCCACGCCGGTCTGGCCGAAGGCAACCGGCGTGGCGCCCGTCGCGCCGGGGGCCGACTCCTGGACGGCCAGGAGATTGGGAAGGGGCAGGTGGCGCTCGCCCTCCCCGCCGTAGACTTCCGCCGCGCCCTTGCCCACCGGGTTGTCCGCGAAGCCCTCGCCGCCGTAGGCGTGCGTGTATCCGAGGGGCATTTCCCGGAAGGGCGCCGGCCCCTCCAGGCCACCACCCCGCCGGAACCGATCCCCCCACACCTCCACCACCTTCCGGACCCCGGCCACCTCCGCCTCGGCCCGGCACTGCACCGCCTTTCCGCCCGGCGGGTGGCAGCTGCCCATCACCAGGAACTCTCCCTGCGGCTTGGGGTAGCCGGTGTCCACAGGCAGGTAGGCGCCGTCGTCCGCACCGGCCATGGCGGGCAGGAAATCGGTTTCCAGCAGGGGCCGATCCCCGCACAGGTCGAAGGGCCAGAGTGCGGAGACGGTCAGGAAGGTCCGGTCCTGCCACAGGAGGTTGCTCTTCAGCAGGGAGGCCCTGAGCGATTTTACGAAGCGCATGGCGCCCCGCCGGGCAAGCGCCCCGCTCCCCGCCGCACGTACCGGGTTGCCGGATCAGCTAGCAAGGTGGATCCCGCTGAAGGTTTTCAGATTGAATCCGGCGAGCTTCAGGTCCAGGTGGCCCTGCTCCGTGTCGATGGCCAGGAACGGGGTTCGCATCTTGAAGTGGCCGTTTTCCATGTACAGGTGGGCAGCATAGCCCGCGACCTCGAGCTCCCCGTTGGCGGCGTTCAGGTCGATCTCCAGGGCCTTCGCGGAAATATTCAGGGCCACCGCCGCGTTGAATTCCATCGCCAGCTTCGCGGCGACCTGGAGGTCCACCTCCAGGCCCGCGGAAGCGTGGACACTGATCTCGCTGGTGGCTCCGGCGAAAACGTTCAGCGTATTGGAATTGGCCGCGTAGATATTCGTCGAGCTCATGGACGACAGACTCATGTTGAGGCTCATGGAGGCCATGTTGCTCCACTCGAACCAGTCGTCCATGCCGCCCCAGCAGTAGCCCTTCTTGAAGTGGTAGGCCACGCCGTTGCCGTCCCACTTCTGCTCCTCGTAGTCCGTTCCTTCCTTCCAGGCCTGGCTGCGCAGGGTGCCTTCCTTGTCGTAGGCCAGCTCGTAGGAATGGCCCTGGCGGTGCTCCTCGCCCGCCCCCCGGTGGACGGCGATCACGTCCGCCTGGACGAAGTCGAACACCCCGCCCACCTTGGTGCCGGTCCCCGCTCCGCCGCCCGTGGCCTCCGGGTCCACGGTCTTGGAGATGGCCGCCTTCCCGCCGTCGAGGGCGATGTGCTTGCCGGTTACGTCGTTGCCGGGACCGGGCTCCGCCTGGAAATCGGGAAGATCCCCCTTGCTGATCTTCCCGGGGTCCTCGTTCACCCAATCCACGTTCAGGGGCCAGCTGCCCTCGACGGCGCCGAGCAGGGCCTCCTCGTAGCCGTTCCCCAGGGCGTAGTCGCCGTTGCCGCCGTAGTCGTACACGTTGCCGTCCACGGCCTTGATGGTGTCGTAGGCGCCCAGGTGCACGTTGGCGTGCCGCTTGACCTCGGCCCAGTCCTCGCCGGCGTTCATGGCCCCGCGGACGCCCGGACCGCCGTCCTTGCCACTTTCGAGGATGGACAGCCCCTCGAAATCCGCGATCAGGGAGGCCGCGGGCCAGCCCCCTCCGGCGGGGCCTTGCTTGTAGTGGGACTCGTTGGCCACATGCACCGTGAACGAGCGCCCATAGCGGAAATCCCGGTTGTCCGGACCTCCCCAGGTATAGCTGTCCCCCACCAGATGGCAGTAGAGATCGGCGTTCCTGCGGACGAACCGGTAGCGGACCTTGGTATCCCCGGATGCCGCGGTATAGGCGGCAGGGCTGTCGGTATAGCCCGTGGGCTGGACGGGCTCCGGATAGCCGTTCGCCCCGATGTCCCGGGCATCGTCGCCGTAGCAGGCCGAGCTCAGGCTGCCCGCGTGGTCCCGGGGCCGGAAGGGCTCGGTGTTGGGCGGCCGGCTCACCGCCCCGGAGCCGGCGTCCGCGTCATAGGCGGTGGTATTGACGTCGGAGGTGAACTTTCCGGAATCCCCCACCTGCGTCTGCCAGCTCGCCCAGAGCAGGGTGTCCATGCCCTTCTCTTCCTCCGAATCCGTGAACCGGATGGCCACCTCTCCGGGGGTCTGCAGCCAGTGCTTGGTGCGGTCCCCCTCCACCTGGCTGGCGGTCTGCTCGCGGTTGGTGGCCACGCCGGATATCACCGGCCGGTCCGGATCCCCCTCCAGGAAGGTCAGCAGCACCTCGGTCCCGGCCCGCAACCGGAAGTGCAGACCCTCCTCTCTACCGCCGTAAGGGGTGGCGGTCCGTACCCAGTGGGAGGCCTTGCCCGATGGCCGGTCTCCGCCTTTGCGGTCGAAGGGCAGGCGCACCTTGTAGCGCCCCTGGTCGTCCACGAAGGCATACTTGGCGTCCTCCTCCTCGGACTCCACCCATGCCGTCATGGCCCCGTGGAAGCGGGGCTTGTCGTGACTCCGCTCCGGGCGGTACTGGACGTCCCCGGGCACGGCCGTGAGACTGCATGCATAGGGCGGCTCCCCGGCCGGCTCCGACTCTACCACCAGCAGGCTCGGCTCGTGACCGCTGTGCTCCAGCTCCGTCACCAGGAATTCGCGATTGAAGCGCTCGCGGAAATGCCCCTCCAGGGCGAAGCGCGCCCCGGCCAGCAGCCCCACCGCGCTGCCCTCGCCGAAGAAGCGCCGGCGCCGGCACTGCAGCGCCTCGGCCCGCACGCGGCCGAGGCGCTCGCCTTCCTCCGGGTCCAGCACGCTGTCACCGTACTCATACACGGAGCCGCCGCTGCCCCCCGCCACCATGCCTTCACCGCGCGCCCCAACGGCGGGCTGGTCGGGGTTGTGGTCCTGCACCACCACATTCGCCGGCACCGGATTGTGGTGGGAAACCAGCGAGCGCAGGATACGCCCGTAGCCGTCCACCTCCTGCCCACGGTCGGGGGCGAAGGTAACCGCCGACTCGGGCACCCGGGGCTGACGGCCCCGATGGTCAGTGATCACCAGCTTCTCGTGGCTGCCTTCCGGATCGTGCTCGAAAAAGAAGCAGATTCCCTCCCGCTCGAGCAGCCGCACCAGGAAGTGGAACGGACTTTCCCCGAACTGGCAGCGGTAGGGCCATTGGCGGTAGTCCGTCTGGAGGTCGAGCTCGTAGTCCTCCCGGGTGAGACCCGCGTCCTCCTCCAGCAGGTCATGCACCGTTTCCGCCACGGTCTGGTGAAGGTAGACGCCGCTGGTGGGGCCCTGGTCGGCGCGCCACAGGCGCGGCACCAGGGTGACCCGATAGAGCGCGTCGGGGCCCGCCATCCCCAGCTCCTCGAACCCCCAGGCGATGCCGTGGACCACCCGCTGCTCGCCGCCCACGTTCATCTCCAGGGTCCAGGGCTTGTCCAGGACCTCCTCCGGCGCCAGATCGGGGTCCGCCGAGCGGAGCTCCACGCGGAACCGGTAGAGCCGCGATATGCCCTCGGTGCCGGAGAAGCGCACCACCTGAAGGGGCTCCCCGTCGAAGCGTCCTCGGCAATGGAAGCGATAGCTAACTTTTTCACTCATGCACAATGCTCAAACCAATTAACTCAAACTTTAATTTCCATGGCGGAGGGCATCTCTATATTTACCCCCAAGACCTTGATGGATCTCTCAAACATATTGGAATTCAGCTCCAGTCCCGGGGCCTTCAAATATACACCACCAGTGATCGCCTCCGTATCAATCTCCACCCCTGGCCCCTCCACTCCGATCTGCATATTTATAAGGTCGAGCGCGACATCCAGAGAGGCAACAAAAATATTTATATTCGCGGCGGCATTGAAATTTAGGTCCAAATTGACCGCTGCATTGGCTGTAAGCGAGAACCCGGCAGAGGCTTTTACGGTTATTTCACTCTCCGCACCCGCAAAGACATTCAAAGTATTGGAATTGGCCGCGTAGATATTCGTCGAGCTCATGGACGACAGGCTCATGTTGAGGCTCATGGAGGCCATGTTGCTCCACTCGAACCAGTCGTCCATGCCGCCCCAGCAGTAGCCCTTCTTGAAGTGGTAGGCCACGCCGTTGGGGTCCCACTTCTGCTCCTCGTAGTCCGTCCCTTCCTTCCAGGCCTGGCTACGCAGGGTCCCCCCGCCGTCGTAGGCCAGCTCGTAGCTGGATCCCTGGCGATGCTCCTCGCTCTTGCCGCGATGCACCTCGATCACGTCGGCCTGGGTATAGTCGAAGACCCCGCCCGCCTCCGACGGATCCACGGTCCTGGAGACCAGCGTCTTGCCGCCGTCCAGATTGAGGAATTTACCGTTGACGTCGTTCCCCGGACCGATGGTGCTTTGGAAGGCGGGCATTTCGGTTCCCGCCTTGCCCAGCCAATCCGCATTCAGCGGCCACTCCCCGGAGCCGTCCCGGGCCAACAGGGCCTCCTCGTAGCCGTTGCCCATGGCGTATTCCCAATAGCCGCCGAAATCGTAGACGCTGCCCTCCACATAGTTGATCTGGTCATAGGCGCCGAGATTCACGTTGGCCAGCTTCTTCACCTCCGCCCAGTCGGCATCCGTACCCAGATTGCGCTTGTCCACGATCCCGCCGGATTTGACGGACTGCCCCGCCAGCGTATCGATCAGGTACTCCGTGGGCGCCGCTTTTTCGTGGTTCCCCTCGCTGGCCACGCTAATCTGGTATTGCCGCCCGAACAGGAAGTCCCGGCTCTCGTTGTCCCCGTCTCCCCAGGTGAAGCTGTCCCCGACCTGGAAGTGGTACTCGTCGGCGTTGCGCCGCACGAAACGGTAACGGACCTTGGCGCCGCCGCCGTCCTGGGCCTCGAACTGCGCCGGGCTCTCCGTGTAATCCTGTGGACTCCAGGGATCCGACTTCTGGTCATCCTGGAGCCCGCCCTTATGATTGCGGGGCAGGAAGGGGTCGGTATTCGGCGGACGGGTCGGGTCGCTGGTCCGCCCGTCCGGCGAATAGGCCTGGGTATTGATATCGGAGGTGAACTTTCCGGAGTCCCCCACCTGGGTCTGCCAGCTCGCCCAGAGCAGGGTGTCCATGCCCTTTTCTTCCTCCGAATCCGTGAGCCGGATTCCCACTCCGCCCGGCGTCTGCAGCCAGTGCTTGGTGCGATCCGACTCCAGCAAACTGGCACTCTGGTCCCGGTTGGAGGAGACCCCCGAGATCACCGGCCGGTCCGGGTCCCCTTCCAGGAAGGTCAGCAGCACCTCGGTATTCGGCCGAAGCCGGAAGTGCAGGCCCTCCTCCTTGCCGCCGTACGGGGTGGCGGTCCGCACCCAGTGGGAGGCCTTGCCCGATGGCCGATCTCCCCCTTTACGGTCAAAGGGCAGGCGGATCTTGTACCGGCCCTGATCGTCGATGAAGGCGTACTTCTCGCTGCTTTCCTCCGACTCCACCCGCGCCGTCATGGACCCGTGGAAGCGGGGCTTGTCGTGACTCCGCTCCGGACGGAACTGGACATCCCCGGGCAGGGCCGTGAGGCTGCACGCGTAGGGCGGCTCCCCGGCCGGCTCCGAATCCGCCACCAGCAGGCTCGGCTCGTGGCCGCTGTGCTCCAGCTCGGTCACCAGGAATTCGCGATTGAAGCGCTCGCGGAAATGCCCCTCCAGGGCGAAGCGCGCCCCGGCCAGCAGCCCCACCGCGCTGCCCTCGCCGAAGAAGCGCCGGCGCCGGCACTGCAGCTCCTCGGTACGCACGCGCCCGAGGCGCTCGCCCTCTTCCGGATCCAGGATGCTGTCGCCGTATTCGTACACCACCTGGCCGCCCCCGCCTTCCACCTCACCTTCCCCCTGGGGATCCGCAGCGGGCTGATCGGGGTTGTGGTCCTGGACCACCACCTGCCCCGGGACGTGGTCATGGCGGGAAACGAAGGCGCGCAGCAGGCGTCCGAAGCCGTCCACCTCCTGCCCCCGGTCCGGGGCATAGGTCAACGGCTCTTCCGGGGCTTCGGGCTGACGGCCGCGGTGGTCGGTGACGACCAGCTTTTCGTGCTTGCCGTCGGGGGGATGCTCGAAGAAGAAATAGATCCCCTCCCGCTCCATCAGGCGAGCCAGGAACCTGAACGGTGTTTCACCGAACTGGCAGCGGTAGTCCCATTTGCGGTAATCCGTCTGCAGGTCGAGCTCGTAGTCCTCCGTGGTGAGTCCGGCATCCCCTTCGAGGACCTCCCGGATAATCTCCTCCACGGTCTGATCCAGGTATGCGCCGCTGGTGGGATTCCGGGTCGCCCGCCAAAGCCGCGGCACCAGAACCACCCGGTACAGCGCATCGGGACCCGCCTGCCCGAGCTCCTCGAAGCCCATGGCCAGCCCGTGGACCACCCGCTGCTCGCCACCCACGTTCATCTCCAGGGTCCAGGGCTTGTCCAGGACCTCCGCGGGGTCGACGTCGGGGTCCTCCCAGCGCAGCTCGACGACGAACCGGTACAGCCGGGAGATGCCCTCCGTGCCCGTGAACCGGACCACCTTGGGCGCTTCCCCCGAAAAGCTCCCCCGACAGCGGAAGCTGTAGCTCACCCCTTCGCTCATGGCGATCACCCCGCCGCTTTGGTCGATACACTCAAGGACGGACGGCTTTCAGGCGACTAGTAGAAGACGAAGAAGCCGAGCCCGGCCGTAGTAATGGTGTCCGCGCCTTTCGCCCTGGGCTCGGTGACCTCGTAGCCCGCCTTGATGTTGGCGCGGCTGCCCTTGATGAAATAGGTGAGGCCGTAGCGGTAACTGGTAAAGCTCCCCGCATCGCCGTCCGCCTCGCTCGTCCACTCCTCGTATAGGGCCCAGGGCTGCCAGCCGCGGCTTTCCCGGTCGCCCTGCTGCACGAAATATCCGGCCTGGACGTAGAAGCCCTCCCCCGCGGCCTGCTCGGCGGTGACGGCGTCGTCGTCCAGGCGCACCTGGGGCAGGCCGTCGTCTGCCTCCCACAGAAAACCGGTGGTGCCGTCCAGCTCCATGCTCTGCCAGGCGGTCTCCGCGCTCAGGCTGCCCGGCCCCAGCGGCTGCTCCAAAAACAGGTCCACGGTATACGCGGCGTAGTCCACCGGATCCCCGGCGGCATCGGCGGCCACGCCCCGCTGGCGGTCGAAGGCCGCCCCCAGCGCCACCGTCCGCTTGCGGCCCAGGTAGGTGGAGCCTTCGTAATAACCCGGCTCGGGGTCCCCGAGATTCACCTGGACCCGCCCCGAGAACCGTTCCTCGTCCTCGACGCGGTACTTGGAGCCCTCGTAGGCGCCCAGGTAATACTTGGCGGACAGCGCCCCGATCAGCGGGCCGCTGCCGAACAGGGTTACGCCCTTGTCACGAACCCCGGCACTGGTGCCGAGCCCCGCGTCCGTTCCGGGCAGGGTACTGTTCTGGAGCGCCGTTTTCGCCTTGGAGCCCCAGGCGAGCTCCTTGTTGATGATGGCGGGGCGGTCGAAGGCCAGCATGCTGCCGTGGCCGGTGAGATGCTGGCGGGTCGTGGGAGCCATGTTCTCGCCCACGTAGAACCGCGCCCAGGGATGCGGTGTGTACCGTATGAAGGCGTCGATGAGGCGCATCTCCGCGCCCACGCCGCCCTCGGTGGTGCCGTATTCCGTTTGCAGGAAGGCGCCGACCTCCTCCGTGACCTGCATCCCCAGGCGGAACCGGGCCCGCCGGACGGTGAACCGGTTTTCGTTGGCGGGATCCGCTTCCAGGTCGGAATCGTTACGGAGGTAATGGGCCTGCAGGGAGAGCCCCAGATTCAGCCTGCTCTCCCCGTCGATGTCGATTGCGCCGCCCGCCATGGCGGGCGCGGCGACGAGGCCCGGCAGGAGGGCAGCCCCCTGCAGAATCCGTTTCTTCTTCATGCGAATCCCTTTTCCATCATCCGTGAAAATTCCGGTTCTCGCCCGGGCCGGAGGCCGTCGGCCCGTGACGGTTCATTGCTGGACCACCTTGGCGAACTCCAGAACCGGAACCGGGGGGAAGTAATCCAGCTTCCGGGCCGTTCGCATATTGACCAGGATCGTGTAGCGCTCGAGGGTCTCGATGGGGATGGAGGCCGGGTCCTTGCCGTCCACCAGGATCCGCGCGGCCTTGTGTCCGGCGAACTTCCCCACGTTGAAGTACAGGCTCACGATGCCCACGAACGCCCCGGCGTCGCTGATGGGCCCCTCCGTGGCCGAGAACGTGATCATGCCCCGGTCATGGATGGCCTGGACGACCGCCTCGGCGTTGGAGATCAGGAAGGAGTCCGAGGGCAGATAGACGAAGCGCACGCCCTTCTCCGCCAGCGCGGCCACCTTGTGGGAGATGGAGGAGCGCTGGGGCTTGGCGTCGCGCACCCGTACGTTCACGGAATGGAATTCCATCCCCCGCTCCCGGGCCAGCCGCGCCAGCTCCTGAACCGCCAGCGCCGAATTGCGCTCCAGGGGGTTGTAGAGCGCGCCCAGCTTCTCCACCGGCTCGATGCGCCGCAGGGTCTTTAGCTGGCTGGAAAGGGGAACGGAATGGGAGGTCCCGGTGAGGTTGCGTCCGGTGCGCTCCAGGGAGCGGGTCAGTCCGGCCCCCAGGGGGTCGGCGACGATGTTGAAGACCACCGGGATGTCCGTCACGTACTTGTCCGCATGCTCCCGCCTGGCCGTACCCGCTATGCGGGAAGTGACGGTGGTCCCGAAGGTGTATACCAAGTCGGGGCGGACCCGTTTGATCTCCTCCCGGATGCCCTCCAGCCGGTCCAGGTCCTTTGCGGCGTTCCGCACGATGTACTTCACGGGGATGTCGTTCTCCCGGAAATAGGCCTGGAAGCCCCGTTCCGCATCGGTCATGCCCCGCCAGAGGACCATGAAGATGGTGGGCGGCTTTTCCCCGGTTGCCGCCGGGGCGGCGGGCGGGGCGGCGAGCCCGCCCACCCCCAGGGCCACGGCCGCGAGCCATCCCCGAATCCGTGCGCTCCAGCCGTGCCGCCTCATACGGCGTGCACCTCCATCCGTCGGCGGTCCTGGATCTGGAAGAGCAGGTACAGGAGGCTGAACAGCAGGGCGCTGCCCAGGATCAGCCCGCCGAAGCCCATGAATACCCCCCGGAATCCGAAGGCCGCGCTCAGCCCCCCGGCCAGCAGGGGCCCGGTGATGTTCCCGATCCGCTCGGTAAGCCGAAAGATGCCGATGGTCTTGCCCGTGGAGAGGCCTTCCCGCGCCCCGGGCGCCAGCTCGGTGATGAGCGAGAGCTGGGGCGAAACGCCGATGGCGTGGGCCACCCCCAGCAGCACCACCGCCGAGAGCATCCCCCAAACCCCCGGGATGAGCAGGGTCATGAGCAGGGAAGTCCCGCCCAGCAGGCCGCCGGCGATTATGAAGGGGGGCTTCCTGCCCACCCGGTCCACCACCCAGGCGCTCAGGGGGGACAGGAAGATGATGGCCAGACCGTAGGCCATCAGGATCCGGCCGGTGGCGGACTGCGTGGCGCCCAGCTCTTCCAGGTAGAGCGGCCCCGTGTAGTAGAGGATGCCCGTGAGCGCGGTCTTGGCGGGTATGGCGGACAGGAAGGTGATGATCAGGAAATACTTGTTGGTCAGCAGGGTCTGGAAATCCTTCACCCTGAGCTTGGGACGCACCGTGCCTTCCTCTTCCTCCCGCCGGTCCACCAGGAAGCGATAGACGAACAGGGCCGCGGCGATGCCCAGCACCGCGGAGACCAGGAAGGTCGGCCGGTAGCCGATGCGGTCGGCCAGCATGCCACCGATGGCCGCCCCGCACAGGGAGCCGGCGAAGAATCCGGACAGGAACAGCGCCATGCCCTTGGTGCGGTTCTCCGGAGTGGTGTTGTCGGAGATGTAGCCCTGGGCGCTGATGAACACCATCCCGTAGCCCACGGCGGTGAGGGAGCGGAACAGCAGGAGCTGCCAGAGGTCCTGCGACAGGCTGGTGAGCACCAGGCCCAGGGAGGTGACCACCGCCCCCAGCATGAAGGCGGTGCGGCGTCCCCGCCGGTCCGACCACTGTCCGGCGAAGGGCAGGGAAACCGCCCACACCAGCATGAAGATGGAGATCGGCAGGCCGATGACCAGACTCTTGGAAACGCCGGCCATGGGGGTGTAGAGCTGGTCCACGAAAATGGGGAAGAAGGACAGGCTCATGGACTCGGCGAAGATGAGCAGGAACAGCGGCGGGCGGATGTAGCTGATACGGGCCGTGCGCACCGGCTTCGGGTCCCGGGTGCCGAAGCGGTATTTCTCCGCCATGGCCTCCTGGGTCTCCTCACCCAGCTGCTGCAGCCGGCCATTCACCCGCCTTACCAGCCGGTTCACCAGCGACGCCAGCCGGTTCACCTCATGGGCCCCGGTGAGCGGGGCCACCCGGTAGAAGTCCCCGGCCCGCACTGACCGGAGGACGTCACGGACGGTATTCAGCGGCGAGGCCAGGGTAAAGGTGGTCAGGAAAAGCAGCAGCTCGAAGGTCATGAGCCCGGAAACCACCAGCACGGTGAGGATATCCACCCGGATGGCGTCGAGCTTCTGGCTCATGTAGCCCCGGTCGGCGCCGATAACCACCTCCCCGACGACCCCGCCCTGATGGCGCACCGGCACCCGGGAAAGGTAGAACCGCTCCTTCAATGATTCCGGGGCGGACGCCGATTCGGCGAAGTGCCGGTACAGCACCTCGCCGCTGTCGTCGCGGATGCTGATGAAGCCGATGTCCGGATTGTTGGCCGTCACCGACCGGAAGATTTCCTCGATGTCGCGCAGGCGGTCCAGGGGGACGCCGTAGTCGAGCATCTTCATGGTGAGCCCGGAGAGCGACTCGCCCACCACCTCCGCCTTGCGCTCCATGGCGGGCCGCAGGGTCTCCTGGAAGGTCTGCAGGGAAAGCACCGAGATCGCCAGGGTGGCGCTGAGGAGGATAGTCAGCGCGATTCCCATGACGAACGCCTGAAAGCCCTTGTCGCCGGAAATCTTCACCGGGCCGTCTCCTCTGTCCGCTCCTCCGCGGGGATATCGGCCTCCACCGCCTGGACATCCCGCTGGAACCGGTCGAAATCCGCTTCCAGGCCCATCCAACGTCCCTTCGACAGGGGGTGCATCCGTCCGGTCCGTTGGAATTCGTCGAGGCCCCGGGAGATGCGGGAAAGGCGCCGCACGAAGCCGCCGAGCGCCAGCCAGATGACCAGCGCCCCCACCAGGCCCGACACCACGAGCACGCCGAGGGCCTGCAGCATCAGCCGGCTCCGCACCTTTCCGACCACCCCGGAGACCGCGTCCCGGGAATAGGAAAGGGCCAGGGTGCCTTCATACTGATTGAAGGGATTGAACAGGGGGTAGCCGAGGACGAAGGCCCGGTCCTGCTCCCGGCTCCAGAGGCTTTCGCGCCGGTCCCCCGAGCTGCCGGGCCAGGTGGACGGCACCCGGCCCCGGTCTTCGCCCGCCTTGCTCGAGAAGAGAATGTTCCCCTCGTCGTCGTAGACCAGCACGCTGCGGATGTAGGGATCCTCGGCGGCGGACTCCCGGATCAGGGCCCCTATGTTCTTGGCCTCGCCGAGGCTCAGCCCCAGGCCCAGGCTCAGCTCGATGCTGCGGCCCATGTCCTTGAGGCTGTACTCGTAGCGGGAGGCCACCAGCTCCTCGTAGCTCTTCTCGAAGCTGAACTCGTTGAGCA
Organism: Thiohalorhabdus sp. Cl-TMA; assembly: GCF_041821045.1. Lineage (NCBI taxonomy): Bacteria > Pseudomonadati > Pseudomonadota > Gammaproteobacteria > Thiohalorhabdales > Thiohalorhabdaceae > Thiohalorhabdus > Thiohalorhabdus methylotrophus. The sequence goes on along the minus strand of NZ_JBGUAW010000003.1, from coordinate 191,022 downwards.
GGGCGCTGAGCCCCACCGCGAAAGTGACGATGAAGAGCACCACGCCCGTGAACGTGGCCACCAGGGATAGCCCCTTCCTCGGCTCCTCCAAGCGGTTATCCCTCCGTACCCGTGCGGGCCTCCTCGGGCCGCTCCCTGTACACGGCGCTTCCATGCTCCATGCGCCACTGAAGCTGGCTGATCACGTTGCCACACTCCTGCAGGAAGACGTGGAACAGGGTGGTCTCCTGCACCCCGGTATGGGCGGTCTCCTCCAGGCCCCGGTATTTCACCTCGAAGGCCTCGTCGTAGTAGCGCTGCAGGGCACGCAGATCCTTGGTCTCCTTCTGCGAGCGCTCCAGCCAGGCGAGCTGGGCCATGAGCCGCTCCACGGACTCCCGGCCCTTGCGGAGCTTTTCCCGGGCCTTCTGCTGGCTTTTCTTGCGCCACTCGTAGAGGAAGACACCGATGCCGATGAGGCCCAGCAGGATCATCTCCTTGAACCGGTCCACATAGGCGATCAGGTTCGAGAACACGCCCAGGCCGGAGTAGGGCTCGTAGAAGCTCTTGGCCGCGGCATGGAGATTGAGGAAATCCTCGAAGCTGTCGGTTACCGGGTTGCGGTCCGTCAGATGGGGGGCCTCGGAGCGCAGCTCCCCCGAGTAGAGGACATTCATGACGGTCTCCACCATGCGGTCGGGGACCTGGCTGGTGCTGGCGAGCACCGCCTCGGTGGCGATGGTATCGGTGGGCTCGGCGGGCCGGGGGATGCCGCTGGTGGCGTACACGCCGCGCGGGATTGCCACGGTGCGGAAGTAGATGTTGTGGAAGGCCACGCCCTCCAGCGCCGGCAGCGACAGCAGACGGAAGCGGCCGCTGGCCATGACGTCCTGCAGGTCCGGGTTCATCAGGCTGGTGGTGACGATGGCCCCCTGGAGGGAATCGTTGGTCAGCAGCTCCTTGAAATAGGCGGTGTTGTCCGCCACGTCCGCGGGCTCGATGCCGTAATGGCTCAGGATGAACTGCGAGCTGGCCCGATAACCGGAGCCTTCCGGACCCAGCACGAAGGGCTTGCCGGAGATGTCCGCGGGGCTGGCGATCCCCGATCCGTCGCGGACGATGAAGTGGATGTAGTCGTTCCAGAGGGGCGCCACCACCCGCAGATTCTCCATGGACACCGCCGAGGTCTGCAGGATCGCCATGTCCGCCTGACCCTTGAGAAGCTTGGACCGGTTGTCCACGGACCCCTTGGTCTCGAGGAGCTCCACCTGGTATTCCGTGGCCTTTTCCACATGGCGCTTGAGGATGGTGCCGAACTGGTAGTAGTAACCGCCCTTTCCCGCCGTGGCCACCTGTACCACGCGGTCCTGGTTGGCCCGCATGTAGCCCCAGGTGAGCAGGCTCAATGCGGAGACCGCCACGATGGCCCAGCCGATCCACGAGCGGACATCCTTCATCCGTTCCCAGAGATCCATGATCCAGCCCAATTTCTGTCCCTCCGGCTCGGTCCAGGCAGCGGTCGCTATACCCGGTGTTTGTTGAATTCCCGTCCCATCGATCCCCGCCGTGGCCCAGGTCCGCCGCTCAGTACCTGCGCACGAAACCGGTCTGGAAGGTGAAGGCGTCGCCCCCGAAGCCGGCTCCCGAATAGCTGGAATAGCGAACACCGATATCCAGCTGGAAATCCCGGCGCTCGCCCACGCCAAACCCCAGACTGATGCCGCGCTCCGTGGGCCAGAAGGGGTAGCTCGACCCCTGGAAGGGGCGCGAGCGCCACACCCCGGCGCGGTAGCTGAGCTCCAGCGGCACCGTGGCGCGGAAGTCCTTGACGTGGGCGTATTCCACGCCCGCCTTCAGGGTCCGGTAACCCGCCTTGGCGCCCCAGGCGGCGTTCGTCGCCCACTGGTGGATGTCGAGCTGAAGGCTGGCGGTAAAATGCCGCAGCGCGCTCAGGTACTCCTCCCAGGCCACACCCAGACCCAGGCTCTTGGGCCGGTTGCGCAGAACCTCCTTGACCGCCTTCTCGCTCGGATGGAGACGGCCCCGGCTCGTGGCGCTGGTGCGCAGGACCCCGCCCAACCGCACCGTCCGCTCCCGCATGGGCCCCCGGTAGAGGTCCCAGAGAAGCCCGAGGGAGCCGGCCAGGCCGATCTTTTCCGTGGTGCTCCTGGGAAACGTCCGTAGGTCATTGCCGGCGGTCCGGTAAGCGAGGTCGTTACCGGCCACCGAAACCCGCGTGATGTCCGCCGTAAGACCCAGCTTCAGGCCATACGAATGAAGGTTGACGGCGTAGGGCACGCTGAGCTGGTCGAAGGTCTGCGACACCTTTCCCGAGGCCGTGCCCGACCTTCCGGCATCCGCCAGCGTGTAATCCACGCGGTACGGACGGATATAGAACAACCCCGAGCTCATGGACTGCGTGCTGCCGCTGCCCCCCACCAGGAGCCCATTGCCGGCCGACCGGGCCTTTCCCTTGGGGCCAAACCCCACGCCCCGGCTCCAGTCGACCGCCAGCTCCGCCTTTTCCCGGCCCACCAGACCGGCGGGGTTGTGCCACACCGCCGAGGCATCGTCGGCGACGGCCAGAAAGGCGCCGCCCATGGCCGCGGAGCGCGCCCCGGGCTCGTTGACGAAAGGAGTCGCCGTTCCCCTTCCCGCCGCCAGGCTCAGCGCGAGGACCAGCACGCCGGTCAGGCTGTGGCGCTTCCCTTTCCGCATCCAATCCTCATGGTGATTCGCCGGATTCCAAGGACACGCCCGCAGCCATAGCGAGATTGCCGATTCCTGGTGACGGCTCTGTCTTGCCGAGGCCCTTGCCCCGGGACTATGCAATAGCGGCGACGCGCGAATGCCGGATCCGAAATTGCTGGGCGACTATGCAACAAACGGCCGGGGAATGCCCCGCAGTCTCCTACCAATCAGGAAAGAACGGCTCGGCCGCGACCGAATACCCGGAAAACAAAAAACAAAAAGCCTGCATATTTGAAAAATGCGCTTTTATGCTATAAACACTGATGCAATACACGCACCGCAGAGCACAGACCCGGACCGCTTCCAAAAGCGGGGAATACCACGTTTCCCTGGAGCCGATCCGCTCCGGCCACCGCCCCCACCGGAACCAGCCCGTCAAATCTAGGCAACCCCCCGCGGGGTGTAAATATGCATTTCCTTCTATTACATATGTTTAATTTCCGCTTTCACGCTCTTTCGTGATTTCATTCCGGGAAACTTCGGAGAAAAACATGCAGGATTTTGATCCGGCCAGGCTGGAGATTCTTCAGATCATCACTGCGGAGGGTTGGCTGGCCAAACATCGCGACGGCAACGGCCGGCTCTTCCTGACGCCCGTGTCCTGCTGGGCATTGGCCCGCGACCCCGACACCGCGTCCACGGGCGTCATGGGGCTGGGCCATGCGGCCTCCGAGCCGCACGGCCGGCCCGGCCACTGGGGCTTCCTGGAGAACCTTCCGGGGTTCGAGGGATACGGCTACGATCCGGAGCGTGCACGCGAGCCGCACCTTGCCGACGAGGCCTTCGCCAATCCCTATTATCGGTAAGTCCGGCGGACACACCCCCGGCACCGGCAGCCCGGAAACTGAAAAGCCCCGGCCGTAGGGGCCGGGGCTTGGGGGGATGCAGCGCTGGGACCATGCACCGTTGTTGCGATTGCCGGCGCGGCTATTCCTCGCCCACCGCCTGGGTCGGGTCTCGCCGACCCTGGGCCCTGCCGAGAAGCCAGCCGCCCGCGGCCGTGGCCGTTGCGAGACCGAGCCAGGCTACCGCCAGCAGCCCCCAGGGGAAGGTCACGGGCAGACTCCAGAGGAAGGACTGGTCGTTGACCACCTTCACCAGGAGCCACGCCACCGCCGCGCCCACCGCCATTCCGAGGATGCCGCCGAAAGCCCCGGTCAGGCCGGCCTCGTAGGCCTGGGCACGGGCCACGTCCGCCACCCGGAAGCCGAGGAAGCGCAGCATGGCCAGCTCGCCGCGGCGCTCGATGGCCTGCACCGCCAAGGACTGCAGGGTACCCACCAGCCCCACACCCACCGCCACCACCACCAGCACATAGGTCACCGCGAAGCTACGGTCGAAGATCTCCAGGCTGGTGCCGCGAATCTCCCCGGCGTCGGCGATCTCCAGGGCCGGGGCGTCCGCGAAGGTCTCCTCCAGCCGCTTACGCACCGCTTCCTTGTCCGCCCGGGGGGCGAGGTACAGGGCGATCTGGTCCACCCGCCGGTCCCCGGCGAGCGCCGCATAGGTGGCGCGCTCCATGAGCAGATGCCCCCACTGGTAGGAGTAGTCCCGCCATACCCCGGCCACCTCCAGGCGCCGTAGCTCCCCGCCCAGGGGCACGCGCAGGACATCCCCCACCTCCGTTCCGTACTTGCGGGCGAAGACCTCGGATACCAGTACCGCCCGGTCCTCGCCGGGCTGCGGCCAGCGTCCGCGCATCACCTCGATGGCGTTCCGGGTCTCCGCCAGATCCAGACGCCGGGCGGTGATCTCCACCGGTGCATCGGGTCCCGAGGCTCCGCCCGGCGCCCAATCCAGCTCGGCCCGCCGGAAGGGGTCTAGGTGGCGGACGTCCCGCCAGCCCGCGATGGCCTTCCAGGTCGCCTTTGAGATGTAGGTGGTCTGCCCGCCCGGCCCGCTGCGCACGTAGAGGTCGGCGGCCAGGATCTGGTCCAGCCACGCCACCACGCTGCCCCGGAAGGAGTGGATCATGGTGGACATGGCCACCAGCAGGGCGAAGCTCACCAGCGCGGCGCTCACCGCCAGTGCGGCCCGGCGTGGCGCGCCGAGAAGCTGTGAGCGTGCCACCAAGGCGGCCACGGCGCGCCGACTCACCGGCAGCCCCCGCGCGAACAGGCGCAAGGCCGGGGGCGCCAACAGCAGTCCGGCCCCCAGCACCAGCAGGATGGCCACGTAGCCGGCCACCGGCAGGCCGTTCCAGGCCGGGAACCGGGAGAGCGCGCCCGCGGTAGTCAGGGCCAGGGCCGCCAGCCCGAGGCGTATCACCGGTCCCGGGCCACGCCGCTCCTCCGCGCCGCCCCGGCGCATGGCCGCCTCCCCGGCACCCCGGACATTGTCCACCACCGGGGCCAGCGTCCCCAGCACCGCGGCCAGCACGCCCAGGGCCCCGAGCCCGAGCATGTCCCACCACTGGGTATGGAGCCGGGCCCGGATGTCGCTGAAATAGCCCGCCCCCAGATCGCCGCCCAGGGCCTCCACCCCGATCCAGGCCAGGGTCAGGCCCAGCACCAGGCCCAGCAGGCCGCCCAGCAGCCCCAGCACCAGCCCCTCGCCCAGCAGCCACCCGGCCAGTCGGCCGCGCTCCATGCCTAGCACCCGCAGCACCGCGAACTGGGTGCGGCGGCGGCGCATGGACAGCGTTAGCAGGCTGTACACTAGGAACGCGGCGGTTAGCAGCCCCACCAGGGCCAGGACGTTGAGGTTGGTGCGGTAGGCGCGGGTCATGGCGTCGAGCCGGTGCGCCTCCAGGCCGGGCCGGGAAAGGCGCACGCCCTCCCCCGCCACCCGTTCCAGGCGCTCGGCGAAGGCCGCCCGCAGGTCAGGACTGCGGAGGACCACGTCGATGCGGTCCAGCTCGCCGAGGCGATTGAAGGTCCACTGGGCGGTGGCGATGTCCATGACCGCGCCGTCGGACCAGAACGCCTCGTCGGGAAGCAGGCCCGCCACGCGCAGCACCACCGGCTCCGTGCCGATCTGCACCCGGAGGCTGTCTCCGGGCCCCTTGTCCAGCCGCCGGGCCGCCTCCCGGCCCAGGAGCACGGCCCCCTTGCCCAGCAGGTCGTCGAATTCGATCCCCGTGCCGCCCAGGTCGGGGAGATAGCTGCCGCGAACGGCGGCATCGCGCAGCAGATCCACCCCCAGCACGGGCAGCGCCCGCTCGGGACCCGTGGGTACCTCCATGCGCAGTGCCGGGAAGGCGGCGGCCACCTCCGGCATGGCGCGGATGCGCGGCAGCAGGCCCTGGTCCAGGGCGCGGCTGGTGGGCTGGACCGTGGTTCCGGCCCGGCCGGAAAGCGCGGAGATGCCCTGTTGGAAGCTGTACAGGGCCGAGGCGTTGACCCAGTGGATGGCCGCCACCATGGCCACGCCCAGGGCGATGGCCAGGACCATGCCGACGGCCTGCATGGGGCGCCCGGAAAGCGGGCCCCAGACCAGCGCCCGGAACAGCAGGCGGACGGGGCTCACGGCTCGCGGTGCAGGCGGTGGTGGGAGAGGCGGTAGCGGGTATGGGAGCGGGAAGCCACCTCCGGGGCGTGGGTCACCACCAGGGTCGTGGTGCCCAGCTCCTCCACCGCCTCCACCAGCAGATCCATGACCGCCACCGCCGTCTCCTCGTCCAGATTGCCGGTGAGCTCATCGGCCAGCAGCACGGGCGGCCGGTGGATGAGCGCACGGGCGATGGCGGCGCGCTGGGCCTGACCGCCGGAGAGGTGGCGCGGATAGGAGGCGGCCTGCTCTCCCAAGCCGAGGCGCTCCAGAAAGGACCGCACGGCCTCCTCCTCCCAGCGCTGCCCGTTCAGGGCCAGGGGCAGGGCCACGTTCTCCGACACCGTCAGGTAGGGAAGCAGATGGAACTGCTGGAATACGAAGCCGAGGCTGCCGCGCCGCCAGCGGGCGGCCTTCGACTCGTTCAGTCCGGTGACCTCGGTGCCGAGCACCTCCACCCGCCCGGCACGCGGAACCGCCAGGCCCGCCACGAGATTGAGCAGGGTGGACTTGCCCACCCCGCTGGGGCCCAGCACCGCGGCCAGCTCTCCCCGCTCCAGGGCAAGGTCCAGCCCCGCCAGCAGGGGCCGGTCCGCCCCGGGATAGGCAAATTCCACCCCCTGGATGCGGACGGCACGGGAATCTTCTGCGGCTTCGGGCACGGATCGCTCCTGTGCGGGCGTGGAGAGACTCGGGCCGTTCCGGCAAGGCGAAGCACGGCCGCCGCGACGGATCGCCTTCGCCGGACGCCTCGGTCGGGGGAAATCACGCTACCGGGGGGCCGTCCGGGTTGCAAGGCCGGGGGCCCGGGCGGAATCTGGAAGAAAGGTGCCCATGCAGCCAACGGAGGACAGGGAGCGGTCCATGAGCGAATTCCCTCCGCATTACCGACACATCAAGAAAGAGTTTCCCGGCTACCTGGAGGCCCTGGAGGACCTGGGCAAAACCACGCGGGGCGTGGGCCCCCTGGAGGAGCGCACGACCAACCTGGTACAGCTGGCCGCCGCCGCGACCCTGTGCTCGCAGGGAGCGGTGCACAGCCACACCCGGCGCGCCCTGGAGGCCGGAGCCACCCCGCAGGAGGTCCGGCACACCATTGTCCTGCTGACCAGCACCATCGGCTTCCCCCTCACCTCCGCCGCCCTGAGCTGGGTGGAGGATGTACTCGGCGAGGGATGAGCGCCGCACATAAAAACGCCGGGGCTCACGCCCCGGCGTCCGGCCGTGGGGGGAATGCGGCCTGAAAGGGATCAGGCGGCGTTGCCGCGACCACACTGCTTGTTGGCGGGAACGGCCTCGTCGATCCGCTTGGGATAGGGCAGATCGAGGTTGGCCATGATTTCCAGGAAATCCGCCCGGTCGTTGCTCAGGCCGAGGCGCGGGTTGCGCTCCTTCTCCTGGCCGATGGTGGAGACATGGCGGAAGTTGTAGTCGTGGCCCGGATAGACCAGGGTCTGCTCCGGGAGCGTGAACAGCTTGTTCCGCACCGATTCGAACAGGTCCCCGGCACTGCCGTTCTGGAAGTCGGTGCGGCCGCATCCATCGATGAGCAGCGTATCACCGGTGAGCACCCGGTCTCCCACCACGTAGCAGTGGCTGTCATCGGTATGGCCGGGCGTGTACAGCGGCTCGATACGGATTCCGCCCACCTCGACGGGCTCGCCCTCGCGGACCTTGAAATCCGAGCAGTCCACGCCGCTCTGCTCGGGGACGCCGACCCGGCAGCCGGTCCGCTCCCGGAGCGTATTGTCGCCGGCCACGTGGTCGGCGTGGACGTGGGTCTCCAGCACATATTTCAGGGTGAGGCCGTGCTCCTCCAGGACCTCCAGGTCCCGATCAACCATGGCCGCCACCGGGTCGATGAGGACCGCCTCGCGGGTCTCCTCGTCGCCCAGCAGATAGGTATAGGTGGAAGTCTCGGACTCGAAGAGCTGACGGAAGATCATGGCTGCCCCCTCGTGGCTTTCCGGCTCGTTGCTTTCCAGTCTGTTCCAGCGCTGAACCGGCTTCAATATTAGTGAATCAGCGTGTACGAATATTAGATAGCTGATCGGGCCCTTTGTTCCCGCCCCGCGGAGCCCCTTTCAACCGTCCCGATCCGCACCGGGCTAGGGGAAGCGGTAGCCCATGAAGAGCCGGAAGGCCTTGATATCCCGATCCGCGTCGGGCTGCGGCCCCACGTCCAGATTCTTGCCGTGATCGATCTGCACCATGACATAGGTACCTTCCGCGAGACCGGCCCCCAGGGAGGCGCTGGGCTTGGTGCCCAGACTGAGCCCCCAGCCGAACCCGCCGCCCTTGCGGGTCGCGTCGCTGTAGCTCACCTCCTGGACATAGTAGCCGCCGTGCAGGCCCATGAAGAAGCTCCGGTACCAGACCCGACCCTCCAGGGCCGCGACGCCGTTGTTCACCGAGGCCCGGGAGCTCGCCGCGTTGTCCGAGTTCTCCAGGGAAAGGGCCGTGAAAGGCACGATGGAGAAGACCGCGCTCTGCGGAATCTGATAGTCGAGGCCGAAGCTGAGGCCCGTGCTGCCGTAGGAATCCCCGGACCGGTTGCCGGAAGGCTCGGTATGGTGAAAGGAGAGGCCACCATAGACGCTAGGCCCGAGCGCGGGCTCCGCCACGGCCGCGACCGGGATCGCCAGGGACACCGTTGTCAGCGTAATGCGCAGGGCCCGGGAGACACCCATAGCCGCTCCTTGCATGGGAATTCCTGCCAGTCGGCGCGCAGTCCGGACGGACTGCGCCGCTCTCGTCCCCCCCTCACCGGACCGACCTGCCGGACCGGCGGACAGAGGATTTTGTGATTCAGGACAGTAGGCCATTTCCTCCTTTGCCGCAACGACCTCTTGTCCCGCGCCGCATAACCCCGTATCTTGGGCCTATGCTCCGGCTCACCCCCCAAATCTTGGGGTGACGCAAGAGGGAACCCGGTGCGATTCCGGGACTGACGCGCAGCGGTATTGGGGAGCGAAAGCCGCATGGGCCGCCGAACCGGGCGGCCCGGGCACTGCCCTTGGGGGTGGGAAGCCGCGGCCGTAGATGGCCCCTGAGTCCGAAGACCTGCCGGAGGGCCTCCGTCCACGTGATGGAGGAGAACCCGCGAGCCTTCGCGTCGCAGTCCGGTTTTCCGGACCAGGGCTCCGGGATCGGCGGGCCGCCGCATCCCCCGTTATCCCGGCTCCTCCGCGTTGGCTCCAATCGACCGAAACGCGCTACCGCGGCGATTGGAGATCCCCATGAGCACTCCCCCTTCCCGGCCGGCCTCCGGCTTCGGCCCTCTCTGCTCCCGAGCTTCCGATTCCGCCACCCTGCACTGGGCCGCCCAGCATCTGGGCCGCGTCCTGCGAATTCACGAAGGCTCCGGACCGGCTGCCGACCAGCGCATCCGGACCCGGGTCCGATGCCTTCTGGACCGGGTGCGCGCCGAGCTACCGTCCGGGACCGCACAGCCCGGAGAGCTCACCGACCACCTGTGGTCCGCCCTGCTTCGGAACGGCCAGACGGAAGCCGCCCGCTTCTTCCTTCCCTATCAGGCGAGCAGGGGCCCGGTACTCTGGATCTACCGCGGGGAGGCGGGCGCGGACCCGCTGGCCCGGAATCGCGTGGAGCGATTGCTGGACCGTCGCTGTCTGGAGCTGACCGACCCGGACCTGGACACGGCGCGCATCCAGCGCCACTGCCGCGCCCGGCTGCGCAACGGCATGGAGGAGCGCGAGCTGATCCGTGTGCTCTCCCTCACCAGTCCGGCCGAGGCGGCGATCCTGGACCGCCTGGAGACGGCGGCCTAGGGCCCTGTCCCAGACAGGACATTAGAACCCCGCCAGCCGGGCGGCAACCTCGGCGCGCACCAGAGCGACGGCCCGGCCCACCGTCTCCTGCCGGGGCTCGGAGCCCGGGTCCGCCTCGACTCCGATGACCACCCACTCGGGGAGCTGTCCCAGCCGTTCGGCGAGGGCCAGCCCCTCGGCCAGCCCGAAGCCGTGGGAGGACAGGGCATCCGTAACGGGCAGCCGCGCGCGGTCGGTGATGCGGTGGAGCGTGCCCGGGGCCGCCCCGGTGCGTACCGCGTCCACGAGCACGGCGTGGTCCATCCCCTCCAGATGGGCCACGAGTCCGGCACCCGGCCGGTCCAGCGCCCGGAAGCGGACCTCCGGCCAGCCGTCCCGGGCTCCCGCCCGCAGCGCCTCCACCACCGCCCAGCCCAGCCGGTCGCCGCCGAAGGGCGAGCCGATGCCGAGCACCGCCACGCTGGTCATCGGCGCCGGACGGTCAGGTCCAGAAAGTGGGTGGCGCAGGAGATGCAGGGATCGTAATTGCGGATCACCCGCTCTCCCAGGAACCGTAGCTCCGCGTCCGGGGCGTCCAGTCCGCGCGCCTCCAGGGTGGCCCGTAAATCCTCCTCCATGCGCGCCTGATTCTGGCTGGTGGGCGGCATAATCCGGGCGGCGGTGACGCGTCCGGACCCGTCGGTCTCGTAGCGGTGCCACAACAGCCCACGCGGCGCCTCGGTGGCGCCGTAGCCGACCCCCGCCCGCGGCGTCACCTCGGCGTGGGGCCGTTCCGGAGCCCGATAATCCGCGAGGAGCCGCACCGCCTCCACCAGGGCGGCGTGGATCTCCAGGGCCCGGGCGGGCAGGGAATGGAAGGGATTGGTGCTGGGCAGCGCCGGCCCCGTTTCCCCCAGCAGGGCCCGGGTCTCCGTCGGCAGCAGGTCGGCGTTGAGGTTCAGACGGGCCAGCGGACCCACCAGGTAGGGCTCGCCGTGCAGGCGGGCGTGGAAGGCCGTGGAGTGGGGCACCTGCTCCTCGGCCACGTGGTCGGCGAGCTCGGAGACGGGGGCGTCCAGTCCCGTGGAGGCGCTGAGCCGTCCCCGGTTCATGGGATAGTCCGCGCCGTTGCGCAGGGCCAGATAGGGGAAATCCTGGCCATTATCGGGAAGGGGGAAGCCGGCGGCCCAGCGCACCAGCGCCTCCGCCTCCGGGAGGGCGGCCTCCAGCCGGGCGCGCAGGTCGCGTACGGCCGCCGCGGCGGGGGCGTGGTGAAAGCCGCCCACCCGCGCTCCCACCGGGTGCACCGCCCGGGCGCCGAACAGGGCCATGACCTCGTTGCCCAGAGCCTGCAGGCGCATGCCGCGACGTACCTCCCCCGGGTGGTCAGCGGTCATGGCCAGGGCGCTTTCGTAGCCGAAGAAGTCCGGGGCCGCGAGCAGGTGGATGTGCAGGGCGTGGCTCTGGATCCACTCGCCGCAGTAGAACACGCGACGCATGGCGCGCACCCACTCGTCCGGCTCCACGCCGAAGATGGACTCCAGGGCCTGCACGGCGCTCATCTGGTAGGCCACCGGGCATATGCCGCATATGCGGGCCACGGCGTCGGCCACCTCCGAGTGGTCCCGGCCCACCAGGAACCGCTCGAACAGCCGCGGCGGCTCGTAGATACGCAGGCGGAGGTCGGTGATACGGCCGGCCTCGGCGTGCACCTCCAACGCGCCCTCCCCCTCCACCCGGGCAAGCACCGGGACCCGGATATCGATGCGGCGCCCGGCATCGCTCACGGATCGTCCGCCCCCCGGTCCTCGCGCCACCGACGGCCGGCGGAGCGCAGGGGCTCCCGGTGGCTGTGGATGAAGTGGAAGCGGCGCGCCACCTCCTCGGGCAGCAGACCCAGCCCCCGGAAGCGACGTCCCAGCGCCTCCGTATTGGGGTTCTCCGCCGGCCCGTAGCAGCCGTAGCAGTCGCGGCCGAAGGCGGGACACAGGGCGCCACAGCCGGTGACGGTAACCGGCCCCAGGCAGGGCGTCCCGCGGCTCACCAGAACGCAGACGTTGCCGGCGCGCTTGCACTCCATGCACACCTTGTCCTGCTCGGGCACCGGATCCACCCCCCAGAGCAGCGCGCGGACCGCCGCGAGCACCTGGCGGCCGTTTACCGGGCAGCCCCACAGCTCGTAGTCCACGTCCACGTTGTCGGCGATGCCCGTGGAGGTGGCCAGGCTCTCCACGTACTCCGGGGAAGGGTAGACCTCCGCCAGCCACTTCTCCCCGTCGTGCAGATTGCGCAGGGCCTGGATGCCGCCGGAGGTGGCGCAGGCGCCGATGGGCACCAGGTAGCGGCTGTTGGCCCGGATGCGCTTGATCCGCGCCACCTCGTCGGGGGTTGCGATGCTGCCCTCGACGAAGGCGATGTCCACTTCGGCGTCCGGGTCCACCGGACCCGCCTCGGCGAAATGGACGAAGTCGACCAGCTCGGCGAGCCGCACCAGATCCTCGCCCAGATCGAGAAAGGCGAGCTGGCAGCCGTCGCAGGAGCTGAGCTTGTGGACGGCCACGCGCGGCCGCGCCCCCGGTTTCGCCGCTCCCATTGCCGTCCTCCGTGGTGGCGAGATTCGCCCCCTCACCCGGTCACATTACGCAAACCCGGCCGGTCAGGGAATCCCCGGGTCCGGACGCGGCGCGGCCGTGCTATCCGCGGTAGAGACCGGCACCGCCCTTGCCGGCCACCGTTATATCTGATCGAATATAGCGAAATTCCACCCGGAGCAGCGCACCGTGTCCCAATTGTCCTCCACCCGACCCGCCGGGCGCCTGTGGCTGGAAAAGGAGGCCCGCGGCTTCCTCGGCCAGGGTCGGGCGGAGCTGCTGGAGCACATCGACACGCTCGGCTCCATGGCCAAGGCCGCTCGGGCCATGGGCATGGGCTACAAGCGTGCCTGGGACATGATCGAGGCCATGAACAATCTGGCCGACGCCCCCCTGGTGGAGCGCGTTTCCGGCGGACGCGGTGGCGGCGGAACCCGGCTCACCGACCACGGGCGGCACATGATCGCCGAATTCCGAGCCGCTGAGGCCGCCTACGTGCGATTCCTGGACCTGCTGGCCGCCGAATCCGGCGACCCCGAACGCCTGCGGGCGCTTATAGGGAGGATGGCCATGAAGACGAGCGCGAGGAACCAGTGGTGGGGCCGCGTGATGCGGCTCCAGAGCGGACCGGTGAACACCGAGGTGGCACTTCAGCTGAGCGGGGGCGAGACGCTGGTGGGGGTGATCACCAACCACAGCGCCGATGAACTTGGGCTGAGCGAGGGCAAGGACGTCATGGCCCTGGTGAAGGCCACGCACATCATCCTGGCCGGCGGGGAGGACGGCCAGCACACCAGCGCGCGCAATCGCCTGTGCGGCACCGTGGAGCGGGTAGAGCACGGCGAGGTGGAGGCCGGCGTCACCCTGCGTCTGCCCGGGGGTGGCACCGTGAGCGCGGTGGTGACCAACGAAAGCGCCGACGACCTGGGGCTCCGCGAGGGCGCGGCGGCCTGCGCCCTGATCAAGGCCTCGCACGTGATCCTGGCGGTGAACGGCTGAGCGAGCTGAACCACCGAGGGCGCCAAAACGCCAGGCAAGACAAGAGAGAAAGGACGCCCATGGCAGCGTTTGCCGCCTTCAACGGGCCGCCCCATCACGGGGCCCACCCGAGCCTCCCCTCCTGCCTGCGCCGTTTCCTCGGCGCCCTTGGCATCCTGGGCGGTTCGCTGGTCGGTGGCGTGCTCCCCGCCCACGCCGGCGAGGTGAAAGTGGCGGTGTCCTCCAACTTCAGCGCCGCCATACACGCCATCCAGCCCGATTTCGAGGCCGCCACCGGCCACCATATGCGCATCAGCACCGGCTCCACCGGCAAGCTCTACGCGCAGATCCGCAACGGCGCGCCGTTCGGAGTCTTTCTTGCCGCCGACACCCGCCGGCCCCGCAAGCTCGAGGAGGCCGGGGAAGCCGCGCCGGGTGGCCGCTTCACTTACGCGCGGGGACGCATCGCGCTTTGGAGTCCCGACCCGCGCCAGGTGGACGGTCCCGGAACCCTGGCCAAAGGCGATTTCCGCCACCTGAGCATCGCCAACCCCGAGACGGCGCCCTACGGCCTCGCGGCCCAGCAGACCCTGCAGGCCCTTGGGCATTGGGAGGATCTGAAGGGAGCCATCGTGCGCGGCGAGAACATCGGGCAGGCGCATCAGTTCGTGGCCAGCCACAACGCCGAGCTCGGCTTCGTCGCCCTCTCCCAGATCAGCGGACCCAACCGGCCCGGGGAGGGGTCCCGCTGGCTGGTCCCCCAGTCCTACTATGATCCCATCCGCCAGCAGGCGGTGCTGCTGGCGGACGCGGCGGACGAGCCCGCCGCCCGCGCCCTGGTGGACTATCTCAGGGGGCCCGAGGCGGCGGAGGTGATCGAGGCTTTCGGCTACGCCATCCCGAAGGGGGACTGAGCCGCTCGCTCGCGGGATGCCGCGCCGCCTCCTGCGCGGTGCGCTCCAGGAAGGAGAAGAATGGGCGTCCTTTCCGCGGCCGATATCGAGGCCTTCCGCATCACCCTGGCCCTGGCCGGCGTAACCACGCTGGTGCTGCTGGTGCTGGGCACGCCTCTGGCCTGGTGGCTGGCGCGCACCGGCGCCCGGTGGAAGGTGGTGGTGGAGGCGGTGGTGGCCCTGCCGCTGGTGCTGCCGCCGACCGTGCTCGGCTTCTATTTCCTGGTGGCCCTGGGGCCCCACGGACCCATCGGCGGCACGCTGGAAGCACTGGGCGGCAATGCCCTGGCCTTCACCTTCACGGGCCTGGTGGTGGGCTCGGTGGGCTACAGCCTGCCTTTCGTGGTCCAGCCCCTGCAGGATGCCTTCAGCAGCGTCATCGGCCGCGGCGCCATGGAGGCCGCGGCCACCCTAGGCGCCGGCCCGCTGGACCGCTTCTTCACCGTTGCCGTGCCGCTGGCCCGGCGCGGCTTTCTCACCGCCGCCACCCTCGGCTTCGCCCATACCCTGGGCGAGTTCGGCGTGGTCCTCATGATCGGCGGCAATATACCGGGCGAGACGCAGGTGCTCTCCATCGCCATCTATGACCACGTGGAGGTCCTGGAGTACGGCCAGGCCCACCTGCTTTCCGGCCTCCTGCTGGCGTTTTCCTTCCTTCTGCTGCTGGCGGTCTATGCTCTGAACAACCGCTTGAGGGTGGTGGGGGTATGAAGCCGCACCAGACGGAACCTCCGATTACAAGCGGGGATCCGCCGCCCTCCAGCCCTTTCCTCCAGGCCCGCTTCCGCCTTGAGCGCCCGGGCTTTCTGCTCGACGCCACTTTCGATGCCCCCGGCGGCGGATTCACCGCGCTATTCGGTCCGTCGGGCTCGGGCAAGACCACCCTGCTGCGCTGCCTCGCCGGGCTGGAGCGGGCGGCGGGGTATCTTATCGTCGACGGGGAAGCCTGGCAGGCGGACAAGCGCTTCCTGGCCCCCCACCGCCGCGCCGTGGGCTATGTGTTCCAGGAGGCCAACCTCTTCCCCCACCGCACCGTGGCCGGGAACCTGCGCTACGGGCGGGACCGGACGCGCCGGACGCCCCCGAGCCGGGACGAGGTGGTGGCGCTGCTGGGGCTGGAGGCCCTGCTGGACCGGCGCCCCCACCAGCTCTCCGGCGGGCAGCGGCAGCGGGTGGCCCTGGGACGGGCATTGCTGGCCGCGCCGCGCCTGCTCCTGCTGGATGAGCCCCTATCGGCCCTGGACCGGGCCAGCCGCGAGGAAATCCTGCCGTACCTGGAGCGGCTGCGGGACCAGCTGCACCTGCCCGCCATCTACGTCAGCCACAACCTGGAGGAGGTCACCCGGCTATCGGACAGGCTGGTGCTGCTGGAGGAGGGCCGGGTCCTCGGCGCGGGTCCCCTGGAGGAGATGACCACCCGCCTGGATTTGCCCCTGGCCCATGACCGGGAGGCGGAAGCCGTGGTCGGCACTCGGGTGGCGGGACACGACCGGCGTTATGCCCTCACCGCCCTGGAATTCCCGGGCGGCGTGGTCCACATCCCCCTGCTCGACCGGCCCTACGGGGCGCCGGTCCGGGTGCGGATCCCCGCCCGCGACGTGAGTCTCACCACAGAGGAGCCGCGGGCCAGCTCCATCCTCAATGTGCTACCGGCCCGTGTGGTGGAGCTGCAGCCAGACGGTCCAGAGGCCATGATGGTCCGGCTGGAGGCCGGCGGGCTGCCGCTGCTCGCCCGCGTCACCCGCAAATCCTGCGACACCCTGGACCTGCGGCCGGGCCTGGCGGTGCACGCGCAGATCAAGAGTGCGGCACTGGCCGGCTGAAGGCGCCCTCCGGCGCCCGCAGCAGCTCGGCGAGCTCCTCGCCCGGCAGGGCGGGCGCGTAGAGGAAGCCCTGCCCCACCTCGCAGCCCTCCCGCCGCAGGAGCTCGGCCTGCTCTTCGCTTTCCACCCCCTCGGCCACCACCCGCATGCCCAGGCTCTTGCCCATGGCCAGGATGGTCCGCACCAGGGCCATGTCGCTTAGGTCCCCCGGAATGTCGCAGACGAAGGATTTGTCGATCTTCAGGGTGTCCAGGGGCAGATTCTTGAGGTAGCCCAGGGAGGAATAGCCCGTGCCGAAATCGTCCAGGGCCAGCTGGATGCCCATATCCCCGAGCTCGGCCAGGATGCGGGCAGCCTCGTCGGTATCCTCCATGAGCGAGGCCTCGGTCACCTCCAGCTCCAGGCAGTCGAAGGGACAGCCGAAATCGGCGCTGATTCGCTGCAGCAGCCCGGGGATATCCCGCCGCTGCAGCTGAACCGTGGAGAGATTGACCGCCAGCCGCTCCAGGTGGATCCCGGCATCCCGCCACCTGCGCTGCTGCGCGCAGGCCTGCTCCAGGACCCAGTCCCCCATGGGCAGGACGAGCCCGGTTTCCTCCGCCAGCGGGATGAACCTCCCGGGCGAGACCAGGCCGCGCTCGGGGTGGCGCCAGCGCAGCAGCGCCTCGGCCCCGCAGATTCGGCCGCTGTGGAGCTCCACCTTGGGCTGATAGTGCAGCTCCAGCTCGTCGTTCTCGATGGCCGTCTCCAGCTCCCGCGCCAGGCTCAGCCGCTCCGTGGCTGTGGCGGTGAGCTCCCGGGTGTAGAACCGGCACTGGTTGCGCCCCAGCTCCTTGGCCCGGAACAGCGCGGCGTCGGCGTTCTTGATCAGGGTCGCACCATCCGCGCCATCCTGCGGATACAGGCTGATGCCGATGCTAGCGCTCAGGGAAACCTCCCGGCCCTCCAGGTGCATGGGCTCCTCGAAGGCGTCGAGCAGATCCTGGGCCACCCTTTCCGCGCGCAGGGGCCCGGAGATGTACTCCAGGAGGACCAGGAATTCATCCCCGCCGATGCGGGCCAGGGTGTCCTCGCGGTGCAGCACCCCGCCCAGCCGTTTCGCCGCCTCCACCAGAAGCTCGTCCCCAACCGGGTGCCCCAGGCTGTCGTTCACGCTCTTGAAGTCGTCCAGGTCGAGCATCAGCACGGCAAGGCATTCGCCGTCCGGGTCTCGTTGGTCCAGGGCATGGCCCAGGCGCTCGTGGAACAGGCGGCGGTTGGGCAGCTCGGTGAGCGGATCGTGGTTGGCGAGGAAGTCCAGCTCCTCCCGGGACCGCTTCATCTCGGTGATATCCGCGAACACGGCCACGTAGTTGGTGAGCGTCCCCGCCTCGTCCCGCACGGCGGTGATGGTCAGGTGCTCCGGGTATACCTCGCCGGTCTTGCGGCGATTCCAGATCTCCCCCTGCCAGGCGTCTTCGTCACGCAGTTTCCGCCACAAGTTCTGATAGAACTCCGGACCCTGGGTACCCGAGGAGAGCAGCCGCGGCGTGTGACCCAGCACCTCCTCCTCGGTGTAGCCGGTGATGACGGTGAAGGCCCGGTTCACCGCCACGATCCGCTCGTTGGGATCGGCGATGATCACCCCCTCGCCGCTGCTGTCGAACACCACGGCCGATTGGCGTAGCCGCTGCAGATGGCGCTCCCGCTCGGTGCGGATGCGGCGTTGACCCACCCCCATGGCCAGGTCGGAGGCAAGCTCGCTCAGTAGCCGGATCTCCTCCCGGTCGAAGGAGAAAGGCTCGTGGGCGAAGATCACCAGCGCCCCCTCGAAGCCCTCGCCGGAGAACGGCAGGGCCACCAGGGCGCCGAGGCCGTCGGCGCCCGCCTCCGCCGCCCAGGCGGGCGCATGCGGGTGATTGGGCAGGTCCTGGAACAGGACCGCTTCCCCGCGCTGGAGGGCGGTCAGGGCCGGGCATTCGCCGGGGTCGCCCACGGCCTTGCCCAGCCGGTCCAGGATTCCCGGGGACTCGCCGGCCCGCGCCATACCCCGCAGGGCTTCCCGGCCACCCCCCTCCGCCAGGCCGATCCAGGCCAGGGGATATCCCGCCGCATCCACGGCCGTCCGGCAGATCTCCTCGAACAGGTCCTGCTCGTTCTCGGCATACAGGAGGGTCCGGTTGGACCGGCTCAACGCCTGCAGGATGCGGTTGGCCTGCTGGAGGGAGGCCTCCACCTGCTTGAAGGCGGTCAGGTCGGTGAGGAAGGCGCCGATATACGGATCGCCGTCCTGTTCCTCGCGGAAGGGGGTAGCCTGCACCAGGACGGCCACCCTGCGGCCCCGGCGCGTCAGCAGGGTCAGCTCGTAGGACTGCCCGGACACCTCCTGGATCCGTTCCGACTCCACCTCCAGGATCCGGCGGGTCTCCGGTGCAACGAAATCGAAGGGCGTGCACCCCACCAGCTCCTCGGGGGCATAGCCGAGCATGCGGCAGAGCGCGCGGTTCACCTCGCGGATGGAAAGCTCGGCATCCAGCAGCCAGAACCCCTCCCGCGTACCGTTGATGATCTCGCGGTACTTGCGCTCGCTGGCCGCCAGACGCTCGCTGCGCTCCGCCACCCGCTCCTCCAGCCGGTCCCGCGCTTCCTCCAGCTCCCTCCGGGAGGCCTGGATACGGCGATTAAGCCGGAGCATGCCCATGGTCACCAGCACCAGCACCCCGACCACCGCGGCGCCGGCCGCCACCCAGTACCAGTACTTGCGCAGGACGTCCGTCACGCCAAAGGGTCCTGGCCGCTCGTACGGGCCGATCCGCAGCTCCGCCATGAGGTCGTGCACGGGCCCGTAGCCGGCCGGGACGGTCCAGCCCTGGCTCCGGGCGGACGCCGCGGCAGGGCTGCCGACGGGCATCTCCAGCAGGGCCACGGCCACTTGGCGGGCGAGCGACGACTCCGTATGGGCGAGCCGGGCGAAGGGCCATTCGGGATAGAGGCGAGTGCTCACGCGGAGCGGGAAGCCGGGCACGCTGCGGGGGTGGAGGACCCGGAGCCGGTCGAGGTCGATGCGGCCCTCGGCGGCCATCCGCTCCAGGGTGCCGGTGCGAACCGTCCCGGCCGCCACCCAGCCGGCGGCCACCGCTTCCACCACGGCGTCCTGGGCACCGCCGAAGCTCAGCTTCAACCGCTCGGTGGAGACCCCTTGCGCCTCCAAGAGGCGCTGCGCCATGCGGTATCCCCCTAGGGAGCCGGGCTCCACGGCCATGAAGGTCCGCTCCCGCAGGTCCGCCAAGTCCCGCACCGAATCGTTGTCGGCGCGGGTAAAGACCACCCCGCCGAAGCGGGTCAGCTCCTTATCGCCCGCCCGGTTGCGCAGGGTAACCAGACGCGAGGCGCCGAAGCGCTCCGCCATGTCCACGTAGATAGCCGGATTGGCGAGCAGGAAATCCACGCGCTGATTCGCCACCGCTCCGGCAACGGCGTCGAAGCCGAGCGTTACCACCTCGAAACGATGGCCGGGAATGGTGCGCGACAGATAGCCGGCGGTGGGCGCCCACCTGTCCGCCGCCCGCTGCCCCACCCACTTTTTCAGCACGCCGATCCGGTGGACAGCCTCCCCCGGTTCCGGCACCGCGGGCTCCGGACAGACGAAGAGACTCACGAGGATGGTCAGGAAAAGACTCAGAGGACGGCGGCGGGTGAGAGGCAGGCGATCTTCAATGAAACCATCTGGATGCAAAGGCCGATCCACTCATTGGGGGATTTCCGCGGGCACCTCCCCCGGCTCGGATGTCCGCTCTTCGGGAACCGCCATGTGCGAGAATAACAGAATTACCGTTCTAGTAATCCCCTAAAAGGTGGTAGGCAGGCACGCCCGCCCCCGGGGCGGCAGGACGGAAGCCGCTTATGGGACCCGCTTTCCGGCACGAAGGAGGCTTCCGGACAGCCGGACCAGCCCGGCAGTTGCCAGGAGCACGGCCACGAGTACCGGCCCGAAGGGCTGGTCCCAGGCCATGGCCGCCACGAAGGCCGCCAGGTAGGCGCCGACGCCCAGGCTGGTGCTCACCAGCAGGGCGGCCCGCCACCCGGAAGCCAGGCCGAAGGCCGCCCAGGCGGGCAGGAAAGCCAGGGCGAAGGCGCCCATGAGGCCCACCGTGGCCGTGCCCAGAGCCATGCCGGCCGCCGCCAGGAGGTCGAAGGCCAGGTGCCAGCGCCAGGCCGGCAGACGATTGGCGCGCTCGTGCTCGGGGAAGAAGCGTGCCCGAATCAGCCGGGGCGTGATCCAGGGAAGCGCGGCCAGGGTGAGCAGGGCGAACATCCCCAGGCCCAGCAGCTCGGGCCAGCCGGAGAAATAGAGCTGGCCGTCCACCATGGCGTGGGCCAGGGATTCCCCCAGGGCGGTATTGGCGGCCAGAACCAGGGTGGTGCTCCATCCCAGCAGGATCATCTGGGCGTAGGCGGTATTACCGCGCGCCGCCGCGAATCCCTTGAACAGGGCGGCTACCCCCGCCGCTGCCGGTCCCCCGGCAATCGCCGGAATCCCCAGACCCATGCCACCCAGGGCTCCGGCGGCGGAAATGTGCGCCAGGCCCAGGGCCGCCAGCCACTCCTCCCGCAAGCGCAGCAGGTTGCCAAGCAGCGGGAGCGTGAGCGCGGCCAGCAGGCCCGCGGCCAGGGGAAGACGGAAAAGCGGGTCCGTGAAGGCGGCTAGCGGACTCATGTGCCCACCTCAAGGCGCCGGGTGGCCGCCCGGTCCAGGAAGGATGTCTCATGACTGACCAGCAGCAACGCCTCCTCGCTCCGCCGCGCCTCCAGTAGTTCGACCAGCAGGTCGAGGCTTTCCTGATCCAGGTTGTTGGAGGGCTCGTCCAACAGGACCAGGTCCGCTTCCCCGCCCAGGCAGGCCCAGATGTTCAAGATCTGGAACTGCCCCCCGGAGAGCCGGTCGATGCGCTTCTCCAGCAATGGCCCCAACCGCCCCGGCGGCTCGGTCTTGTCTGCCCCCATGCACCTCAGGAGCTCGCGCCCCTTGAGCGGCATCTCCCCGAGCCGCAACGGTTGCTGGGTCTGGTAGGCAATGCGCAGGTTTTCGGCCACCTCCAGGCGGCCCCGGAAAACCCGGGCGGTTCCCGAAACGGCCTTGAGCAGCGTGGACTTCCCCGCGCCGTTGGGACCCCATAGGCCCACCACTTCCCCCGGGTGGACCCGGAAGGACACCGGTCCGAGCACCGGCTGCTCATAGCCCACCACCAGCTCTTCGGCGACCACCAGCGGCGGGCCGGGCTCCTCCCCGCCCTCTTCGTCTGCCCGGCCCCCCGCATGGGTGGCCTGAACCGTTGTCCGGAACATGCGCATCTCCCTTCGTTCTTGCGGCCAGCGGCCTCCCGGTACCCCCCCGTAACGGAGCGCCGGGACGCCGCTGGCAGCGGCGTCCCCCGCTTACCGGGCGCCGGCGATGGCGCTCACGTAGTCGTCGATCAGACCGAAGTAGTCCTCGGCCGTGGCCCCGAGCGCCGGGTCCAGCGGCAGCGAGGCCGTGTCCCAGCCGGTTGCCTCAGCCACCTTCCGCACCGGACCCCTCGGGTGATAGGGGTGCCGGATAATCACGCCCGGCTCCCCGTCCTTCAGCTTGCGGATCAGACTGCTCAGGTGGGAGGCCGACGGCGGAATGCCGGGCTTGGGCTCCAGGTAGCCGTGGATGGGCACCTCCAGCCGCTGCATCAGGTAGTTGATGTCCTTGTGGAAGGCCACCACCCCGGGCGCATCGGCCACTTGCTCCTTCCATCCGGGAAGCCGCCGCTGCACGGCCGAGCCGAGCTCCTCCGCGCGCTGGCGGAAGGCCTCCCGATGGGCGCGGTCCAGCTCGCCGAGGCGGGCCGCCAGGGCCTCGGCAACGCTGGCCATGCGCACGGGGTCCAGATTCACATGGGGATCTCCGGAAGGATGGACGTCCCCCATGGCACGGTCCGCCCGCTGGTATTTGCCGGTAAGCTCTACCTGGGCAGCGGCTTCGAAGTAGCCCTCCCGGCCCGGCTGGATGGCGGGATTGGCGGCATTGTCCACGGCGGCGGGCAGCCAGCCCACCTCCAGCTCGCCGCCCACCGCCAGCACCAGGTCCGCCCGGCGCAGGACCCGGATCATGGAGGGCTTGGCCTGCAGGTAGTGCGCATCCCGGTCCGGGGGCGCCAGGGTGGTGACGGAGACCTGCTCGCCGCCCACGGTGCGGGCGAGCATGGCCATGGAAGTGGTGGTGGCGGCCACCCGCACCTCCGCGACGGCCGGAGCGGCCATGGCCAGCAGCAGGGCGAGCGAAAACAGCAAACGTTTCATGGTTCTTCCCTTTTTTCGGTTGCAGCCGGCGGACACGCCCGAAAAGGGCGCCGTCCGCTCCTCACGCCGAGCACCCCGCGCCTAGAAATCATGCGCACCGTGCTGGCCCATGCTCAGGATGTAGCGGAGGTAGTACTGATTGGCCGTTTCGTAGCCGTCGCCGGTGGCGATCCTCGGCCGCGACCACTGGGCCTGGATGCGCGTGAAGTGGCTGGGCGTCCAGGTAAGGTTGGCGGAGACCCGGCTGGAGCTGTCGTATTCCGCTGGTTGCCCGGGCTTGCCGACCTTTTTCTCATTGGTCAGACCGACCATCTCGTACCGGGCACCGGCCCGCCAGTTGGCGGCAAACCCATAGCGGCCCTGGACGTAGAAGCCGTCCTCGGTGAATTCCCGTTTGGCGCCCTCGGCGGCCGGATTCGCCGCGTGGTAGGCCACCTCCAGGTCCTTCACGGCGTACAGGTACTCGGCGCTGAGCTTGAGGTCGCCCTTGCCGTACTGGTCCGGGGCGTCGTAGGCATAGACGGCCTCGGCGCCGGCCACCCAGGACTCGCCGCTCAGGATGTGGCTGACCGGCTCGGAATGGAGCTCCTGGTGGTCGGTGGCGAATAGGCCAGAGACCCCGAGCAGCAGCTCGTGGCTGTAGCCCAGATTGGGGGCGAGCTCCGCGAACACCGTAAACAGACGGGGACCGTCCTCCGGGGTCCCGAGGCGTTCCGCCAAATCCGCGTTAAGCCTCGCATCCTCGATGGCCTCTTCGCCGTCGAAGCGGCCCACCACCTCCTGGTCGCCCTGCAGCGCTTCCACGCCGAAGCGGGTATAGAAAGGCGTGGCGGGGGTCCAGGTGAGCTGAGCCCCGGTATCCATGATGCCGTGGGCCCCCAGCAGGTACTTGTAGGGCAGGTTCTGCTCCATGAATTCCCACTGGTGGCGATGCTTCTCGTTGTGGTAGCCGAACCCGGAGAGGAACTTGCCGCCCTTTGCCTGCAGACCGGCTGGCAAGGCGCGGGTGGTGAAGTAGGCTTCCTCCAGGTTCACCCCGCCGTCGTCCAGGATCACCGCCTGCACGAAAGCGTCGAAGTAGGGATCGACGCTGGCGGAGAAGAACAGCTCCGTGGGCTTGAGGTTGAAGCCCTGGGCCTCGCCCCCGTGGCCATGGCCATCACCGTGCCCGTGCCCCCCGTGGGCATGATTGATGCCCTCGGCCATGCCGGTGAGCTCGTCGGCCTCACCGTCGCGATCGTCCCAATAGGCGTTGCCCTCGAGGATCACCGAGATATCGGGATTGAAACGGTTGCCGGAGGTCACCTCGGCGGAGCTGGCGCCGCTGGCTCCGGCACCCATATAAGGGGCGGATTGCCCCCATGCGGCCTCCCCCCCGCCCAGGGCGAGAGTGAGGCCCAACAGCCAGGCAGTACGCTGCATGGAATTACCCTTTCCATAGCGATCCATTGGCGCGGACAGACGCCCCGCCCGCTTCGCGATGCGGAAACGGTGCTTGGTCTGTACGCGGCAAGCTTGTCGGTATCGTTTCTACGAAAGGGCCGGGGAAGGGGGATCACGGGCGGCTGCCGCCGTGCGGACCGCCTGGGGCCGGATCGGCTGGGGGGGAAGGACGGCAATGACGGGCTGCTTTTCGGGGAGTATTCCGCCGCCGCTGCCGGCCAGTGCCGTGGCGTGGGAGATTACACAGACTTCGCAGACCGGGTCGCCGTCCGCCAGGGCGTGGTCCATGGCGTGCACCTGCATGGCCGCCTGGCCCATGAACAGGCCGAGCAGCAGGAGCACGAGCCGCCAGTAGCGGCCCGGGGCATCCGGGAGCAGGTCGGGATTTCGGCGATTACGGCGGTTCACTGGGCTGCGGCGCCTTGTCGGTGCGAAGTACTGATTCGGAATGTTATACTATAACAACTCTCCACTCACAAGGATCGATCCCTTGTCCGAACAGCTTCCCGCTACCCCCTTCCCGGACGAAGAACCGCCAGAGCTTGCGGAGCGCCTGGAACGGGCCCGCGCGCTCTGCGCCGGCCGGGGCCTCCGGCTCACCGCCATGCGCGAGCAGGTATTGCGGCTCATCCTGGCGGCCCGGAGACCGGTCAAGGCCTACGAGCTGCTGGAACGGCTCCGGGGAGAGCACGGCAAGGTGGCGCCGCCCACTGTCTACCGTGCCCTGGCCTTTCTGGAGGAGGCGGGGCTGGTGCATCGGCTGGAGAGCCGCAGTGCCTTTACCGGCTGCACCGAGCCGGGTCACGGCCATACGCCCCAATTCCTGCTATGCCGCCGGTGCGATACGGCGGCGGAGCTGGCCGTTCCCGGTCTCGTCGGAGAGATCGGCCGCGAGTCGGAGGCACACGGCTTCCTGGTGGAGGATCTGGTGCTTGAGGTGCGGGGGCTCTGCCCGGCCTGCCGCTCGGCGGCTCCGGACCGGGCCTGAGGCGGACCGCCGCTACAGGAAGCCACCCTGGTGGTGGCCGAGGTCCATGTTGTACTGCAGGAAGACCCGGTTGCTGCTGTTCTCGTAGCTTCCCTGCTCGATGTCGGAAAGCGACCAGCGGACCCGCAGGCTGGAATGCTCCGTGGGCGACCAAGTGCCCTGGGCCGCGATGTGGCTGGAGCTGCTCCAGGTCTCGCTTCCGGCCATGCTCTCCTGCCCCTTGCCGCTCACCAGCCCGACCACTTCCAGGCGTACGTCGGCCTTCAGGTTGGGCTCGAACCCGTATCGGGCCTGCAGGTAGTAGCCTTCCTGGCTACCCTCTTCCTCCGTGCCCACCTGGGCCGGATCCTCGCCGTGATAGGCCACATCGAGATCCTTCACCGAATACAGGTACTCGGCGGTCAGCTTAAGCTTGCCCTTGCCGAAGGGGGTGGGATTGCTGAGGCCATAGGCCCAGTTGGTTCCGGCCATCCAGTAATCGCCCTTCAGGAGCTCGGTGGAGGGATCGTAGTTGAGCTCCTGGTGGTCGGTGGAGAAAACGCCGTACACGCTGCCCTGGAGCTCCTGCTTGGCACCGATGTCCGGAGCGACCTCCGCGAAGGCCGTGAACAGGCGCGGCCCGTCCTTGGGCTCTCCGTGCCGGTCCACCAGCTCCTCGCCCAATCCGGCCCCTTTCAGGACCGAGGCACCGTCGAACCGGGTCAGAAGCTCCTCGTCCCCCTGAAAGGCCTCCACGCCGATTCGGGCGTGATAATCGGTACCGGGCTTCCAGGTGAGCTGGATTCCCGTATCCCGCAAGTAAAAGGGCTTCTTCAAGAACCAGTACGGCACGTGGCCCTGGCTGTACCCCCACTGACCCGGATGCTTCCGGTGCGGATAGCCGAGGTCGGAGCGGAAGCGTCCCACCTTCAGTTGCCAGCCCCCTGGACTGGTCCGGCTCTCCAGGTAGGCCTCCTGGAGCTGCACCTCGCCGTTGCCGCCCATGGCGCCCTGGACCAGGGCGTTGAAATAAGGCTCCACGGAGGTGGAGAAGTGGAGGTCGTCCGGACGCAGATTGAAGCCGGGATCGCCGACGGCGCTCAGGCCCGGACCGCCCTCCTCCCCACCGATGGCGTGGATACCCCGCCCCGGCGGAGCGGGCTGGAGAGAAGCGGCGAGCGTATTCTGGGACAAGAGGATAACGAGGCCGGCCAGCAGCCAACGGCGCTTACTGGGTCGCCCCCTACGCCCGAGTAAGGGAGAACGGAAACTGGTGTCCATCGCTGCCGGGGTGAATCCCTATATATATTCCCTAAAGGGATTAGGGTTCTCCTGTAACCGGCGCGATTATGGCACCCCTCGGGCGGCTGTAAAAGGCCCTATTTCGGCCGTACTGGCCTAAAATTTCCTTTTCACATTGAAATCAAATGGTAGCGAATAACTACTCACTTTTCCGGGGGAAGGGAGCGCCCCCCTACGAGGGCGGAAGGAAGAGCATGAATTGTTATTACAAAACGGAATTTCCCGGGCAAAACGCGCCCGTGCCACGGGCGAAAGCCCGCCGGATCCGGTACAAAGCTCGGGGGAGAGGCTGCGTCAGGGGGGGAAGATTGCCCGGCCGGACGGTCCCGTCCGGCCGGCAATCGATGCGGGCTTAGTGGTCGTGACCGCCCGGACCGTGCACGTGGCCGTGATCGAGCTCTTCCTGGGAGGCATCGCGCACGTCCACCACGTTCACGTTGAAGTTCAGGGTAACGCCGGCCAACGGATGGTTACCGTCCACCGTCACCTCCTGGTCGCCGGTCTCCAGCACGGTGAGGATCCGCACGCCCTCGTCGGTCTCCGCCTGGAACTGCATGCCGGGCTCGATCTGGTCCGCACCCTCGAACTGCTCGCGGGGGATCTGCATGACCATGGAATCGTCCCGCTCGCCATACCCCTCCTCGGGGGTTATGGTCACCGCAACGTCCTCGCCGGGACCCTTGCCTTCCAGGGCCCGCTCCAGGCCGGGGATGATCTGTCCGTTTCCATGGATGTAGGCCAGCGGCTCACGGCCCTCGGAGGTGTCGATCACCTGGTCGTCGGCATCCTTCAGGGTGTAGTCGATAGAGACGACCCGGTCTTTAGCAGCCTGCATGATGAATTCCTTCTGCTGAAAAATGGCTCAGTCGGAGGCGTTTCTCCAAGCCTATCCGCCTGATTCAGATACTCGCTAC
Organism: Thiohalorhabdus sp. Cl-TMA; assembly: GCF_041821045.1. Classification (NCBI taxonomy): domain Bacteria; kingdom Pseudomonadati; phylum Pseudomonadota; class Gammaproteobacteria; order Thiohalorhabdales; family Thiohalorhabdaceae; genus Thiohalorhabdus; species Thiohalorhabdus methylotrophus. The sequence goes on along the minus strand of NZ_JBGUAW010000003.1, from coordinate 163,756 downwards.
CCTACGATAACCCACCAACCGGAGGGAGACCAACCACTCCGGGCTACAGACCCCGTATTTCCAGCAGATCCCGGATCTCCCCGTAGGAAAAAACCGGACCATCGTGGCAGACGAAGTACGGCCCGATCTGGCAATGCCCGCAACGACCGTTGCCGCAGTGGTGGTTGCGCTCCAGGCTCAGCCAGAGATCGTCCGCGTCGAACCCTCGCCGCTCCAGATCGTGCGCCGCCGCCCGCATCATGGGCTCGGGACCGCACATCATGACGGTGGTCCCTTGCGGCCGGAGAGTGACGCGGTCGAAGAGCTCGGTTACCAGCCCCACGTGGCCCGGCCAGTTGGCCCCGGCCACATCGGCGGCCAGGCCCACCTCCGTGTCCGGCTGCCGCTCCCAATGCTCGTAGCGGGGCCGCCAGAGGAGGTCGGCGCCGTGCTTGACCCCCTGCAGGACGGTCAGATGACCGAAGCGTGCCCGGCGGGCCATGATGTACTCGATGACGGAGACCACCGGCGCGCAGCCCAGGCCGCCGGTTACTACGAGCACGTCCCGCCCCTCCGCCCGCTCCATGGGCCAGCCGCGCCCGAAGGGTCCCCGCAGGCCGAGCCGATCACCCTCGGCCAGGCGGACCAGCGGTGTGGTCACCCGGCCCACGCGTCGTATGGTGTGTCCGATCAGCTCGGGCTCGTCGGGATCGGAGCTGACGGAGATGGCCACCTCCCCCACGCCGAACACGCCGAGCATGTTGAACTGCCCCGGCTGAAAGCGGTAGGCGCGGCGCGCCCCGGGATCGGTGAGGCGCAGCCGCAGGGTGGTGATGTCCGCCCCCTCGGCTACTCGCTCCACAACCTCCGCCTCCTCCGGAAGCCACGCCCCGCCCTTACGCATGGTCCGATTCCCGCCCCAGAGCGGCTATTTCCTCGGTGATATCGATGCCGGTAGGGCACCAGGTGATGCATCGACCGCACCCCACGCAGCCGCTGCGGCCGAACTGGTCGTGCCAGCCGCCGAGCTTGTGGGTCAGCCACTGGCGGTAGCGGTTGGTAGTGGTGGCTCGAACCACGATGCCGTGGATATAGCTGTGGCCGCTGGTGAAGCAGGAGTCCCACTGGCGGACCCGGTCGCTCACCCGACCTTCCAGGTCCGGCACCGTTTCCAGGCTGTGGCAGAAGCAGGTTGGACAGACGTTGGTGCAGTTGCCGCAGGACAGGCAGCGCTCCGCCACCTCCTCCCAGCGCGGGTGGGTCTGGCGCTCGAAAAGGAAGTCGCGGAGGTTGCGTGAAGGCAGACCGCGAACCTGCGCCCGCGCGGCGGCCTCGATCTCGGCATTGGCGCACCGGTTCTGCGCAGCCTCCGCGGACTCGGTGGGAAGGGCCTCGAGCACCGTCCGCCCGGCCTCGCTGCCCCCCTCCACCAGGAAGCCCTCGTCCAGCTCCGAGAGCGCCAGATCGAAGCCGTACTCCGCGCGCGGGCCGTCCCCGGTGGAGGCGCAGAAGCAGGTGTCCGCGGGATGGGTGCAGTTCACCGCCACCAGGAAAAGCCGCTCGCGGCGGGCCTGGTAGTGGGGATCGGGCTCGCCCTCCAGGAAATGCCGGTCCTGAATGGCGAGTCCTGCCAGGTCGCAGGCGCGCACGCCGATGACCGCCAGGGGCTCCACGTCCACCTCCTCGGCCTCGAAATGCAGACCGTCTTCCTCCCGCCGCGCCCGCCAGAGGGTCTCCCGGGGGGCGAAGGTGAGCGGCTTGAGCGCCGTGGGCCCATTGGCCCAGGCGAAGTAGCGGCCCGTCCCCTCCTCCAGCCGATAGCTGCCCGGGGCCTGCCGATCCCGCAGACCGAAGCAGAGGTCATCCACCCCGACGACCTCTTCCATGACGATGGCCCCTTCCCGGACCCGCGGGCCCAGACAACGGTAACCGCCATCCTGCAGGACGCCGAGCAGGGCAGAGAAACGTTCGCGGGGCAGAAATCGGTCGGCCATCCGGGAACCCCAGGCGCTGGACTCCCCGACCTTTTTACCCCCGCGCCGCCCCCTCTGCCAATGACAAAAAAGCCCGCCGCTGGGCGGCGGGCCGGATCTCGCGTGCCGAGCCCGGATCAGAAGTCGATGTTCTTGTCGGCTTCCAGCGCGGCGCCCACGAAGTCGCCCATGGTCTTGTAGGAGGCGGTGGCCACCCAGTTCGACTCTCCGACGTCCCGGGCCACCCCGCAGGCCTTGCAGACCCAGACGGGCACGCCCTTATCCACCAGGGCCTCCATGGCGTCCTTCATGGCGGGCATGTTCACCCCCTGCACATGGGGATACACATTCTTGTTGGCCAGAACGGCGCCTTCCCCCTGCAGCCACACGGTCACTTCGTGGCCCTGATCCGCGGCGGCCTTGGCGGCCAGCACGCCGAGGGTGGCCTGGGTAGGGTCATCAGTACCGTGCGTCACGGATACGACCACTTTCATGGCGGATTTACCTCATCTTGCCGGTTCGGTTGGTACAGCGAATGCGGTTCATAGCGGCACAAAGAACCGATTTTAACGCATGGATCGCCCTTACGGACCCCTACGGGGTACTCCGGAAACGCATTGGGCGTGTTCTTGTCCCTCCGTGCCCATCTTTGGGGGATGCCCGAAATACGCAGCACCGATACGGAGAAAAAATTAATCATTTCAATTCAATCACCTGCGTACCAGTAGCCCGCCTTCGCGGTGCTAAAGGGTTTTATTTTGGCTATAAACCCCGGAATTGCCTCCATAAGCAATTCTTTTCGGGTAGCGGATGGTACTGCTTTGTTACTTAGCCTGTCCGACCCCGAAGGCACCTGTAGGAGCGGTCTCCTGGCCGCGACCGTGGACCCGGTTTCGGGAGGTCGCGACCTGGAGGTCGCTCCCACAAGGGCAAATCGAGGCCAATTCAGCCCTCTAACAAAGCAACAATAGGCGGGCGTGCCATCTGGACGAAAAGTGGCATCCCGTCTACATTAATCTTGACAATACCTTACCGCTTTCCTTGGTTAATGGGCGGAGCGACCAATGACCGATACGGTGCATCTTCGCGAAAGCCTCCGGGCGGCGGGGACCCCCGAATTCGAGCAGACCCTGCGGGAGGAGATCCTGCGCAACAACTGGGGCGTGCCGTTGGAGGATTTCTGCCCCATGGAGGCCTGGCCCGGCTTCGATGTGGACCTGAGCCTCTCGGTACACCGCCTGGAGGAAGTGGACCGGACCCTCCGGGTGAAGGCCTTCGTTTCCTTCACCGGGCGCATACCCTCCTATTGCGCCGACCATGCCCATACCGTGCCCGCGGATGGGTTCCTGCGCATCGCCATCGACAAGGATACCGCCGAGGCGCACTTCGAGACCGACCCTATGGGCGCCTGACCGGACTGACAGGCCGCCTTTTCCCGGAATCCGCTTTGATTCCGGTGCGGGACCCATCCGCGCCGCATCCCCTGCCCGCCGGAAGACCGGGCACTGGCGCCAACCCTTTCTTTTCCCGGGTACTCCGGTCCATTCCTCAGGAAAATAAGGGAAGACCCTAGACGGGCCGAACCGGAGCGTGAGAGTATGCGCTCACTTTCAAGAAAGCTCCGGGTACTTGGGACTGATGACCACTTCGCGCGTTGCCCGTCTTGTCATGCTGCTCGTGCTCGCCGCCCCCCTGGCCGCATTGGCGGAGGACACCCAGATCCCCATGCGCCAGAAGAAGACCGCCACCTTCTACGTGCCGGTTCAACTGGGGAGCTCCTTTTCCGGGGAGTTCCTCGTGGATACCGGATCCAGCCACATGGCCATCCGCGAATCCACCCTGCGGGATCTGCAGGAGCAGGGGCATGCGCGCTTCGTCAAGAATCTGGCGGGCCGCATGGCCGATGGCAGCCGCAAGGTAGTGCCCGTTTACCGCATCGACCAGGTCCGGATCGGCAAGAACTGCCTCATAGAAGGTGTGGAAGCGGCCGTATTTCCGGACAGTGCCCGCCCCATCCTGGGACTGAGCGCCCTTCGCCAGGCGGCTCCGGTACGGTTCTCCATGAATCCGCCCACTCTGCAGCTGAGCCGGTGCGGCGGCCGCACCGCCGCCACCGGCGGATCGGGCGCCGTGGCCCAGGCCGAATCCCGCGAGTAGCCCTACCCTACTGAAAAGCCGGGAGGACGGGCCTCCCGGCTTTTCTTGCTCGCAAGCGCACGGACGCGGGAAGGGCGGATCTCACATGCCGCCGCCCTGGCGCTTCTGCATGCCGCCCTCCTCCTGGGCCCGAAGGTCCGCCTCGAACTGGGCGAACTCGCCCTCGTCGAGGTTCTCGTCCTCGTCGGTGTCGTATTGCCCGAAATTCTCGGAGAGCATGTGGGGGCCGGCTTCCTCGGCCTCTTCCAGGCTCACCACACCGTCACCGTTGGTATCGTATTCCTCGAACTTCGGGCTTTCCTCCGTCATACCGGTCTGATCCTCCTCGAACTGGGCGAACTCGCCCTCGTCGAGGCTTTCGTCCTCGTCCCGGTCGTAATCCTCGAGATTGCCGGAGAGCGACTCGGGGCCGTACTCCTCCGCTTCGGCGGCACTGATCTCCCCGTCGTTGTTGACGTCGTACTCGTCGAAGTTGAGCAGCTGCGTGCCCTCGAAGCGGGCGAACTCCCCCTGATCCAGGCGGTCATTGTCGTCCGCATCGTACTGCTCGAATTCCTCGGCGAGCATATCCGATTCGGCTTCCCGGGCCTCCTCCAGGCTTATGGTTCCGTCCCCGTCGGCATCGATTTCATTGAACTTTCCCGCGTCGCCGGCGTGGGCGGCCCCCACCGGTCCGATCAGCAGGACGGCGAGCAAGGCGAGACTGCGATTCCATTGCATGCCGCAATTCCTTTGCTGAGGGATGCAGTGACATTACACAAAAGGGGCCCGTGCAGGCCCCTTATAGGCTGCGGGCGGGAGTAGCGGGCCTACATGCCGCCGCCACCTCCTTCTTCCATACCCCCGTCTTCTTCCTGCATGCCACCCCCTTCCTGGGTCTCCTCGGCCTCGAAGCGGGCGAACTCCCCCTGATCCAATTCCTGGTTGCCGTTTTCGTCGTACTGCTCGAAATTCTCGGACAGCTTCTGGGATTCGGCGCTCTGGGCCTCTTCCATGCTGATCTTGCCGTCGCCGTCCTTGTCGTATTCCTGGAACTTGCTGGTTCCTCCCCCATGCTCCCCTTCATGCATCTCCGCCTGGACGGCGCCGGCGGATCCGATCAGGAGGGCGGCGAACAGGGCAAGGCTGCGATTCCATTGCATGAGCAATTTCCCCATTGGTTGACGGTTGCAATGTCGCACGAGGCGCCCATGCGGGCCCTCTACCCGGGAGTTGCCAAGGTCGTGCCAAACCGTCGGTATCGTTTAATAACAGCGGACTGGACCGGCGCCGCCAGCACGCCTTGCCGCGGGCGGCCCGGGAGGTGTTCAAAAAGCTGACGGCGGAACGCCCGTTCGGGCAGCGTCCGTTACCGCCTCGAATAGGGGGAATCCTTACTCGCAGGGCCCATGCCGATAAGCATATGCATGGAGAGGCATAGGGGGTACTCCGATCCTACTCTACCCCTCCCCCGCCAAGGCCGTACCGGGTCACTGACCCCATTCAACAACAGGTAGATAAGCGGCTATCCGATCCCCGGGGAAAGCGGCGGGAGCGATTCTTGTAAAGAATTTCGACAGCGGGACCATGGGGCCGGAATCGGGCTTCCCCGACAGGACGTTGGCGGCCGCCCGAAGCGCCTTCCGGCCCGATCGGGGGAAAACCGGAGGGCCCCGAAGCCGGGCTCCGCAACGAGGGAGGAAGGGGCTTTCGAGGTTGTGACCGCATCTTGAAGGACTATCGGGCAGGCCGGGGGCGGACGGCGTCGTCCACGGGGAGAAGGGGCGCGGATCCGGGACCGGATCGTCAAATTTGTTGACATCCGCCGGTCCCGGGTCGCGCTGCCGGTCCGACGAGGGGAGTTATCCCCCCTCGCCGTCGCCCAAGCTCTTAGTGACGATCTCGAAGGTGTCGCGGGAGAGCTGGGGCTCCCGGCGGATGCGCTCGAGCTGCTCGCGCATGAGCCGCTGCCGCTCCTCGTCGTAGCGGCGGAAGCGGCTGAAGCCCCGCGCCAGCGCGGCCGCCATCTGCGGATTGATGCCGTCCATGTGCAGCACCTGGTCCGCGAAGAAGGCATAGGCCGTCCCGTCCGCGGCATGGAAGCGGTAGGGGTTGCCGCGGGCGAAGGCGCCCAGCACCGCCCGAACCTTGTTGGGATTCTTGTGGTTGAAGGCGGGATGGTCCAGCAGCGCCTTGATCCGGTCCAGGGTACCGTAGACCGGCGAGGAGGCCTGGATGGCGAACCATTTGTCCACCACCTCGGCTTCGTCCTTCCATTGCTCGTAGAAGGATTCCAGCGCCCCCCCGGTCCCGGCCACGTCCTCGGCCACCATGGGCCGCAGGGCGCCCAGCCGGTCGGTCATGTTGGTGGCCTGGCGGAACTGCTCCCGGGCCGCCTCGATCCCGGCCTCGTCGCCGCCCGCCACCAGATAGGCCAGGGACAGGTTCTTGAGCCGCCGCCGGGCGATGGCCTCCGGATCCGCGGAATATTCACCATCGGCCTGATGGGCCCGGTAATTGTAGAGGAAGTCGTCCCGCAGGGCCTGCGCCAGGCGCACCCGGATGGAGCGCCGCGCATGGTGGATGGCCTCCGGGTCCACGGGCCAGTCCATGAGATCGGCCAGATAGCTCTCGTCCGGCTGGGTGAGGGCCTCCGCCACCAGGGCCTTGTCCCCGGTTCCGCCGCGGAGCAGGGCACCGAAGGCATCCACCAGGGTACCCTCCAGCTCGATCTCCGCACCGGACCGGTAAGCGGTCATGGCCCGGAATAGCGCCCGGCGGGCCAGCTCCTGGCCGGCTTCCCAGCGGTTGAAGAGGTCCTCATCGTTGGCCAGCAGGAAGGCGAGATCCTCATCCCGATAACCGAACTCCAGACGCACCGGGGCGGAAAAGCTGCGCAGCAGCGAAGGTACCGGCTCCTCGGGGATCCCGGAGAAGGTGAAGGACTGCTCCGCCTCCCGCAGCTCCAGCATGCGGGTGGTCTCCGCCCGCTCGCCCTCGCCGGTGAGCCGCGGCGCCAGGCCGTTGCCGTCGCCGTCCAGCAGCCCCACGGCGATGGGGATGTGCATGGGCTCCTTTTGCCGCTGTCCGGGCGTTTCCGGTATCTCCTGGCGCATGTGCAGGGTGTAGGTGCCTGCCTCCGGATCGTAGTCGCCGTCCACGTGGATGCGCGGGGTCCCGGCCTGGGTGTACCACAGCCGGAACTGGGAGAGATCCCGCTCGCTGGCGTCCTCCAGCGCCCGTGCAAACTCCTCGGTGGTTACCGCCTGGCCGTCGTGGCGCTGAAAGTACAGGTCCGTGCCCCGGCGGAAGTCCTCGGCGCCCAGGAGGTTGTACATCATGCGGATCACTTCCGCGCCCTTCTCGTACACGGTGGGCGTATAGAAGTTGCTGATCTCGATGTAGGAGTCCGGACGGACCGGATGGGCGGTGGGCCCGTCGTCTTCGGGGAACTGGGCGGTGCGCAGCCGGCGAACGTCCTCGATGCGCTGCACCGGCGCGGAGTAGCGGTCGCCGGCGAACTGCTGCTCGCGGAAGACGGTGAAGCCCTCCTTCAGGGAGAGCTGGAACCAGTCGCGCAGCGTGACCCGGTTGCCGGACCAGTTGTGGAAGTACTCGTGGCCGATGATGGCCTCGATGCGCTGGAAATCCGCGTCGGTGGCCGTTTCCGGCTTGGCGAGGATGGCACTGGTGTTGAAGATGTTGAGGCCCTTGTTCTCCATGGCCCCCATGTTGAAGTCCTCCACCGCAACCACCTGGTAGACGTCCAGGTCGCATTCGCGGCCGTAGGCGGTCTCGTCCCAGGCCATGGCTGCCTTCAGGGAGCGCATGGCATGGTCCACCTTGTCCTCGTTGCCGTGCTCCACGTAGATGTGCAGGGCCACCTCGCGTCCGGACAGAGTGGTGAAGGCATCGCTCACGCGTGCCAGGTCGCCGGCCACCAGGGCGAACAGGTAGGAGGGCTTGGGATGGGGATCCTCCCACTGCACCCAATGGCGCCCCCCGGGGAGCGTGCCGGCGCCGATGCGGTTTCCGTTGGAGAGCAGCACGGGGTAGCGCTCCGCGTCCGCCACGATGGTGGTGGTGTAACGGGCCATGACGTCGCTGCGGTCCGGGAAGTAGGTGATGCGCCGGAAGCCTTCGGGCTCGCACTGGGTACAGAAGGTGCCGCTGGACTTGTAGAGCCCCTCCAGGGCGGTGTTCTCCTGCGGCCGTATGCTGGTGGTGATCTCCAGGGTGAAGTGCTCCGGGACCCCGTGGAGGGTCAGCGATTCCTCGTTCAGCTCATAGTCCGTTTCCGGCCAGGGGCGGCCGTCGACGGCCACTTCCAGCAGCTCCATCTCCCGGCCGTTCAAGAACAGCGCCCCGGGCTCGGCCCGGTCCGGGTTGGCCCGGACGGCCAGGCGGGCGTGCACGCTGGTCCACTCCTCTCCCAGCTCGAAGTGCAGATCGACGGTATCCACCACGTAGGCTGGCGGGGTGTACTCCGCCAGCCGCACGGGCTGCGGCTGTTGGGTATTGCGAACGTCTGCCATGACGGTCCTTCCCGGTTTATGAACGGGGATTGCGCGTAGGTTATTCGCCCTGAACAGTCACGGTGATCCGGCGCCGGAAGCCGTCGTAGCGGTGCTCCCACAGGTAGACCCCCTGCCAGGTGCCCAGCATGCAGCGGCCCTCGGAGACGGGGAGGGTCACCTCCGTGCTGGTGAGGACGCTGCGGATGTGCGCGGCCATGTCGTCGGGCCCTTCCAGGTCGTGGCGGTAGGCCGGATCGCCGTCGGGCGCTAGACGCTCGGCGATGGTCTCCAGGTCCCGCCGCACGGTGGGGTCGGCGTTCTCCGTGACGATCAGAGAGGCGCTTGTATGATGTTGGAAAACGTGACAGGTGCCGCGGTTGCATCCCGACTGCCGCACGAGGTCCTGGATGCGCTCGGTGATCTCATAGGTGCCCCGGCCGTCGGTGGCGATGCTGAAGGTCTCCTGGACCACCATGGTGCTACCCTCCCGTGCGCGTCGATAAACACGACAAGGTACCCCGAACCCGGCGGGGGAGCAAAAGGAGGCATCCCCGCGGAGCTATGCCTCCGGCGACGGCAGCCCGCGCTTCTCCCGCTGCTTCTCCACCAGCAGCAGCAGCGGCTGGAGATTGATCTTCTCCTGCGCGGTCACCTGCGCGTCCTCGTAGATGGCATGCCGGCCCAGGCGCTCCACTTCCAGGAGCTCCTCGTCGCTGAGCGCATCGAAGGAGAAGTCCCCGCTGGCGTCGGCGTATTTCGCTTCCAGCGCATCGAAGTAGTCGGCGAGGGCGGGCCTGTAATCATCGCTCATGTCGTTTGCTCTCCGCGCAGGTGGGGGTAGGCTGGCCATCACCGGGTCCGGTCGCCGCCGACCGGACCCGGGATACTACAATTAGGCAATGGGACCACAGGACCGGCGGGCCGTTTCGGCGCCCCCTGGAACAGCCCGCCAGCGTAGACCCTAAGGGAGCTCGAGACCATGACGGAACCCGCCCAGCCTCGGAATCTGGACCTCCGCGACGAGCCGCGCCCTCGCATGGCCGCCCTGGCCGCCGTTCAGCAGCGGGAGGGCGGCGTCCCTCTGGAGATCCTGTTCGCGGAAGAGCCTACCCTGCTCATGCAGGCGGTATCCCTCATGGTGCGCAACCGGATCCACTGGGACCTAGTGGACGGCGAGGAGGAAGCCTGGCGGGTGCGGGTGGTGGACCGGGATTCCGTGGAGCCCGACTCCCTCACCGACCTCCTGTCCCGCGATCACGAGCGCCTGGACCGCCTGTTCGGCATCGCCTTGCAGCATGCCAACAAGGGCGAGATCGCCGCCGCCCTTCCGCTCGTGGAGGCCTGCCATCAGGGACTGCGCCGCCACATCTACTGCGAGAACGACGTCCTCGCCCCCCATTTCGGCATACCGGAGGCAACGGCCCAGGACGACCCCACCAGCACCATGATCCAAGAGCATCGGACCATCCTGCAGGAGATGGCGGAGATCCGCGACATGGCCCGCCTGGAGGAGGCCGCTGATGCCTCCATGATCGCCGCCCTCATGGGCATCCTTTCCGGAAGCCTGGCCAAGCACGAAGGCCGGGAAGAGCAGAACCTTTTCCCGAAGTGGGAGGCGGCAATGCGCCGGGATCCCCACCCGGAGCTGCTGGCGCGGGCCAAGACCATCCTGGACGGCGGCGAGGACGGCCTGCTGCCCGAATAACTCCCGCGGCTCACTCGCCGTCCCGGATCCGTTCCATCCTCGATCAAGTAAAGAAGACGGATTACCACACGGCCCGCTTGCAGCGGATTTTTGGGCATCCGGGCGCGCAGATTTTCAATACGGGAGCTCGTGCTCTGTCGCAGAAATTCGTAACCAAAATGGGGTCCCCGGGAGGCGGGGCAAGCCCTCAGGCTCCAGGGGGCCCTGCCCTGCGGGCATCCCTGCAGTCGCTTTCCGGGCTTATCCCGCCTCCCGGGTCCGACCCAAGGAATAGAGAAAGAATTTCTGCGACAGAAAACTCGGTGCAATTTTCCATTTTTTTCACGCTTCCGGGCCATGCTCGGATTTGTCCAAAAATTGCGGCTGACCGCAATCTTTATGGGCTGCCATTGGCGAGCGAATTAACACACTCGGCGGAGCGGAACCTGCCCCGCTGGGCTTCTCTAATAAACCATGGGTGACATCAATTCCTTCATCCTGGCCGCCGGGATTCTGGTACTCTCCAGCATCCTTCTGAGCAGCCTGTCAGCGCGTATGGGGCTGCCCCTCCTCCTCATCTTCCTGGTGGTGGGAATGCTGGCAGGGGAGGACGGTCCCGGGGGCATCGATTTCGATGATTTCAGCACCGCCTTCCTGGTGGGGAATCTGGCCCTGGCCATCATCCTTTTGGACGGCGGCCTGCGTACCCGCTTTGCCACCTTTCGGGTGGCGCTCAGGCCGGCGACCATCCTGGCCACTTGGGGGGTATTCCTCACCACGGCCCTGGTGGGGGGCTTCGCCACCCTTGCATTCGGGGTGGATTGGCGTTACGGACTGCTTCTGGGCGGCATGGTGGCTTCCACGGACGCAGCCGCCGTTTTCTCCCTCCTGCGGCACAGCACGGTACAGCTCAATGAACGGGTTCGATCCACCCTGGAGATCGAATCCGGACTGAACGATCCGCTGGCGGTGTTCCTGGTGGTCGGCCTCGTGGGGCTCATCCTGGAGCCCCGGGAAACCACCGTGCCCGGGCTCATCCTTTCCCTGGCCCAGCAATTCGTGCTGGGGGGCCTCGGCGGACTGCTCGGGGGCTGGCTGGTGGGCATGCTCGGCGAGCGGGCCCGGCTCACCGAAGGGCTCTTCGCCCTGCTCATCGCCTCCGGCGGCTTGGTGGTATTTGCCGGGGTCAACCAAATCGGCGGCAGCGGATTCCTGGCCATCTACATACTCGGACTGGTCACGGGGAACTGGCGCCATCGCCCCCTCGACCCGACGCTCCAGGCCATGGATGGGCTGGCCTGGCTCTCCCAGGGCGGAATGTTCCTGCTTTTGGGACTCCTGGTAACCCCCTCCGAGCTTCTGAAACATCTGGGCACCGCCCTGGCCGTGGCGTTTTTCCTGATCCTGGTGGCCCGCCCTGCGGCAATCTTCACGGGGCTTTCGCCGCTGCGCTTTCCCTGGCGGGAAATGGCGTTCATCTCCTGGAACGGTCTTCGCGGCGCGGTTCCCATTATCCTTGCCATTTTCCCGGTCACGGCGGGCCTGGACGATTCCAGGCTGCTTTTCGATATTGTTTTCGCCGTGGTCCTGGTCTCCCTATTGGTGCAGGGGCCGACTCTCCCCTGGGCGGCCCGAATGCTGAAGGTGGCGGTTCCTAGCCGGGGTGAGCCAGCGACGCGCCGTGAGCTTTGGAGGGGCGAGCGCCGCACCATCGAGCTGATGCAATTGCAAGTGGGCGAGAACGCAGCGGCGGTGGGCCGCAATCCCGGGCAGATGCTTGCGGCGGCCATGGACCCGTGTGCCGCCGCCGTAATGGTGGTGCGTGATGGCTGGCCCTGGCTTCCGGGGAAAATCCGTGCGGTGCGTTCCGGAGACCGGATCTGGGTCATCGGCGATCCGGACAAGCTGGCCCATTTGTTCCCGCTCTTCGCCACCAGGGAGCCCGCCGGGGAGCTGGCGGAGACGGAATTTTTCGGGGAGTTCGCCGTGCGGGGAGACGCGCCGGGCGAAGATCTGGCGCTTATGTATGGAATCCCGCTCACGCAGGAGGAGCGGGGAATGGCCCTCGGAAACGTGTTTGCCGTCCGCATCGGCCGGGTTCCGGTGGTCGGCGACCGCGTGCAAGTGGGCCGAATCCAGCTGGTGGCGCGGGAGGTACAGGGAACAACGGTCAGCAGGATCGGCCTGAAGCTCCATTGACCGGCCGGAATAGAGCGGACCATCCAGGCCCGCCCATGGCTTCCCGGGAAAGTGGTGATTGATGTCCGCACAGAGGGCGGGCGGAGAAAACGGTAGCAAGGTTGGACAGTGGCACGCCCTCAGGCAGTCCGGCCGGTGGACCATTGCAAGCCGGGAGGCCAGCCCTGTTACAAGCGGCTTTTCTGGGACACGCTGGGCTTGAAAGTGATTTCCGGCTCCCAGGAGGCCCTGTTGCGGACAGCAGAAGGCCAGTGCCGCTGGCACGCAGCTCCCATCGGACAGGTTTTCGAGCTCCTGGATACCGGGCCGGAGGGCCTGAGCTCCGGGGAGGCCAGGATCCGGCTGGAGAGGCATGGCCTGAACCGGCTGCCGCAGCCGCGACGCCGGGGGCCGTTGGCGCGCTTCCTGGCGCAGTTCTCCAACCTGCTTATCCAGGTGCTGCTCGCGGCGGCGGTGATCACGGGCCTGCTGGGCCATTGGGCCGATACTCTGGTGATCGGCGGCGTGGTGCTGTTGAACGCCGTTATCGGCTTCGTCCAGGAGGGCAAGGCAGAAAATGCCCTCCAGGCTATCCGTAATATGCTCTCCCCCCAGGCGGCGGCATTTCGCGATGGCCATGTAACCACGCTGCCGGCCGAAGAGCTGGTGCCCGGGGACGTCGTCCAGCTCCAGGCCGGGGACAAAGTTCCCGCTGACCTCCGTCTCTTTCGTGCCAAGGGCCTGTCCATCCAGGAGTCGGTGCTCACGGGGGAGTCGGTTCCCGTGGCCAAGGGCAGCTTAGCGGTGACTGCCGACGCCCCACTCGGCGACCGGAGTGCCCTCGCCTATTCGGGCACGTTGGTAACCTCCGGACAGGGGTTCGGAGTGGTAGCAGCCACCGGGGCGGAGACGGAGATCGGCCGGATCAGCGGCATGCTCGCCGAGGTGGATAGCCTGACCACGCCGCTTCTGCGGCAGATGGAGGTCTTCGCCCGCTGGCTGACCGGTGTGGTTCTGGCCGTGGCGGCGCTGCTGTTCGGTTTCGGGATGCTGGTGCGGGATTTCGATGCCGCCGAGGCCTTCATGACAGTGGTGGGCATCGCCGTGGCGGCCATTCCGGAGGGGCTGCCCGCCATCCTTACCGTGACCCTCGCCATCGGCGTCCAGGGCATGGCGCGGCGCAATGCCATCATCCGCCGCCTCCCCGCGGTGGAGACGCTCGGCTCGGTTTCGGTGATCTGCAGCGACAAGACCGGCACCCTCACCCGCAACGAGATGACCGCGCGTGCCGTGATGACGCCCGCAGAAACCTTCGCCGTGGCCGGCACCGGCTATGACCCCCACGGCGACTTCGAGCGGGAGGGCGAGGCCGTTGAGCCGGGCGCCCAGCCGTTTTTGATGGAAGTGCTGCGGGCCGGGGTGCTCTGTAACGACGCCGGCGTCCGGCAAGACGACGGCGGAAACTGGCAGGTCGGGGGCGACCCCATGGAGGGCGCCCTCCTGGTGCTGGGGCGCAAGGCGGGGATCGACCAGGACGACCTGAAAGGCCGCCTGCCGCGCACCGACGAGATCCCCTTCGAGTCGGAGCACCGCTTCATGGCCACCCTCCACCACGACCACGAAGGGAACGCCACGGCCTTCCTCAAAGGGGCTCCAGAGCAGGTCCTGGAGATGTGCCAGTGGCAGGGCTCGCGGGAAGAAGGCGCCCCCCTCGATCGTGAGTATTGGCGGCAGGGCATCGAAGAGCTCGCCCGAGGGGGCATGCGGGTCCTCGCCATTGCCGCCAAGCCCCTGCCGAAACATGCCCAGGAATTAACCTTCGGGGCCGCCGAGGAGGGGCTGACCCTGCTGGGCCTGGTGGGTCTTCAGGACCCGCCGCGCGAGGAGGCCGTGGAGGCGGTGGCCGAGTGCCAGGCCGCCGGGATCCGGGTCAAGATGATCACCGGCGACCATGCGAGTACCGCGCGGGCCATCGCCGGACAGCTCGCCGTGCACAACAGCGGCGATGTGCTCACCGGTGCCGATCTCGAGCGGTTATCCGACGCGGAGCTGTTCGAGCGGGTGGCGGACACGGACGTCTACGCCCGTACCACGCCGGAGAACAAGCTGCGGTTGGTGGAAACCCTCCAGCGCCACGGCCTGACCGTTGCCATGACCGGTGACGGCGTCAACGATGCCCCGGCCCTCAAGAGGGCCGACATCGGCATCGCCATGGGCCGGAAAGGAACCGAGGCGGCCAAGGAGGCGGCGGAGATGGTGCTGGCCGACGACAACTTCGCCTCCATCTCCCGGGCGGTGCGGGCGGGGCGCACGGTCTACGACAACCTGAAAAAGGCCATCGCTTTCCTCCTACCGGTCAACGGCGGCGAGTCGCTGAGTATCGTCGGCGCCCTGTTGATCGGCCTGACCCTGCCCATCACGCCTCTGCAGATCCTCTGGGTCAACATGGTCAGCTCGGTGGCGCTGGCCATGGCGCTGGCCTTCGAGCCGGCGGAGCCGGGGGTGATGAAGCGTCCGCCCCGACCCGCGAAGGAGCCCCTGCTTTCCGGCTTTCTCCTCTGGCGGGTGGTGTTCGTCTCAACCCTGTTCTTCACTGCCATACTCGGCATCTTCGCCTGGTCCGTGGAGCATGGCTCCACACTGGAGGAGGCGCGCACCTATTCAGTCAACACGCTGGTTCTGCTGGAGGTGCTCTATCTATTCAGTATCCGCTACCTCCACGCGCCGGCCCTGAGCCGGAGCGGCATTCGTATAACCCGCGCTGCCGGCATCTCGGTGCTGGTGGTGGTCCTTCTGCAGCTGATCTTCACCTACGCCCCCTTCATGGAGGCCTTTTTCGAAACGCGGCCCATCGACTTCCTGCACGGCGCCGAAATCCTGGGTATAGGAGTCCTGTTCTTCGGCCTGCTGGAGGTGGAAAAGCGGGTGCGGCGGCGCACGGGCTGGGGAATCCGGTAAACGTTTGGCAAAGCCCGCCGAGGCCGGCTACAGCCGCTCCTCCTCATGCGCTCTCCAGGTCGCCGTTTCCGTATCCACCCCCGTCCAGGGCTCCTCGGGGAGGTGGTGCTTAATGCCCTCGCGCGGGGCGAAGCGCTCCTCGCGCAAGCCTTTCAGTACTCCGGCCATCATCAGGAGCATGATGAAGGAGAAAGGCAGCGCCGCGGCGATGACGGCGTCCTGCAGGGTCTGGGTGCCGCCGCCCACCACCAGCACGGCGGTGAGCACGCCGATGCCCAGGCCCCAGGCGATGCGATGGCGCAGGGGCGGGCTGGGGTCACCGTAGGCCATGATGGTGTTGATCACCAGGGTTCCGGAGTCGGCGGAAGTGATGAAGAAAATGGCGATGAGCAGGGTGGCCAGGACGGCGGTACCCGTGGCCAGGGCCTCGACGCTGGTGAGCGCCTCGATGGTGCGGTACAGGGCCACGGTGACGTCCTGCTGCACGGCGCCGGCGATGGCCACCGTGTCGTTCATCTCCAGGTCGATGGCGGTGCCGCCGAGGGCGGCGATCCAGAGGAAGTTGAACACCGCGGGCAGCAACAGAACGCCGAACACGAACTCACGCAGGGTGCGCCCGCGGGAGATCCGGGCGATGAACATGCCCACGAAGGGCGACCAGGCGATCCACCAGCCCCAGTAGAATACGGTCCACTCGGTATGCCAGTCGCGGTGGCCGTCCATGCCGGTCCAGAAAGAGCGGCTGATGAGATTCTGGAAGTAGTCGCCGCCGGCCTGCAGGAGATAGCCGAACAGCTGCCAGGTGGGACCCAATACCAGAAAAAGCACAAGCAGCAGAACGGCCAGCCATAGGTTGAGCTCAGACAGGCGCCGCACGCCGCGGCGCACCCCCGAGGCCACGGAGGCGGTGGCGGCCAGGGTAACTGCGGCGATGATGGCGAGCTGCAGGGCCTGGCTGCGCTCGATGCCGAGCAGTTCGGAGAGGCCCGTTTCCATCTGCTGGGCGCCAAAGCCCAGGGTGGTGGCCACGCCGAACACCGTGGCCAGCACGGCGAAGATGTCCACCAGGTGTCCGGCAGTTCCGTGGATTCGGTGGCCGAGCAGTGGATGGAGGGCGGAGCGCAGGGTCAGCGGCAGGCCCTGGCGGTAGGCGAAGTAAGCCAGGGATAGGGCCACCACGGCGAACACGCTCCATGCGGACAGTCCCCAGTGGAAGAAAGTGAGCCGCAGCGCCGCCGTCGCCGCTTCCGGCGTGCCGGCCGCCTCCACCAGCGGGTTGTCGCCGAGGTGCAGTATGGGCTCGGCGACGCTCCAGAACAGCAGGCCAACGCCGGTGCCGGCGGCGAACAGCATGGCCAGCCAGGGGATCAGGGTGAACTCCGGCTGCTCCAGGTCGCCACCCAGGCGGACGTTCTTGTAGCGGCCCACGCCAAGCCAGAGGACGAAGGCGAGGATGAAGGCCACGAGCCCCACGTAGTACCAGGCCAGGAAGGGGTTTATCTGTTCACGCAGGTCGGCCAGGAGCCGGGCGGTCTCGCCGCTGACCAGGGTGCCGAGCAGGAGCATGGCCACCATGAGGGTGGCGGCCCCCAGGTAGACCACCGGGCTCATGCCCTTGAGAGGGCCGCGCGCGGCCCGTTTCCCTCCCTCCATGCCATCTCCCGTGCTTGCATTCGTGGACATACCCCGGATGGACCTCCCGATGCGATCCGCATCGGTTCCTGCCGCCGCGCGCAGGCCCTAGAATGAGGAAACCCTTGACGCCCACCGGGAATACGCATGCACTCCACCTACCACGAGATCGCCCTGCTGCTGCTCATCTCCGCGGCCGTGGGCCTGCTGGGCATACGGCTGCGTCAGCCGCTGATCGTGGCCTTCATCGTGGTGGGGCTGACGGTCGGTCCCGCCGGGCTGGGGCTGGTGAGTGCCCACGACCAGATCGATCTTTTGGCGCAGATCGGCATCACCATCCTGCTGTTCCTGGTGGGGCTGAAGCTGGACCTTCACCTGGTGCGCCGGCTGGGACCGGTGGCCCTGGCCACCGGGCTCGGCCAGCTCACCTTCACGATTCTGTTCGGCTTCCTGCTCAGCCTGGCCCTCGGCCTGGACACCATGACAGCGCTGTACGTGGCGGTGGCCCTCACCTTCTCCAGCACCATCATCATCGTCAAGCTCCTGTCCGACAAGCGCGAGATCGACGCGCTGCACGGCCGCATCGCCATGGGCTTTTTGATCGTGCAGGACATCGCCGTGGTGGCGGCAATGGCCCTGCTCGGCGCTTCGGGGAGTCAAGAGGGCGGACTGGTAACCGCGCTCACCGCGGCCGGCACACTGGTAGCGGTACTGGGCGCGCTGCTGCTGCTCATGCGCTACGTCTTCCCGCGTCTGGTGCAGACGCTCGGCCAGTCCCACGACTTGCTGCTGATCTTCGCCGTGGCCTGGGGCACCGGCCTGGCGAGCCTGGGCGAGGTGGCCGGCTTCGGCAAGGAGGTGGGGGCATTCCTGGCGGGCTTCTCCCTGGCCTCCACGGGCAATCGGGACCTGATCGGCGACCGACTCACCAGCCTGCGCGATTTCCTGCTGCTGTTCTTCTTTATCGAGCTCGGCAGCCGGCTTGACCTCTCCACCCTGGGTGGAGAGCTGGGGCCGGCGGTGGTGCTGTCGCTGTTCGTGCTGGTGGGCAACCCCCTGGTGGTGCTCGGCATCATGGGCTTCATGGGCTACCGCAAGCGTACGGGCTTCCTCGCCGGACTCACCGTGGCCCAGATCAGCGAGTTCTCCATCATCTTCACCGCCATGGGGATCTCCATGGGCCACATCAGGGAGCAGGCCCTGGGCCTGGTAACCCTGGTGGGCCTGGTGACCATCACCCTGTCCACCTACATGATCCTCTACTCCAACCGCCTGTACGCCTGGGTGGAGCCCTGGCTGGGGATCTTCGAGCGGCGCCACCCCCATCGGGAGATGGCCGTGGAGGAGCGGGGCCGGGCCCTGCGCGAGGCGCGGGTGGTAGTGCTGGGCATGGGTCGCCTGGGTCGGCGGATCGCAACCCGCCTTCAGGCCGACGGAGCGCGCGTGGTGGGGGTGGACTTCGATCCCGAGGCGGTTCGCCGCGCCGAGGAGGAGGACATCACCGTTTACCCGGGGGACGCCTCCGATCCCGAAGTGGTCGGGACCCTGCCCGACAGCCCGGATACGTACCTCATCAGCACGGTGCCCAAGGCTGAGCCCAACCTGGCGCTGTGGCGGGGCCTCCGCCAGAGCGGAAACGAGGCGGAGGTGCTGGTGGCCACCTTCAGCGAGCGGGACGCCGAGCGCTATGGCGAGGCGGGCATCCAGCGGCTGCTGCTGCCCTACGCCAGTGCCGCCGAGCACGCCGCGGACCTGGTGGCGCGGGAGCTGGAAACGGGGGCCCGGGTGTAATCCCCCGCGTGCACCCTGTCCGGACGGCCGCCGGCTTCTCCGGGCAGGCGGCACGCGCCGCGTGGACAGCCCCCTCGGATCATGCTTGCGCCCGGACGCGCCGCGGAGAGAAGCCGGCCACCCGGCGGCGCAGGCTCCGGACGTCGTTCGGACCGCCCCGCTCCTCGTAGCGCAGCCTGATATACAGGCGGGCGAGATCCCGGACCTCCCTGGCCAGATCCGGCCGCGACCCCGCCACGCGCTCTGCGTAGGCCCGCGGCCCCTCGGCCCGGTGCCTCGGCAAGCCGGCCCGTGCCAGCTTCCGCTCCAGGCGCCCGAAGGCCGCCTCCACGGGACCGGAGCGCACGCGGCCCCGCCACAGCACCAGCAGCGCCACCAGCCCACCGGACAGGACCAGTCCGGCGGCCAGCGCCCCCACCATCCGCGGCCACTGACCAAGGCCGACCCGGCCCAGAACCGCCCTTTGCGCCTCCGCATCGTAGCCGAGCACCCACCGGTCCCAGGCGGTTTCCAGGGCATCCAGCCGGAGCCGGACCCCCCGCAGCCAGCCGCCGTCGGCGCGCGCCATCAGGGGAACCGGATCGTCCTCCGGCACCGACCCGTCCAGGCCTTCCTCGGCCCGCGCCGGAGAAACAGCCGTGGTGGGGTCCACCCGCACCCACCCCCGGTCGGGGAGCCACACCTCGGTCCAGGCGTGGGCATCCGCCTGGCGGACGATCAGATAGTCCCCGCTGGGATTGCGCGTTCCGCCCAAATAGCCGGTGACCACCCGGGCCGGCACCCCCGCGGCCCGCATCAGGAAGGTGAATGCCCCCGCATAGTGGCCGCAGAAGCCCCTGCGGCTGCCGAACAGGAATGCATCCACCCAGTTGCCGTCCAGCTCGGGCGGCGTGAGGGTGTAGGCGAAACCGCCCTCGCGGAAGTAGCGCAGCCCCCGCGCCACCACCGCGGCGCTGTCGGCGGTGGCGCGCCGCCACTCTCGGGCCAGGGCCCGGGCCTGCGGATGGGCATCCGGCGGGAGCTCCAGGAATCGGGCGCGACGCTGCTCGGAAAGCCCCCGCCCGATGCGGTGCTCGGTGAAAGAGCGCACCCGGTAGCGCCGTACCCGGTGCACGGGCTCCCCGGTCAACAGCTCGAAGCGCCCCGAGACCCGCGCGCCGCCCGGGGCGCCCCCCGGCAGGTCCAGGGCGAACAGCCATTCGCGATGGTGCGGCTCCAGCAGGACCCGGTACTCGGCGGGCCGCCCCCGACTTTCGATGCGCGGGGGCGACACCTCCCGCCCCGGGCCTGGCCGCCAGGTGCCGCCGTCGTAGGCCGCCAGCACCGGCCCCCGCCAGTAGCGCTCCCCGGCCGGGGGCGGAGCGCCGTCGAAGGTGGCGCGGAAGGCCACCGCGTCCGACCGGCTCAGACGGCTGATGGCGCCGGGCGCCAGGCGATCGTCCAGCCCGGTGACTGCCCGTCCCTGGTCGGGCAGGCCCCAGAGCGGGCTGCCCAGGCGGGGAAAGAACAGAAACAGCACCAGCATCACCGGCAGCCCCTGGAGGGCGAGGCGGGCGGCCAGCCCGGCATGCGCCCAGGGGTGCTCGCCCCAGGCCTCCCGGGAGACCGCCACCAACAGGCTGGTCAGGCCCCACACCGCCGCCAGCAGGTACGCCACCGTCCAGGGCGCCTGTGAGGCGAGAAACTGCGCGGCCACCAGGAAATAGCCCAGATAGAGGAGCACCAGGGCATCCCGGCGGCGGCGCAGCTCCAGCAGCTTCAGGGCGGCCATGGCCGTAAGCAGCGCCACCCCGGCCTGCAGTCCGGTGAGGGTACCGAAGGCCGCGCCCACGCCCCCCGCAACCACCACGGTCAGCCCCACGCGGGCCGGCCGGCCCGGTAGGGCGCTCCCCCGCCGGGCCGCCCAGACCCGCCACATCCCCACCCCCAGCACCCCGGCGCCGAGCCAGAGCGGCAGACGCACCAGATGGGGCGCGAGCACCCCGCCCAGCACGGCCACCAGGGCCGTAACCAGGGGCGCGGAGAGCCGGGGGCTGGTGCTCACGAGCCCCAGCACGCGAGGGCCGCGAGGCAGCGGTGGCGATGCTCCGCACCGCGCCCCGGAGGGATCTCCCGCCCCGGCAGCCGGAGGCCGTAGGGACGGGCCTGGTGCTCGGCGTCCAGCACCCAGCGGCAGAGCCGCGACAGGCGCGCCTCCGGCTCCAGACCCTCCAGAGCCGCCCAGTCCAGCCAGGCCGGCGTGGCGGCGGCCCCCGCGAACACCTTGGTCTGGGGATCCTGGCCGCGCGCCACCAGACGCCAGGCCACGTGGCGGGGCGGATCCCCGGACTGGTAGCGCCGCAGGCCCCGGAAGTCGCCGGTATCCTCACCTCCCTCACCACCCGATTCGCCGCCGGTGGCAGCGGGCGGTTCGGGCACAGTGCCGCTCTCCGGGCGGGGGTACACCACGCAGCTCCAGTCGGGCCGTACCCAGGACCAAGCCTGAAAGAGGCCCGCCGGAAAGCGGCTCCCCACCACGAATCGCCCCACGGGCAGGGGGCCACGCTCCTCCGCCGGCACCTCCACCACCAGGTCGCCGCTGCCGTCGGCGGGGACGTCCGCCGACGGGCTCCGGTGCGCTTCCCGTAGCAGGGACAGGCCCATGCGGCTGCGGCCGGAGGATTCGGCGAGCCGCACATGGAACCGGGCCACGCCCCCGGCGAATACCGGGTCCGCGCCCCGACCCTGTACCGTCACGCCCAACAGGTTGCGGAAATTGTGGAGCATGGCGGCGTTGGCCACGCCCGCCAGGAGGAAGACCAGCAGGTAGGCCATGCTGTTGCCGTAGTTCACCGCCCCCAGCCAGATAGCCCCCAGCAGGGCGGCGAAGCCCAGACCGGCGCGGGTGGGCAGGATGAAGATCCGCCGATAGGTCAGGGCTACCCGGCCGCCCTGCAGGCCCATGCGCCGGGCCACGAGGCGGTCCACCACGCCCTGCAGGAAGCGCGGCGCCCGCATCAGGGGATGGCCACCTCGTCCATCACCGCGGCGGTGTGCTCCAGGGACGAACGTCCCTCCTCGCTCGGCAGCGGGTGCAGGCGGTGGGCGGCCACGGCCGGGAAGACCGCCTGCACGTCCTCCGGCAGGACGGCCTGCCGGCCGTCCACCAGCGCCCAGGCCTGTGCGGCCCGCAGCAGGGCCAGACCCGCCCGGGGCGAGAGGCCCGTGCGGAAACGGCCCACCTCCCGGGTGTGCGTGAGCAGGGCCTGAACGTAGTCCAGCAGGGCGGCGGAAGCATGCACCTCGGGGACCGCCCGCTGCAGGGCGTCCAGGGTATCGGTGTCCATGGCGGTTGTGAGGCGCTGCACCAGGGTGGCGCGGTCCTCCCCTTCCAGCAGCTCCCGCTCCGCCCGCGTGTCCGGATAGCCCAGGGATAGCCGCATGAGGAAGCGGTCGAGCTGCGACTCCGGCAGGGGGAAGGTTCCGATCTGCGACAGCGGATTCTGGGTGGCAATGACGAAGAACGGCTCCGGCAGATCCCGGGTCGCTCCCTCCACCGTCACCTGGCGCTCGCCCATGGCCTCCAGCAGGGCGCTCTGCGTCTTGGGCGTGGCGCGGTTCACCTCGTCGGCCAGCACCAGCTGGGCGAAAAGCGGCCCCTGATGGAAGACGAAGCCGCCCGTTTCCCGCTCGTAGACGGAAGCACCGACGATATCCGCCGGAAGCATGTCGCTGGTGAACTGGATCCGCTGCAGGTCCAGGCCCAGCAGCCGGGACAGGGCATGGGCCAGGGTGGTCTTGCCCACCCCGGGCAGGTCCTCGATCAGGAGGTGTCCCCGGGCCAGCAGTCCGGCCACCGCGAGCCGCACCGCCTCCTCCTTGCCCAGCAGAACCTGGTTGACGGACTGCAAGAGCGCGCGAACCGGCGCATCCATGGTGATCGTTCTCCTCGTGGTTCTGGCAGCCCCACCATACCGGTACCGGCCGCGACGGCAAGGAGGCCGGCCCTCCGCCCAACCTTGCCCCCGGCCGCACCGCGGTCAAGCGGTGTCTATCAACTTCCGGGACAGGAGGGGACAGCATTCCGCCATCAGGACCCGCGCAGCGGGGCCGGAGGACACGGGCCACAACCCTTCCGCGCGGCGCTACGCGCTGGTTACACTGCCAATAACAGTCACCCCCCGCCCGGAAGATGTCCATGCCCCGCGCTCTCCGTTATCTGCTTCCCCTGCTCCTCCTGGGAGCGGCGGGCGGTGGTCTCTATTGGTACCTGCAGACCCCGGAGTCCGGACAGAACGGCCCCATCACCCTCTACGGCGATGTGGACATCCGCGAGGCGGAGCTGGCGTTTCCCCTGTCGGCCCGCATCGCCCGGGTCCCCGTGGAAGAGGGCGACCGCGTGAAGGCCGGGGACCTCCTGGCGGTGCTGGACCGCGAGCGTTTGCGCCAAGCAGCCGCCGAGGCCCGAGGGCGGATGGAGGCCGCCAAGGCCGAGCTGGAGGCCCTGGAGGCAGGCTCCCGGCCCGCGGAGATCCGGCGGGCCCGGGCGGAGACGGAGGCCGCCGAGGCGACCGCCAATCTCGCCCGGCAGGCGCTGGAGCGCCTGCGCAATCTGGCGGACGAGCGGTTCGTGCCCCAGCAGCGCCTGGATGACGCCGAGGCCGAGCTGGCGGCCAGCCGGGCGCGCCTGCGGGCGGCCCGGCAGTCCCTGGCGCTTCTCGAGGAAGGCCCCCGGAAAGAGGACATCCGCGCCGCGCGGGCCCGCTCCCGGGCGACGGAGGCCGAGTACCGCAGGCGCCGGAAGGAGCTAGCCGACGCCCGTTTGCAGGCCCCGGCGGCGGGCATCATCCGGAATCGCCTCATGGAGCCCGGCGAGGTGGCCACCCCCCAGACTCCGGTACTTACCCTGGCCCGCCGCGACCGCATCTGGGTTCGGGCCTTCCTTCCCGAGCCGCAGCTGGGTCGGGTCCGGCCCGGCATGGCCGCCGAGATCCATACCGACACCTACCCGGACCGCAGCTTTCCGGCCCGCGTCGGTCACATTAGCCCCACCGCCGAGTTCACGCCCAAGACCGTGGAGACCACCGAGATCCGCCCGGAGCTGGTCTACCGCACGCGGATCAACGCCTGCAAGCCCTACCCCGAGCTGCGCCTGGGCATGCCGGTCACCGTGGTGATCCGGCCCGAGGTGGCCGGCAAGCGTGCAGAGCCCTGCCCATGAGCTCATGACGGCCGAAGCAGCGGACGCCGCGCCCCCGGAGCCGGCCATCCGGCTCGACGGGCTGGTCAGGACCTTCCCCGACCCTGCCTCGGCGGGCCGGGTGCGGGCGCTGGACGGCCTTTCCGTGCGGATCACCGGCGGCCGGGTAACCGGCGTAGTGGGCGCCGACGGGGCGGGAAAGACCACCCTGCTGCGCCTGCTCGCCGGCCTGCTGCTCCCGGACGAGGGCCGGGTGCGGGTGCTGGGCGGAGACCCGGCCGCCGGCGATCCGGCGCTGCGCGACCGCCTCGGCTACATGCCCCAGAGCTTCGGCCTCTACCAGGAGCTCACGGTGGCGGAGAACCTGCGCCTCTACGCCGACCTCCACGGACTCCCGGGCGCGCGGCGGGCGGAGCGCTTCGAGGAGCTGTTGGCCTTCGCCGGACTGGCCCCCTTCGTCCACCGCCGCGCCGGCCGGCTTTCCGGCGGCATGAAACAGAAGCTGGGGCTTGCCTGCACCCTGGTCCAGCCCCCCGAGGTGCTGCTGCTCGACGAGCCCACGGTGGGGGTGGATCCCCTTTCCCGTCGGGAGCTGTGGACCATCATCTACCGGCTCGTCGAGGGGGGTATGAGCGTGGTGGTGAGCACCGCCTACCTCGACGAGGCGGAGCGCTGCGCCGAGGTCCTGCTCCTCCATCAGGGCCGGCTCCTGGAGCAGAGCGCGCCCGGCCCCCTGGCCGGGGAGGCGGCCGGACGTACCTTCGCCCTTTCCGGCCTGGACCCGGAAGCCCGCCACCGGCTGCTCATGGAGCTTCCCGACCAGCCGGGTATCCGCGACGTGGTGGCCCAGGGCCGGCGCCTCCGCGTGCTCACGGACGGCCGGATCCCGGCATCGCCCCCGGGCCTGGACGAAGCCCGATTCGAGCCGGCGACGCCGCGCTTCGAGGACGCCTTCATCGCCCGTCTGCTGGATGCGGGGGCCGAGCGGGAGAGCGCCTTCGACGGCGAGGCGGTGCCGGCGGGGCCCGGGCACGGCGACGCCCACGCCCTGTACCTGTCCGGAGTGAGCCGGCGCTTCGGCGATTTCCACGCGGTGCGGAAGGTGGGCTTCCAGGTATATCCCGGGGAGATCTTCGGCCTGCTGGGACCCAACGGCGCCGGCAAGTCCACGCTCATCAAGATCCTGTGCGGACTGCTGCCGCCCAGCGCTGGCGAGGTGCGGGTAGCCGGGGTGGACGCCCGCAAGGCGCCGGCGGCGGTGCGCGCCCGGCTCGGCTACATGTCCCAGCAGTTCTCCCTCTACGGCGACCTGTCACCCACCCAGAACCTGCGCTTCTTCTGCCGCGCCTACGGGCTGCGGGGCCGCGCCATGGAGGAGCGCGTGGCCCGGACGCTGGCGGAGCTCAAGCTGGAGAGCGTGGCCGGCGCGGCCAGCGGCAACCTGCCCCTGGGCTACAAGCAGCGCCTCGCCCTGGGCACCGCCCTCCTCCACCGCCCGGACATCGTCCTGCTCGACGAGCCCACCTCGGGCGTGGACCCCCTCGCCCGGCGCGGCTTCTGGGCCTGGATCACGCGACTGGCGCAATCCGGGGTCACCGTGCTGGTCACCACCCATTTCCTGGAGGAGGCGGAGTACTGCGACCGGCTGGGGATCATCTACGCCGGCGAGCTCGCCGCCCTGGACACCCCGGACGGCCTGCGCGAGCGCTACCGCGGCGCGAACAATCCGGATCCCACGCTGGAGGACGCCTTCGTGGCGCTCATCGAGGAGCGGCGCAGGGAGGAGGACGGCCATTGAACCGCCTTCCGCCGTTCCCGGGTGTACCGGCATGCTGACCGAAGGCCGCCGCCTCTGGGGACTGGTGCGCAAGGAGACGCTGCAGATCGTCCGCGATCCGAGCAGCATCGCCATCGCCTTCGTGCTGCCCCTGATCCTGCTGCTCATCCACGGCTACGGCATCTCCCTGGACGCCGAGGTGGTGCCGGTGGGCGTGGTGCTGGAGAGCGACGCCGAGGAGGCGCGCAGCTTCGCCGCGGCGCTGGAGGCCTCCAGCGCCTTTCGCACCACCCTTTTCCGGAACCGGACCCCGGCCACCCGAGCGCTCCTGACCGGGCACCTGGATGCGGTGGTGGTGCTGCCACCCGATCTGGAGCGGCGCCTGCGCGGGCCGGGCACGGATCCCGCCGTCCAGGCGGTGGTGGACGGCGTGGACGCCAACCACGGCAGGCTGGTGCGCGGCTACCTGGAGCGGGCCTGGACCCAGTGGGTACAGGAGCGGATCGTTGGCGCGGAGCGGGGCGCCACCGTGAACTTGGCCTACCGCATCTGGTTCAATCCGGAGCTGCGCAGCCGCCATTACCTGGTTCCGGGACTCATCGCCATCATCATGACCCTCATCGGCGCCATGCTCACCGCGCTGGTGGTGGCCCGGGAGTGGGAGCGCGGCACCATGGAGGCTCTGCTGGTGAGCCCTATCAGCGTCAATCAGTTCCTGCTGGGCAAGGTCCTCCCCTACTTCCTGCTGGGCATGGCCGGCATGGCCTTCACCACGGCCATCGCGCTGTTCCTGTTCCAGGTGCCCCTGCGCGGCTCCCTGCCGGTACTGTTCGGCGCCGGCGCCCTGTTCCTGCTGGCCGCCCTCGGCATGGGACTGTTCATCTCCACAGTCGCCCGCTCCCAGTTCATCGCCGCGCAGGTCGCCATCCTGGCTACCTTCCTGCCAGCCTTCATCCTGTCGGGCTTCATCTTCGATATCCAGTCCATGCCCTGGCCCGTGCAGGCCCTCACCTACCTGCTGGCGGCCCGGTATTTCGTCAGCATCCTGCAGACGGTCTTCCTCGCCGGCGACGTGTGGGCGGTGATCCTGCCCAACGCCGCCGCCCTGCTGGGTATGGCCGTGCTGTTCCTGGGCCTGACCCGGGCGCGAACCCGCAAGCGGCTGGAATAGGAGAAGCGCGATCGCCAGCCTGAACCGGATCTGGGGACTGATCGTCAAGGAGCTCCTGGCCCTGCTCAAGGACCCGCGGGCGCGCGTGGTACTCATCGCGCCGCCCCTGGTACAGCTCCTGGTGTTCGGCTACGCGGCCACCTTCGACGTCAACGACGTCCGGGTGGGGGTGCTCAACCGCGACGGCGGGGAGCTTTCCCGGCGGCTCGTGGCCGGTTTCTCCGGGGCACCCGCCTTCCATGTCACCCGCCACCTGGACCAGATCCGCCAGGCCCGGCCCCTTTTGGGGGACAAGAAGGTGGACATGGTGCTGCACATCGGCCCCGATTTCGGCGCCCATCTCCACCGGGGACGGGCCGCCCGGGCGCAGGTGCTGGTGGACGGCCGCAACTCCAACACCGCCGCCATCATTTCCCAGTACGCCGGCAGCATCGTCGCGGCCTTCAACCGGGAGGCCCTGGGCAACGGCGGGGACGCGGAGCTGGCGATCCGGGCCTGGTTCAATCCCAACCTGGTGAGCCGCTGGTTCATCGTGCCGGGGCTGGTGGGCGTGCTTACCCTGGTGGTGACCACGCTAGTCACCGCCCTGTCGGTGGCCCGGGAGCGGGAGGCGGGCACCTTCAACCAGCTCCTGGTCACCCCGCTCCGGCCCCCGGAGATCCTCCTCGGCAAGGCCCTGCCGGCCATCTTCATCGGCCTGGCGGAGGCCTCCGTCATCGTGGCCTTCGCGGTTTTTTGGTTCGGTGTGCCCCTCGCCGGGGACCTTCGGCTGCTCTACTTGGGCCTGCTGCTGTTCATGCTGTCCACGGTGGGCATGGGGCTGTTGATCTCCTCGCTGTGCGCCACCCAGCAACAGGCCTTGCTGGGGGCCTTCCTCTATATCGTCCCCGCCATCATCCTGTCCGGCTTCGCCACACCCATCGCCAACATGCCGGAGACGGTCCAGGACCTGACCCTCCTGGACCCCCTGCGCTACTGCCTGGTGGTAGTGCGCGGGGTCTTCCTCAAGGACCTGCCCCTGGAGCTGCTGCTTCCCCAGCTCTGGCCCATGGCGCTCATCGGGCTAGTCACCCTGTCGGCGGCGGGAGCGCTGTTCCGAAGCCGTCTCGGCTAACGGCGAAGACACGACAAGCAGCGGCCCACCCTTCTTGTGCGCGGCTGTATCGGTACAATGGGCCCTCTCCCAACCCAAGGCCAGCGAGGAAGACCATGCCGCGCTTCAAAGGGGAACCGGACTACCGCCACGGCAGTCCCGAGCGCACGGGCGTGCTGCTCACCAATCTGGGCACCCCGGACGCCCCCGACCGCCCGTCCCTGCGCCGCTACCTCAGGGAATTCCTGTGGGATCCGCGCGTTGTGGAGGTTCCCCGGCCGCTGTGGTGGCTGATCCTGCACGGTGTGATCCTGCGCACCCGACCGGCCCGCTCCGCGGAGTCCTACGAGCAGGTCTGGGACACCATGGGCGAGGGATCGCCGCTGATGGCCATCTCCCGCCGTCAGCGGGAAGGCCTGCAGGCGCGGCTAGAGGCGCGCTTCGACGGTCCGGTAACGGTGGCTCTGGGCATGCGCTACGGCAGGCCCTCGCTGGCGGAGGGGCTGGCGGAGCTCAACCGGGCCGGCGCCCGGCGCATCCTGGTGCTGCCGCTCTACCCGCAGTACTCCGGCTCCACCACCGCCTCCACCTTCGACGCGGTGACCCGGGAGCTGCGGAGCTGGCGCTGGGTACCGGAGCTGCGCTTCATCCAGCACTACCCCAAGGACCCGGGCTACATCGCCGCCCTGGCCGACAGCGTCCGCGAGCACTGGGCCGCGCACGGCGAGCCGGACCGGCTCGTGATGTCCTTCCACGGCGTGCCCAAGCGCTATCTGCTGCAGGGCGACCCCTACCACTGCGAGTGCCAGGCCACGGCCCGGCTGCTGGCGGAGGCCCTGGGGCTGCCGGAGGAGCGCTGGCAGGTGACCTTCCAGTCGCGCTTCGGCCGGGCCGAATGGCTCCAGCCCTACACGGACGCCACCATGCAGGCCCTGCCCGGCGAAGGGGTGAAGAGGGTGGACCTGATCTGTCCGGGCTTCCCCGCCGACTGCCTGGAGACCCTGCAGGAGATCAACGACGAGAACCGCGAGTACTTCCAGGCCGCCGGCGGCGAGACTTTCCACTACATCCCGGCGCTGAACGACCGCGCGGACCACCTGGACGCGCTGGCGGAGCTGGCCGCGCGCCACTGCCAAGGCTGGCCGGAGCACGCCGGATGGGACCCCGCCCGGGCCGAGGCGGAGGCGGAAGCCAGCCGGGAGCGCGCCCACGCCCTGGGCGCGGAGCGGTAGCGTCCAGCGCAGAAACTCGTTGCCGTTCCGAGAGCCGGATGGCGCCGGGCGCGCCCTCCGGCCACCACTTCCCAGCCGAGACCGGGAGGAAAGCCATGCCCGTATCCATTACCAGCCTGTACGCCGCCCTGAACGCCCTGGTGCTGATAGGGCTGGCCATCCGGGTGAGCGCGGTGCGCCGAGCGGCGGGCATCAATATCGGCACCGGGGCACATCCGGGCCTGGAGCGGGCGGTCCGGGCGCACGCCAATGCCGCGGAGAACATCCCCATGGGGATGGTGCTGCTGCTCACCCTGGAGCTGGTGGGGGGCGCGGCGTGGCTGCTCCACGCCTGCGGAAGCCTGTTCGTGGCGGGACGGGTGCTGCATGGCTGGGGCTTAAACCGCTCGGCCGGGGCCTCCTTCGGCCGGGTGGCGGGTATGACGCTCACCTGGGGGATTATGGCGGCCCTGGCCGCGGCCAACCTGCTGGCCCTGGCCGGCTTACCGGCAATCCGGGCCTAAGGTCCGGAACGGCCCTCAGGATTTTAAGCTACGCAATGGGCCCCGGCGGAAGCGGCCACCGCTCCCGCCGGGGTTTTCGATCGGGCGATCCGGATCCGGGGGTGCCGGGACGGGCCGGCCTCAGGCGCGGAAGAGCCCTCCGAACAGCCGATAGTTCACCCGCGCGGCCTCGATAATGGCCTCCTGGTCCACGGGCGCTTCGATGCCGTCCAGCAGCTCGCGCAGCTCCGCCACATGCTCCACGTCCATGTCGCCGTGGGAGCTCAGGAAGCTCAGCCCCTCGGGCGGCTCCAGCCCCAGCCGGGCGGCCAGCGCGTCGGCGGCCCGGGAGGCGAGGTCGGCGGCGGTCTCCTCGAGAACGTAGATCATGCCGAACACCGCGCAGGGACTCACCCGCTCCACCGCGTAGTAATTGTAGCCGATCAGGGCCTGCAGCTCGGGACTCGGGGTGGAGCTGCGAACCGCCTCGGGATCGCCGCCCAGGTCCCGGACGTCGCTCAGGACCCACTCCTCGTGGCCTTTCTCCTCCTCGATATCGTGATAGAGGGCATAGCGGAGCTCGCGGCGGTCCTCGCCCATGCGCGAGGCCGCGGCGGCCATGGTGGGGCAGAAGTGCCATACCATGTGGTACAGCTGGGTCAGGAAACCGAGGTATTCCTCCTTGGCGAGGCCCTCGGTGACCAGATGCTGAAGGCCGGGCATCTCCCGGAGCTCGGTGCGTTGCTCCAGGGTGGCGTCGTAGAAGCGCTGGTAAAAGGCCATCGGTTCCCCCTTTCGGCCCGTCAGCGGGCCCGGATCACGTGAGCGCGCATCCTGTCTCCCACGGCTTCCGCCATCTGCCGCCACTGGTCCGCCAGCTCGGGCTCCAGATGCGCTTCCAGGGTTTTCTGGAACAATAACAGCCACCTATCCAGAAGGCTACGCGTAATCCCCAGGGAGCTGTGGGCACCGATCATATCCACCACGGGGGGCTCGGCCATCCGCCCGCCCATGGCGACCCACCAGTAGCCGATAACCTTCTGCTCGTGCGCCTCCCGATCGGCAATGGGGAGGAAGAACGGGGCGAGCGCCTCGTCGGCCCGCAGCCGCTCATAGAAATCCCGCACCACGGCTTCCACCCGATGGTAGCCGATCTTGTCGCACAAGGGCTCCAGCTTGCGGACCATGGGCGGCCCTAATCCTCCTCCAGCGGCGGCGTGGCCCGGTATTCGCGCTCCGTGCTGAAAGGCACCCCACGCTCCTCCCAGGGACGCAGATCCAGATGCTGTTCGTAGACATAGCGCTGCATGCCCTTGATCAGGGTGTAGCACATGATCAGCAGCAGGATGCCGAAGGGGAACCCGGTGGTGATGGACGCGGTCTGCAGGGCGGTGAGGCCGCCGCCCACCAGCAGCACCGCCGCCACGATCCCCTCGGAGACCGCCCAGAACACCCGCTGTGTGGTGGGCGGATCGGCCTTGCCGCCGGCGGTAATGATGTCGATTACCAGGGAGCCGGAATCGGAGGAGGTGACGAAAAAGGTGATCACCACGAGGGTCGCCAGCAGGCTGGTGATGGTGGCCAGGGGAAGATGGTCGAGGAAGGCGAACAGGGAGCGGGCCACGTCCTGCTGGGCCACCGCGGCGATGCCGCCGTCACCCATCATCTCGATCTGCAGGGCGCTGTCGCCGAAGATGGTGAGCCAGATGAAGGTAACCACGGTGGGGATGAACAGCACCGCGGCTATGAACTCACGGATGGTGCGGCCATAAGAGACCCGGGCGATGAACATGCCCACGAAGGGCGACCAGGCGATCCACCAGCCCCAATAGAACACCGTCCAGTCGTTCTGCCACTGGGTGTGCGTATAGGTCTCCGTCCAGGTGGCCAGCGTGGGGAAATTCTGCAGGTAGAAGCCCAGGTTCTCCACGAAGCCGTTGAGCAGGAACAGCGTGGGCCCCACCAACATGACGAACAGCAACAGCAGACCGGCCACCACCATGTTGGTCTCCGAGATGCGCCGGATGCCCTTGTCCAGGCCGGATACCACAGAAACCGTAGCGATGGCGGTAATGATGGCGATGAGCACGATCTGCACCGGCAGGCCCTGCTCCAGCCCGAACAGATAATTCAGACCGCCGTTCACCTGCTGCACCCCCAGTCCGAGGGAGGTCGCCACCCCGAACAGGGTAGCGAGGGTGGCGAGGATGTCGATCATATGCCCCGGCCACCGGTAGATTCGCTCACCGAGCAACGGATGAAAGGCGGAGCGGATGGAAAGCGGCAGTCCACGGTTAAAACCGAAGAAAGCCAAGCACAGGGCAACGAAAGCGTAGATGGCCCATGCATGCAATCCCCAATGCAGATACGCAATCCCCATGGCATCTTCAGCGGCCAGCACCGTCCTGGGCTGGGCGTTGTGGGGACTCAGCGGCGGATTGATGTAGTGGAGGATGGGCTCCGCCACCCCGTAGAACACCAGTCCGATGCCCATACCCGCGGAAAACAGCATGGCGAACCAGCCCACGTAGCCGAATTCCGGGCGGGCTCCGTTACCACCCAGCCGGATACGGCCGAAACGGGTGAACAGCAGGACCAGCATGAAGCCCAGCAGGATGTTCACCGCCAGGACGAAGAACCACCCGGTGTAGGTGGCGATGGTCGCCTGGACCGTGCTGAACATCTCCTCGGCCACGTCCACGTTGGCGATGGTGATGGCCACGAACAGCACGATCAGCGCCGCGGCGGTGAAGAAGACCACTGGGTTCAGATCGATATACGGCTCGCCCCGCCGATTTCGGAGCACCAGATTCTGCATGGACGCACGCCTCCTGCTTCCGGGCTTTCCGGACCCGGTCCATTGGCGGGCGGACCGTCCCGGTCCAGACTCCCGATATTGCAAGTATAGGGGTTCCGGGACTCTATCAGGGCGGCCCCCGCGGCACCAGCAAGCGGCGGGTCAGGGGGCGCGCCAGACGGCGAGCGCGAACAGGATCCAGGAAAGGATGAAGGCGGTTCCTCCCAGGGGCGTGATGGCGCCCAGCCAGCCCGGCCCGCCCAGGGCGAGCCCGTAGAGAGTCCCCGCGAAGATCAGGATACCGGCCAACATGACCCAGCCGGCGGCCCGCAGCCAGGGCAGCGGACCGAGGGTCAGGACCACCACGCCCACCAGGATCAGGCCCAGGGCGTGATAGAAATGGTACTCTACGCCCGTGTGGAACACCTCCAGCATGCGCTCTCCGAGCTTGCCGCGCAGCCCGTGGGCGGCAAAGGCCCCGAGGATCACGGCCACGGCGGCATTGGCCGCCCCCAATATCAGAAACTTATGCCCTACCGGCATCGCCCAGCCTTTCTCATTTCTTCTCAGGGATTGCGTTTTTTCTTTTAGACGTTCCCCGCCCGAATCGTAAGCTCTCCCAGCCCTCCCTTCCCTTATTTGTCTATTTGTCGCCCGGTGGCTCCCTCCTGGGGGCTAAAGCCCCGAAAAAGATGGAACCTCGCCCCTGAGCCCCACTGACAGCCCATTTCTGCAAGCGCGGACCCTCACCGGGCCTTGCACCGGCGGAAAGATTCCTCCTCGGGAATGGCCTGTCCAGCAACCTTCCACCGAACGGGCAGCCCGCCTGATTCTGGAAGAGGGAATCCCAACCGCCAAGGAGCACGGCCTCTGGCAGGAGCGGGTGACTTCCGGACCGGCCCAAGCCAGGAGGTCGCACTCCGGCGGACCGTACGCACCCACTGGGACGACTCCGGCGTGGACCGGGAACCGTCCGCCGGAGAGCAGGGCGAACCGTCTCCTGCCGCGCATCCGGCGAGGCCGCGGCCGGAGACCACCCCGTTCAGCCGGCCCGGGAAGATTCAGGGCGGCGAAGGCGTGCAGCAGCAATCCGACGCCGAGGGCCGGGGGCGCGACGAGCTGCCCACCAGATCTTGAAGAGCACGGCCTACGCCCCGCCGGAATACGTGGGCTCAGACCATTCCCCGCTTTTCCAGGTAGCGCTGGTGGTAGTCCTCCGCCGCATAAAAGTCGGGCGCCGGGACGATCTCCGTGGCGATGGGGCTTCGGTACCGCTCCTGGGCTCGCTCCAGGGAGGCCCGGGCGGCCGCCTCCTGGTCCGTGTCGTGGAAGAAGATCACGCTCCGGTACTGGGTCCCCACATCCGGCCCCTGGCGATTCACCTGCGTGGGATCGTGGATGGACCAGAACACCTCCAGCAGCTCTTCGTAGCCGAGGCGGTTCGGGTCGAACTCCACCCGGACCGCTTCGGCGTGGCCCGTCTTTCCCGTGCACACCTGTTTGTAGGTGGGATGCTCGACATCCCCGCCGCTGTAGCCCACCGTCACGTCGGTGACCCCTTCCACGCGGCGGAAGGCCGCCTCGATCCCCCAGAAACAGCCGGCTCCAAAGGTTGCGATTGCCATCTCTCCCTCCATTGCTGAACGGCATTCGGGCGCCGGGACCGTCTTCCATTGGACCATCGGCACGCGCTCGGGATCGGCGCTTCCGGGACGGCGCGCTTCGGGCCCGGCTCCGTTGTAACGGGCCTGCAACTCCGGGCCCCTAGGGTGGCATTTCGATGCCACATTTCCGGGAGCTGCCCCTGATGGAAACCCGCCAACTGCTGGACGAGGCCGTGCGGGACGACGCCGACCGGCCGAGCCGGCCCCTGCAGGACCGCCTGTTCACCCTCCTGTTCCGGGGGTTCGTCTATCCCCAGATCTGGGAGGATCCGGCGGTGGACCTGGCCGCCATGGAGCTGGAGCCGGGCCACCGCGTGGTCACCATCGCCTCCGGCGGCTGCAACGTCCTGAATTATCTGGCCGCCGCGCCCGTGCGGATCACGGCACTGGATCTGAATCCCGCCCACCTCGCCCTCACGCGCCTCAAGCTCGCCGCGGTGACATATCTGCCCGGCCATGAGGATTTCTTCCGCATGTTCGGACATGCGGACGAGCGGGACAACGTGCGGCGCTACGAGCGCCACCTGCGGGAACGGCTGGACCCGGAGACCCGGGCCCACTGGGAAGCCCGGCAGGGACTGCGCGGTCGCCGCATCGACCTGCTGGCGCGTAACCTGTACCGCTACGGCCTGCTGGGCCGCTTCATC
Organism: Thiohalorhabdus sp. Cl-TMA; assembly: GCF_041821045.1. NCBI lineage: Bacteria > Pseudomonadati > Pseudomonadota > Gammaproteobacteria > Thiohalorhabdales > Thiohalorhabdaceae > Thiohalorhabdus > Thiohalorhabdus methylotrophus. Next base: position 128,866 of record NZ_JBGUAW010000003.1, on the reverse strand, counting down.
GGCGGGGTCCACCTGCTGGCCCGCCTGCACGGCCGTAATCCGCGCCGGGTCCTGGCGGCCGCCGGCCCCGAAGAGCGCCGCGAGGCCGTGCGGCGCGTCACGCGGCCGGTGTTCGCCAACCCCCTGGTACGCGCCTTCTGCCGCATGCCGCTTTCCCTTTACGGACTCGGCATCCCGCCGGCCCAGTTCCGCAGCCTCACCGCCAGCGCCGACGGCGACCTGCCCGCGCTGCTGCGGGCCCGCCTGGAGCGTCTGGCCTGCGATTTCCCCATGGAGGACAACTACTTCGCCTGGCAGGCCTTCGGCCGCGGCTACGACCGCAAACAGCGCAAGGCGGTCCCGGACTACCTGAAGGAGGAGCACTTCGGCGCCCTGCGCGAACGGGTGGACGGCGTCACCACCCGCCAGGCCAGCATGACCGATTTCCTCGCCGAACAGCCCGCGGCGAGCCAGGACCGCTACGTGCTGCTCGATGCCCAGGACTGGATGAGCACCCGGCAGCTCGCCGCCTTGTGGACGGAGATCAACCGCACGGCCCGCCCCGGGGCCCGGGTGATCTTCCGAACGGCGGGCGAGGCCAGTCCCCTGGAGAGTACGCTCCCCGCCGCCCTTCTGGAGCCGTGGACCTACGACCGGGATGCGAGCGCCGAGCTCACCGTCCGCGACCGCTCCTCCATCTACGGGGGCTTCCACCTCTATCGGAGGCCGGAATGACCGCGCTGGACGCGGGAGTGCGCATGGATCGGATGTACCGGCTCCAGCGCCACGTCTACGACCTCACCCGCAAGTACTACCTGCTTGGCCGGGACCGGCTCATCCAGACCCTGGACGCGGGGCCCGGCGAGCGGTACGTGGAGGTGGGCTGCGGCACCGCGCGCAATCTGGTGCGGGCGGCGCGCCGCTACCCCGCGGCCCGCTGGTACGGCGTGGAGCCATCCGCCGCCATGCTGCGCACCGCGGGGGCGACGCTGCGCCGCACGGGGCTGGAACAGCGGATCACGCTCGTCCACGGGGACGCGGTCTCCTTCGATCCCGGCCCGGACTGCGGGCTCGATCGCCCGCCCGACGGCATCTGGTTCTCCTACGCCCTGTCCATGATCCCGGAATGGCGGGCGGCCCTGGACCACGCGGCGGCGCTCCTCCCGCCGGGCGGGACCCTGCACGTGGTGGACTTCGGCGACCTCGCCGGACTGCCGCCCCCCTTCACGCGCTTGCTGGACGGCTGGCTCACACGGTTCGAGGTCACCCGGCGTCCGGAGGCCATCGCCGATCACCTCCGCGCCCTGCAGGGGACCCTGGAGGCCACCGCCCTGTACCGGGGCTACGGACTGCTGCTCCGGTTCCAGAAGGCCTGAGCCGGTCGGACCCGACCGCATCGGCAACGGCCTCCGGAGCCGGATCAAGCCAGCGGCGGCAATCGCTCCATGAGGTAGCAGAGGCAGTCCTGACGGATGATGGTCGGATCGTGGCTGAGCATGGAGGGCATGACCCGCAGCCGCGTCCGCAGCTCGCCGCGGTCCACATGGAAATAGCGGTCCGTCACCTCGGCACCCTGCTCGTCGCGGGCGACCACGTAGTCCTCTGCCGCGCCACTGCGCCCCCGCACCTCGGCCAGGCCGGTGCCCGCCGGAAGCTCGCGGAAATTGAGGCGGTCCAGGTCGTCCCGGAGAACCAGCTCGCCCCCCTCGAAGCCGAAGCGCACGGAGTCCCGCACATTGACCGTGGCCACCGTGTGGTAGAGGTCGTAGTCGTGCCGGGGCACCGGGTGGACCGGCACCTCCCGCAAATGCAGCATGGCGTCCACCAGCTCCGCCGCATGGGCCGCGCCCGACGCATCCCCAGGCTGTCCGCATTCCACGGTTATGGCCGGGGCCAGCTCGGCGAAGGCATTGGACTGCACGGCATCAGGGCGGGTGAAGTAGACCACTGTACGGCTGAACAGGGTGGCCAGGTGCAGGAAACGGTGATCGAGGCGGTTGACGCAGCCGTAGTGGGGGTTGCGGCCGGTGTTGTTGTGGATGTCGACGCTGGCGAGCACACCCCGCTCCGCCATGCGCGCGTGGACCTCGGCGGCCAAAGCGTGCTCCGGGGTACCCGAGCCGCGCCAGATGCGATTGTAATCCGGCTGTCCGTCCAGACGGCGCTGGCCGCTCCGGGCGGCGGCCACGTTGCCCACGAATACACTCATGGCACGCGGCAGGGGCCCGCCCCCGTAGCGCCGGAGCACCCGGCGGACCGCCTCCCAGCCGGTGGTCTCGTTGCCGTGCAGCAGCACGGAAACGAACAGGGCCGGCTCGCGGCGCCCGGGTAGGTGGAGGAGGGCCGGGGCGCCCAGGACGTCTTCCAGCTCCCGGGCCTCCCGCTCCAGGAGGCCCTCGGGAAGTCCCATGTACTCGCCCAGTTCGAGCCGTTCCAGGCCATGGGAACGGTGCTCGCCGCTATCCACGATCGACTCCACTCGTTCGGTTGCCCGGCGGCGCAGCCCGGAGAGACCTTCTAGACCGGCCATTCATGCACCGGCGCGCCGCTGTCCTGGTGGCGGCGGTAGGCGGCCACCAGTGCGGCGAAGTCCCGGCCGTGCGCCTGGGTATAGGCGATCTGCCAGGCCGCGCCGGTGCGGTGGCGCCGGACCCGCTCGTCGAGGATGCCCAGGTAGCGTTCCACGTCGCTCCGCCCGCAGCCCAGGTCCTCCAGGCCCTCGCGGGCCTGGGGCAGCAACCGGCTGCGCAGGAGCTCGGCCAGGGGTCGGCGGCGCCCGTCCAGCCAGGTGAGGCTGCCCTTCAGGCCGTGCTTGGCGGCGGTATAGAAGTTCTCCCGCGCGGTGGCGAACTCCAGCACCGCCTCGGGCGGCTCCGGCTGCTCCGCCAGGGTGTGGAGCAGCCCGTAGAAGAGGGCCGCGTTGGCCAGGGTATCGGCCACGCTGGGACCGGCCGCAACCACCCGATGCTCCAGGCGGAGGTGGGGGGTGCCGTCGGTATCGAACCCCAGCAGCGGCCGGACCCAGCGCCAAATGGTGCCGTTATGCAGGCGCAGGTGCGCCATATGCTCCGGCGGATCCTCCAGCTCCACCGGCAGCAGCACCGGGTAATGGGCAAGATTCTCCTCGAAGAGCTCCAGCATGGAGTGCCGGACGTAGCCGCTGCCGAAGGAGGCCCGCTTCACCGGGCCGAAGGCCGCCCCGCCGAATCCACCCGCCGCCACCGACTGCTCGAACAGCGGGATGCGGGTTTCGCGCCATAGCCGCCTGCCGAACAGGAAAGGCGCGTTGGCGCTCGCTCCCACCAGGGGCCCAGCCAGCACCAGGGCGGCATTGTAGTACCGGACGGCCCGCTCCGCGGGCGGCTGCAGGTGGAGCTGGAAGGAGGTGGTCACCGCCTCCAGCATCACGTCCCGATGCTCGGTATGCAGGAATTCGGCCCCCTGGATGTCCAGCATTACGGGTCGGCCGCGCCGCACGCGCATGACCTGCTCGTTCAGGGCCCGGTACCGCTCCAGGGCCGACATATTGTCCAGCCCCAGCATGGCGTCCGTAACCGTGGGCAGGATGCCGATCATGACGGGCGCCGCTTCCAGCGTTTCCGCCGCCTCCCGGCAGCGGGCCCAGTTGGCCGCCAGCTCCGCTTCCATGGCCCCGAGCACGCCCCCGCCGAGCGGCCGGGGCCGGGCACCCAGCTCGAAATTGAACCGGGCCAGCTCGGGGGTCACCTCCGGGAGGCCAACGCGGCGTAGGAATGCCTCGTTGATCGGGGCGGGAACCTGATCCACATCAACCAGCCAGGCTTCGAGCTCATAGCCCGCGACGCCGTGGTGCCGGGAAAACCCCTCCTCCCGGAACAGCTCGCGGAGCCGCTCCGTGTCCCCGCGCAAACGCCGGGCGAAGCGGTCGAAATCCCGCTGCTCGAAGCGACCGCCCTTGATTTCGCGCCCCATAGCCGGAACCGGCCTCTCCGCGGGAGAAGGTTCGAAACCAGTATACCCCCCTTGGCCGGGGCCCTGTCTGCACCCCGGCAATACGGCCTTTTCCCCAGAAAGCCCCTCAAACCCCTAGGGGGATGAGAAAAAGCGGGTTCCATGGTCTAAATGGGGAAAGAGGCATCGCGCCCCGGGCACCCGGGCGCTTGCGCTAACGCTTGCACCAAGATGACGAGCTCAAGATCGAGACCGCTGCCTGAGGAGGCACAGCATGTATGATGTACGCGCCATCCGGTCCATGTACCCGCATCCCATGCCGGCACGCTGTCTTCACCTCACGGAGCGTGGCTACTGCGTCGGCGGCGCCATCCAATGCTACGTTGACCGGAAAGAAGTACCCTTCGGCGGCGCCTTCCCCAGCCCGCATACCCTGAGCGCCGTCCTCCGGCGGGCCAATCCGCGCCTGAACCGGTTCGAGGCCCGCACCCTGGCCGGGCAGATCACCTCCGCCAACGACACCGGGGAGTTCGATCGCGCCTGGGACCGGGCCAAGGAGGCCCTGAGCCTGCATTACGAGGTGGAGCTTCCCGAGTCCGTGTCACCGGCTCAGCCCGCTTCGGAGAAGACCGTGGAGAGTCCGTCGGCGGACCTCCCCGACTCCTCCGGCTAGACCGGGCCGCCTAATCCGGGGCCCAGCCCCGGCGGGAGCGGTAATGCTTTGGCAAACCATTCGCGCCTACTTTCTGCCTTCGGCCCACCCGGGCCTGCAGCCTGTGAAGGATCGCCAGGGGGAGGAATTCCGTCCCAAGCGGGACGGCTACGGGAGGCGTGTGGAACGGGACGAGTGGGAGAGCGTCTGGGACGGTTATGAAGCCGATCAGCAGAGGGCGCGCAACCGGGCCCTCGTCCGCCCCTTCATGGGCGTGTACATGCGGCGGTGGGCCGGACTCGGCCTGCTGCTTTGGATTCCCAGCGAGCTGTTCCAGTGGAGCGGGCTGCCTCTACTCTCCTGGCCCCTGTTCCTGGCCGCCCTGGGATCCTTCCTGATGGTGTTCCTACTGTTCCTGCTGCGTGAGGAAATGAGCCACTGAGCGCCGGCATCCGCTTCCGGCGCCGCACGGCACCCCGGGCCACCCAGGCCCGGGGCCGCCCTATCCACCGGGAAGCGCGGTCCGTCCTCCCCGCACCTTCCCGAGACAACCGGCCCACCTTTCCCCGGCGCCCGTGCGTGCCTGCAACGGAGCGACCGGGGCACCCCACCGTTCACAGACCGGCCAGGAGCGTGGTGAGCATCCCCTTTAGTCCGCTCACCACGGCCTGGAGTCCCGAAGAGGCCAAGGAGCTGTACAGGGCCGTGATCTGGTTGAGGATCGGCAACCGCTCCAGGGCGGGAAGCGCCCATTCGGAGTACAGAGCATCCTGCGGTGAGTCGGGCTCCTCTTCCGGCAAGGAGCTGAAGGCGGGAGAAGCGTGGTCTTCAGTGATACTCGGCATAGCGGTTTTGGTTTGCACCTCCTTCGGTTGCGGAACGATTCGGTTCTGCGGGCCCTTCCATGGTCAGTCCGCGCGCCCGCGTTCGGCATCATCAGAACCCGGCTGGAAACCAGGACAACGATCGGGAAGAGATGGAGCATGCCCAGCCTGGTCCGGCGAGGGGCCGGGGCGGCTTGGCGTACGGAAGAACCGGCGGCCGGAGAATGCCGTCCGGTACAATGGTGGGGTCCCCTGTTCGAGCCGGGGGGACGAAGCACGCTGCAAGGCCGATGAGATCCTCATGGGCAGTGGAAGATCAAAGGCCGCCATCTCTGCGGAATTCCTTTGATTTTTAAATTCTATACCAAAATCCGAAGAAATTCAACCGACAAATCCGGATGTTATCCGGGATCATTGCGGAAACGGCCAGAATTTTCCCCATGCACCGGCCGCTTCACTCCCGGCTCCCCGCAAGGACGCGGACCGGGAACCCCGCCGCTCTCCGTTGATCTATAAGGGAAAGATTCCTCCCCGCCAATTACCTTCAGGAACGCCGTGAACGAGCACCCCCTTACCCAGAACGACGACCTCCACCTCCTGCTTGCCACGCTGCCCCGGTCCTTCCGGGAACGGATGGCGGATCTACCGCTCGAGGGCCTGGTGGAGATCGTCCTCGACGTGGGCCGTCCGGCCCAGGCGCGCTATCCCGATCACGCCCGGGACCTGGGCCCGGAGACCGTAACCCGCGAGCACCTGGACCGGGTGGTGGCCTCGCTGGGGGAGTTCAGCGCGGACAACCGCGCCGGCATCGAGGGGACCCTGCACCGCATCTCCGCCATCCGGAACCGGCAGGGACGGGTGGTCGGCCTCACCCTCCGGGTGGGGCGCGCCGTGTACGGCACCGTGGAGCCCATCCGCGACCTGGTGGAATCGGGCAAGGGAGTGCTGCTGCTGGGGCGCCCCGGCGTGGGCAAGACCACCATGCTGCGCGAGGTGGCGCGAATTCTCGCCGATGACCTGGAAAAGCGGGTGGTCATCATCGATACCTCCAACGAGATCGCCGGCGACGGCGACATCCCGCACCCCGCCATCGGCCGGGCGCGGCGGATGCAGGTCCCCCATCCCGACCAGCAGCATGCCGTGATGATCGAGGCGGTGGAGAACCATATGCCCGAGGTGATCGTCATCGACGAGATCGGCACCCGAGAGGAGGCCAACGCGGCACGCACCATCGCCGAGCGGGGCGTGCAGCTCATCGGCACCGCCCACGGCAACACCCTGGAGAACCTCGTCGCCAATCCCACGCTCGCCGACCTGGTGGGGGGCGTGAAAACGGTCACCCTGGGCGACGAGGAGGCCCGCTTCCGCGGCACGCAGAAGACGGTCACGGAGCGTCGCGGACCACCCACCTTCGATTCCGTGGTGGAGCTGCCGAGCCGCGAGGAGATGCGCCTGCACCCCAACACGGCCCGTGCGGTGGACGAGCTGCTGCGGGGCGTACAGCCCCGGCCCCAGCGGCGCACGGCGATTCCGCACGGCGCGGACCACCCGGCGGAGACCAGCCAGGAGCCCCGCGCCCAAGCCCCGGAAGCCCCACCGGAGCCCATCGAGCCCCTTCCCGTTGGCGAGCCGCCGGGACCGGCACCGGCGGAGGAGTCCGCCCCGGGACCTTTCGGCGCCAGCGGCCCGGTGCGCATCTACCCCTATGCGCTTTCCCGGGACCACGTGGAACGGGTCATCCGCGACCTCCGCCTGGAAGCCCACACCGTGGACCGCCCCGAGCGCGCCAACCTGGTGATCGCCCGCCGCTCCCGGTCCGACGACCCAAGGCTTCGCCAGGTGCTGGAGGCCACCGGCGCCCCGCTGCACGTGGTCAAGAAGAACACTACGGCCCAGATCCGCCGCCTCCTGGAGAAAGTCTTCAACGTCCTGAACGGCCTGGCCGACGAGGAGGTGAGCGAGGCGGTGCGCGAGGCGGAGAGCGCCGCCTGGCAGGTGCTCACCGAGGGCGAGCCCATCGAGCTGTCGCCGCATTCCGGCAAGGTCCGGCAGGTTCAGCACGAGGTGGCGGTCCGGTACCATCTGGTGGCCGAGAGCGTGGGCAGCGAGCCGCTGCGCCATCTGGTGATCCATCCGGCTTAGTCCCCGGGAGCGGCCTCCCGGGCCGCCCCCTCCCATTCCCCGACCCTCGGGAGCCCCGTGCACGCATCCGAACCGCCGCAGACCGAGCTGGCCTTCACCACCAACCCCGGGCTGGAAGACCTGGTGGCCGCCGAATTCCGGGAGCGCCTCGCGGCGCACGATCTGGAGCCGACGACCCTCGACCACCGGCCCGCCCGCTTCCCGGGCTGGGTGAACCTCCGACACCCCGCCGCCCTGGAAACGCTGCTCGCGCCCGCCCGGGCCATGCGCTCCGTTCATCACGTGCTGCGCCCCGTGGCCGCTTTCGAGCTGGAAGGCGACCGGCCGCTGGAGCTACTGGAGGCGCGGCTTCGGGAGCTGGACTTTCCGGAGCTCGCCGACGCTGCGCCGTTCCGGGTCACCAGCGAGCGGCTCGGCGAGCACACCTTCACCAGCCACGATCTGCAGCGGGTGGCCGGGGCGGTGCTCGTGGATCGCTACGCGGCCCCGGTGGACCTGAAAGGCTACGCCGTGAACATCCGCGTGGACGTCCATGGGACACGCTGCGCGGTGGCGGTGCAGTGCACCCGCAAGGCCCTGTCCAACCGCTACCGGCGGGCCGACAACCCACGCGTCGCCCTGCGCGCCAACGTGGCCTACGCCTGTCTGCGGCTCGGGGCGGTGGGGAGGGACACCCGCCGCATCCTGGATCCCTACTGCGGCTCGGCAACGGTGCTCCTGGAGGCGGGGGAGCTCCTGCCCGGGGCGGAGCTGTATGGCGGCGACTGGAACGCCCGCTCCGTGGCCGGCGCCCGACGGAACCTGGAGAACGCCGGCCTAGCCGGACGGGCCCGGGTGGAGCAGGCCGACGCGCGCCATCTGGCCGAGCACTACCCGGAAGGTTTCTTCGACGCCGTCGTCACCAATCCCCCTTACGGCATGCGCATCGGCAAGGACATTCAGTTCTTCCCCTTCTACGCGGGGCTGCTGCGCCGGACAGGGACGGTACTGCGCGCGGGCGGACGGCTCGTGGTGCTGGTCCGCAAGCGGGGGGCGTTCAACGAGGCGGTGAAGCAGGTGGGCGGGCTCCGCATCCGCCACATCCAGGTGGTGGAGACCTCCAACCTGTATCCGGCGATATTCGTGCTGGAAAAGCAGTAAGACAGACAACGCCAAGCCACGAAGTACGCCAAGGAACAGCCCGAAGGAAAAAGGCCAAGTCCTTGGCAGGGCCCGGATGTCTCCAGGCCAGGTACCTGCCCTGGCTTCTTGACGTTTTCTACGCCCTCTCCGGCCCCTCCGCCAGCTCCGTCCGTGGCATGAGCTGGTTCGGCCAGCCCTTGGGCGTATCCAGGATCAGGCGTCCCTTGCGTACCCAGCCGCGGCCGAGCACCGCCCGTGGCGCGCGGATGATGTAGGGTCCGCCCTTCTCGTCCAGGGGCTCGTGCTCGATCTGGTGGTTGTACATGAGGCGCAGTCCGGTGTCCCAGTCCACGTCCACCACGTTGCGGGTGGCCGCGCCACCGAACCGGCGCAGGAAGGCATTGGTGGGGAAGCCGCGCGGCGGCGGCTGGCGCATGACGGCAAGCCCCACCCAGTCCACCTTCACCCCGTCGGGCGGGGCGCAGTCCTCGTGGGCAATCCAGATGGGCTTGTCGGGCTTGCCGCCCCGCCGCCACCAGAGCCGGTGGTGACCGAACAGGGTGCGGTCCAGGCCGAAGCGGTCCTCGAGATAGCGCCAGACCTCCCCGGCTTCCGGATAGGGCTCATAGACGGCGGAGTCTTGCGACAAAGAAGCCTCCCGTGTCATTGAGGTGGGGCCAGAAGCGGATGGCGTTGGCGACGTCGGGCCGGAAGCTTCTCCCCTGCCACTCGGTGACGCCCGGCGCCACGCGGACCCCCTCCGGCACCCGGATCGGCTCGATCTCGGCCTTCTCGGGGTAGATGCCGTCCAGCACCGCCTCGTTCTCCTCGGGGGCGTAGGTGCAGGTGGCGTAGATGACGGTGCCGCCCGGGCGCACCAGCTCCACGGCGCGGCGCAGCAGCCCTTTCTGGACACTGGCCAGCTTGTGGAAGTCGTCCTTCACGATCTGGGGCCGCTTGCCGCCGCCCGCCTTGCGGGTAGTGCCCTCCCCGGTGCAGGGGGCGTCCACCAGGACGCGGTCGAAGCAGGCATCTCCGGGAATCTGGGCGCCGCCCATATTGGAGGAGGCCACGCAGGTGAGTCCCAGGCGGGCCACCACGTCCTGCACCCCCTGCAGGCGGCCCCACTTCCGGTCGTTGGCCATCAGCCGGCCCCGGTCGGCCATGGCCACGGCGGTGCGGGCGGCCTTGCTGCCGGGCGCAGCGCACATATCCAGCACCGCCTCCCCCGGCCGGGCATCCAGCGCCCAAACCGGCCACAGACTCACCTCCTCCTGGGTGTGGATGAGCCCCAGAACGAATTCCGGCCACTTGCCCGGGCGGGCCGCCCCGGCGGGAATCCGCCACGCGGCGTCGAACCAGGAGACCCGCTCCGCCTCCGGGCAGCGGTCGTGGATCCAGCCCTCCACCTCCTCGGCGGTGGTGCGCACGGTATTGGCCCATACTACGCGGTGCAGGGGCTCCTCGGCCGCCGCCAGGAAGGCCTCCAGGTCGTCGACGATGGGGGCGTAGCGGTGCAGGTGCTCCATGGGATCGGCCTCCGGCCTCGGCAAAGCGCCACAACCTAGCCGACACCGGCGGCTGGGGCAACCGGCGGCAGGGAGAAAACGCCAAGGCGCCGAAGCCCAAGGAGCAGGGCGCCTGCCCCCGTCAAAGCCAGGGTTCCGGGCACCGGGATATCGGTGGGGTAGGAGGGGGTAAGCAGATAGGCGTGGGGGAATCGCCCTCCAAGGAGAACGTGGCGGCCATCTGGTCCCGATTGTTCAGGGCCATATCAGAGGGGGCCCTGCCATGCAGGGGATCGGATTCCGCCAACCGGCTCCCAAAGAACCGGCTGGCTTCCCTTCAGGCCTACTACCTGTCCCTTATTATTGAGGCCGGTAAGACTTATCCCCTTCTTGCTGCCGAAAACCGTCAGGCCTTTCCGGAGATCCCAGAGGAAGGGCGTCCCTGATCCCGTGCCGGCTTGCTCCCGCCAGGCTTTCCCGGCCACCTGGCCGCCCTGATTGATAAATTCCGCCCTGCTTTCCTCGAAACCGGGCGGCGTACCCAGATTGGTCATTCCGCTTCCCCGTTCCCAGAGGAATGCACGCTCGCCCCTGACCGGTTGCGCTACTGCCAACGACCTGTTCACAGTCGTTGAGGTCAGCCGCGAAGGTCGCATCCTTGCCGCCGGGAAGGTCGCCGAGATCGGTGGAAGTAAAAGAGGTGAGCGGTGCCGCGGAGGAAGCAGTTGTTATACCCAGCAGGGCGGCACCCAAAAGGGCATGGGGAAATCGGGGCTCGGATTGCCTGGACATGGTTGCGCTCCATTTCGGTTTCATGGGCCCAACCAGTAACCGGCAGCAACCATTCCGGGTGGGTATCCCCCTGATAAACGGGGCCAAAGGAAAAATATGAAAAATTTTTCGACGGCGCGGTGTTAAGGCGGCCTACAGCTTCCCGTCCCATGCCTACAATCCCCTCCGGGGAACGGCCGGTCCAGGACGGAACAGCGTCGCTTCACCACCGTGGCCTCCTCGATGGGCGAAATCGGGCGTTTCCGATAGCACGTAGGATCCACCTTTGCGGCGCATTTCCCCAATGCCCAGGTGTTTTTCCCATTACTCCGGCTCCTGGGACAGGGCCACCTCGTGGATCTCCATCTGGTTGCTTCCGGCGAACATCTCCCGGGGCGGCGGATCGGCGTGGGCGGCGCGAAAATCCTCCGATTCCGTCCAGGCCCGGAAGGCGGCCTCCGATTCCCAGTAGGTCTTCACCACGTACGGTTCGGATTCCTTGGGGCGCAGTATCTCCATGCGCACGAAGCCGGGCTGGCTCTCCACCTGGCCCGCGCGGTGACGGAAGCGCTCCTCGAAGGCCTCCTCCCAGCCTTCCGCCACCGGTATACGATTGGCTACCACGATCATGACTTCCTCCTGTCCGCGAGTGGGCTGAGCGGGTCGATACCCCGAGGCGGGCGCCCCGCGGCGGCCATTGCGAAGGTATTGATTTTCCCCGTGTGCGCCCCCATTTGAAATAGGGAAGAAGACCCAGTTCAGCATCGAGGGAGGAAGAATCGTGAACGGACTGGACCAAGTTCGCCGCGGCCTCGGCCGCGCCTGGGACAGTGTTCTCGAAGGCTGGCAGCACCTGCGGGAGAACGCCGCGGGCGCCATCACCCGATTCGTGCCCTCCAAGGAGGCCGAGGAGGTGGAGACCTCGGAGGACCGCATCGCTCTCCACAGCCCGCGGTGGGGCCTGATGGCCGCCGAGGTGCGGGAGAGCGAGGACGAGGTCACCGTGCGCCTGGAAGCCCCCGGCATGGAGCCCGGCGATTTCGACCTCCGCGTGGAGGACGGCTACCTGCTGATCGCCGGCGAGAAGCGGGTGGAGCGCGAAGACCGAAAGAGCCGGCATTACGTGCTCGAAGCCGCCTACGGCCGCTTTGAGCGGGCGGTCCCCCTGCCCGTGGCGGTGGACGAGGAGCAGGCCCGCGCCCAGTACCGCCGCGGGGTCCTGCACGTGACCCTGCCCAAGTCGGAGCGCGCCCGGCACCGCCGTATCGCCGTGGAGCGTGACTGATCGGGGCCGATTCGGAGCAAGGCGGGACCTCCTGGCCCTGCGCCCTGTGCGGACGCATCGGGCCCCGTCTCACCGTGCATCATCTCATCCCCCGGGCCATGCACCGCCGCAAATGGGTACGCCGGCGCTTCGGCAGCGAGGAGCCCAAGCGCCGGCTTCTGTACGTCTGCCATCCGTGCCATAAGCACATCCACGCCGTGCTCACCGAGCAGGAGCTAGCGCGGCACTACAACACCGCCGAGGCCCTGCTCGGGCACCCCGACATCCGCCGCTTCGTGGCCTGGATCGCCGACAAGCCGGCGGATTTCCGGCCCCGAACCCGGCGCATGCGGCGGGAATCGGGCTAACCCCCGTCGGGCGGGATCAGGAGGCCGGGTCCGGCTCCGCCCGACAGACCTGATCGCGCCCCTCCGCCTTGGCGCGATAGAGGGCCTCGTCCACGCGGCGGAGGAACGTTCCCTCCCCCTCTCCCGATTCATAGGCCGCCACCCCGAAGCTGGCGGTCACGATCTGCTCCGGGATGGGGAAAGCGTGCTCGGCGACGGTCTGCCGGATCCGCTCGGCGAGCTCGAAGCCGCCGCGCTCCCCGGTCTCCGGCGCCAGCACCATGAACTCCTCGCCGCCCCACCGCGCCAGGATGTCCACGTCCCGCAGTCGGGTACCCGCCACGGCCACCACCTCCTGCAGAACCCGGTCACCGCTCTCATGGCCGTGGCTGTCGTTGACCCGCTTGAAGTGATCCACGTCGAACATGATCAGGGTCAGGGGCCGGCCGTAACGCTCCGCCTTCCCCACTTCCCGGGCCAGATCCTGCTCGAACTGCATGCGGTTGGCGATGCCCGTCAGCAGATCCGTGGTAGCAAGCCGGGTCAGCTCCTCCTCCAGGTGGCGGCGGTGGCTGATGTCCACGCCCATGCCCGCGAGATAGCGATCGCCGTCCAGGTCCACGCGGAAGCTGGCGAAGAAGAACGGCCGGGCCTCCCCCGAGCGCAGGACCAGGTCCGCCTCCAGGCTGGACGCTCCCGCGTCGAAGGTCTCCTGGATCATCCGGGATACCCGGTCGCGCTCCTCGGACCGGAAGAGCTCCAGGGGATGCAGCTCCTCCACCTCCGCGCCGGAGTAGCCGCTCACCTGTTCCAGGTTGCGGTTCCAGCGGCAGAAGCATCCCTGCTGGTCCACCAGATAGAAGATACCCGGCAGGCTGTTGATCACGGCGTTTGCGAAGCGGCTCTCCCGCTGGAGGGCCCCTTCCATGGCCTTCTCCAGGGAATTGTCCTGGAACAGGAGGAGGTACTCCCGGCGCGGGCCCCGCGGCACCTCGCTCACGGCCATGCGCACGGGGAAGGCGTGACCCGCCTGGTGCAGGCAGTGCACCTCCCGGGCGGGTCCGCCGGCGGCCTGCTCCTCCGCCTTGCGATGGAAATCGAGAAAATGGGGGTCGGCCGCCGCCGTGGAGTCCGGGAACAGGCGCGCGACTGGTAGTTCGGCCGCCTCGCCGGGTCCGTAGCCGAACAGCCGCTCGGCGGCGGGATTGAGGGCGGCTATCCGGCCGTGGTCATCCACCAGCACCAGGGCGGCCGGGAGATGGCTCCATTGCGTGCGGAGCCGTTCCTCGCCGGAAACGGCCCGGCGGGCCCGCCGCCGCTCCCGGAGCGCCCAGAACGCCGTCCCGACGACCACCACCAGCAGCGCCGTCCAGCTCCAGGCGCCTCCCGCCGGCCCCCAGGAGAGGAATCCGGCGGCCCATGCCCCTGTCCGGCTCGGCAGGAGGGCCATGCGATCCGAGGCGGTCAAAGGCGCGTCCTTCCCCCTGACAAGGGATTGCCGGCGACGGGATGTCCGCCCCCTACCGGAGCAATCTCCTATACCGCGGAACGCGCTGACAATGTCCGCTGCCCGGCGGCGTCAAGTAATGGTCACGGGCTGTCCGGGAAACGCGAGCGCGGGGCTCAGAACCGCCGCCGCACGCCCAATGCGGGGATATTGGAGCCGCCGTCCTCCGCCACCAGGCCGAAGGCGTCGGAGCGGTGATGGAGACGCAGCGTGGCGGCCCAGGGCCCCCAGGCCGCCGGGGAGTGGGTGATCTCCATGAACCAGTAGGTGAGGAAGCGCTCGGAGCCGTGCCGGTTGAAGCGCGCCTCCAGGCGGGGCGTGCGGCTGGCCCAGGAGGGCCCGATGCCGAAGGCGGCGGTGGTCCGCGCCCGAGACCGCCAGGGGAAGCTGCGCCACCGGAAGACAAGGGCGCCGTTGAATTCCCAATGGCTCTGCCCCCCGAAGTGCCTGACCACCTGCGCCTCCCCTTCGAGCAGCCAGCGGGGTTCCCGATCCAGCAGGGTCCAGCTCGGCACCACCGCGAGGATGTGGCTGTTCAGGAAGCTGGTCTGGCGGGGGCTGATGAAAAAGCTCTCCCAGCCGTTATCGGTCAGGCGTCCCGCGAACAGCGACAGGCCGTTCAGCTCAGCGCCCGCGGCGGAACCGCCCCCGCACAGACCCCACGCCGCCAGCATCAGCATTGCATGTATGGGACCTCGCCGGCCGCGCATCTCAGGCTTCCCCTTCCCCCCGGCGCGCTCCCGCCAGGTCCTGCTGCAGCGAAAGGAGCGCCGGCACCAGCACCAGGACCAGCACGGTGGCGAAGGCCAGACCGAAGGTGATGGAGACCGCCATGGGGATCAGGAACTGCGCCTGCAGGCTGTCCTCGAACAGCAGCGGGGTGAGCCCGGCGATGGTGGTCAGGCTGGTGAGCACCATGGCCCGCAGGCGGCGGCAGGAGGCCTCCACCAGCGCCCGGCGCACGGGCATACCCTCGCCGACCAGATCCCGGAAGAAGCTCACCAGGATGATGGAGTTGTTCACCACGATCCCCGAGAGTCCGAACAGGCCGAACAGGGACAGCACGGTGAGGTCGATGCCCATCAGCCAGTGGCCCACCAGCGCCCCCACCAGGCCGAAGGGGATGGCCGCCATGACCACCAGGGGCCAGGCATAGGAGGCGAACACCGCCGCAAGCACCAGGTAGATCAGCACCACCGCGATGAGTAGGCCCCGCTGCATGTCCGCCATGGTCTCCGCCTGGTCTTCGGCCTGCCCCACATACTCGTAGCTGATGCCGTACTCCCGCTCCAGGCCGGGCAGCACCTCCTGCTTAAGCGCATCCAGCACGCGATTGGTGTTGGTCACCTCCCGGTCCACATCCGCCTGGACGTGAACCGCCAGCTGGGCCTCGGCGTGGCGCATGGCCTCGAAGCCGCGCCGGGTTTCCAGCTCCACCACCGAATCCAAGGGCACCATGCCGCCGTTCGGCAATCGGATGGGCAGCCACTGCAGCGCGCCCATGTCGTTCTGCACCGCTTCAGGCAGGGTCACCCGGACCTCCACCTCGTCCTGGCCGCGGTTGAAGATCTGGGTCAGATGGCCGGCGTAGGCGGCCCGCAGCTGGCCACCCACCACCTCCTCGCTGAGACCCAGGGCGCGGCCCTCGCCGTTGACCCGGTAGATGACCTGCTCGCGGCCGTAGGGCATGTCGTCCTCCACCGCCGACAGCCCCGGATAGCCCTCCAGGGCCCCGGCCAGCTCGCGGGCGGCGGCTTTGAGCCGCCGGGGCTCGGCATCGGTTAGGCGGATGCTGATGTCCCGGCCCGGGGGTCCGCCGGTAGGGGCCGTAAGGGTGAAGGACTCCATGCCCGCGGGCCGGCGGATGTTCTCCCGCCAGCGGGCGATAAAATCGCTGGCCTGAATGGCCCGCTGCTCGGGGCTGATCAGCTCCACCAGCATGGCACCGAACTGGTCGCCGGTCTGCTGGCCACCCACCGCCTCTTGGCCCACGGTGGTGCCGTGGCTCGCCACGGCGATCCGTACTGGATGGCTCTTCAGCTCGCGGTTGGTGGCCTCCAGGGTCTGCCGGAGGTGCGCAAGGAAAGTATCCACGTCCTCCCGGGGGGTCCCAGCCACGAACTTGGCATTGGCCTGGATGAGGTTGCCCTCGGGCGAGGGGAAGAAGGAGAACGGCAGGCGACCACCCGCCAGCAGTCCCACCGCCGCGATGAGCAGCGCCACACCGGCCACCACCGTGGTGCCCCGGTAGCGCACCACCCGCTCCAGGGTGCGGCGGAAGGGGCCGTCACGGAAACGGTTGAAGCCCCGCTCGAACCGGGCCCGGAACCCCTTGCCCTCTCGCTCCCTCTGCATGCCGCGCAGGGCGGTGCCCAGGTGGCTGGGAAGCACCAGGAAGGCCTCCAGCAGCGAAGCGGCGATAACGCAGATCACCACGAAGGGGATATCGAACAGGATCATACCGATGGTGCCGCCCACCAGCATGAGCGGCAGGAAGGCGGCGATGGTGGTCAGGCTCGAGGACAGCACCGGCGGCCACATGCGTCGGGCGGCGTTCACGGCCGCCTCATCGGGCCCCTCCCCGTCCCCCTGGTAGCGGGTCAGGGCCTCCTCGCCCACCACGATGGCGTCGTCGACGATGATCCCCAGGGTCATGATCAGGGCGAACAGCGAGATCATGTTCACCGACCCGCCCAGGCCGTAGAGGATGGCCAGCGCCGCCAGGAAGGACACCGGGATGCCCAGGGCCACCCACACCGCCACCCGGCCGCGCAGGAACAGGAACAGGATGGCGAGCACCAGGAGCAGGCCGCCGGCCCCGTTCTTCACCAGCAGCATGATCCGCTCCTGGAGCAGGCTCCAGGCCTCGTTGTAGGTGGCCAGGCCGACGCCGGGCGGCAGGGTGGGCTTCACCTCCGCTACCCAGTTGCGCAGGACGCGGGCCGATTCCAGGGTGTCGCCGGTCTGGCTGCGCATGAGCGCCAGCTCCACGGCGGGCTGCCCACGGTGGGTCAGCCGTACCTCACCCTCGCGGTCCTGGAGCTCGATGCGGGCGATGTCGCCGAGGACGATGCGACCGGTATCCGCGCCCGCGCGCACCTCGATGTCCTCGAAGTCCGTGGCCCGGCGGCGCTGCGACTCGCTGCGCAGCTGGCGGGCCGCCACCGCGGAGCCGATCTCGCCCGCCGGGAGGTCCTGGCTCTGCGCCTCCACACGCTCCGCCACCTGCTGCAGGGACAGGCCCATCTCGTGCAGCCGCTCGGGCGGCACCTGGATGGCGACCTTCTGCTCGGGCAGACCGGTTATCTCCACCTTGGCGATACCCCGGTCCAGGAGCTCATCGCGCATGTTCTGGGCCAGATCGCGCAGCTCCGCCAGCCCATCCGGGCCCGCGTCACCATCCTTGGCGTAGAGGAGCACGCTGGCGATGGGGTCGAAGGGGGTGATGCGGGTGATCTCGGGCTCTTCGGACTCCTCCGGCAAATTGCGCACCTGCCCCACCCGGGACTTGGCCTCCTCCAGGGCCTCCCCCATGTCCGTGTCTTCCTTGTACTCCAGGGTGATCTGGGAAACGCCCTCAGCGGAGGTGGAGGTGATGGAGTCCAGGTGGTCGAGGTTGCGCAGCTCCTGCTCCAGGGGCCGGGTTACGCCCTCTTCCATGTCCTCGGCGCTGGCCCCCTGCCAGAGCACGGTGACCGTGATGCGGCCGGGCTCGAAATTGGGGAAGAACTGGGTGTTCACCTGGCCGAGGGCGAAGACCCCCGTGAGCACCATGAGCGCCATGAGCAGGTGCGCCGCTACGCCGTGGCGGACGAAGCGGGCGATAAAGCCCTCCGGGCGGTGCTCTTCGGCGCTCACGGCACCTCCGCCCGCGCTGGTTCGCGGCTGTCCTGCACCCGGACCCGCAGCCCTTCCATGGCCGTGGGAAGCTGGGTGGTCACCACCCGGTCGCCCTCGCGGAGCTGCGGAGCTCGCACCAGAGCGAGGTTGGGACCGCCGGACACCGCGCGCTGCCCGACGCGCTCCACGGCCATGCCCACCATGCGGCCGTCGCGGACCACGTAGATCCGGTCATGGTCGTAGAGGGCGGAATAGGGTACCGCCGCCACCCGCTTCCGCGCCGGCATCTCCACGGTCAGCTCCGCGAAGCGGCCCAGCGGCAGCTCCGCCGGGGCCTCGTCGCGGACCCGGAACAGGGCCTCCACCCCGCCGGCCTCTTGGGGACTGCGGCCGCCGAAGCGGTCCAGCAGCGCCCGGAGCGTCCGCCCGTCCACCTGCACCTCAGCGGGAATCTCCCGGCCCGCCTCCAGGGCCCGGCGCACGGTGCCCACGTCCGAGGCGGGTATGGTGGCCCGCACCTCCAGGGCGCCGGGATCGTAGAGGCTCACCAGGGCGTCTCCGGGCCGCACGCGGTCCCCCGGAGACACTTCCACGCCGGTGATCCGGGCCCGGAAGGGCGCCTCCACCCGGGTCCGGGACAGATCCCGCTGCGCCTGGGCCACCTGGGCGGCCACCCGCTTGCGCTGCGCCTCCAGGCGGTTGAGCAGGGCCGGGAAGTTCTCCACCTGCAGCCGCTGGCGGACCAGCTCCAGCTCGGCTCGGCGCCGGGCCTCCCGGGCGGCGTCCACCTCAGCCTGGGAGCCCAAATCCCGCCCGGCCAGCTTCTCGGCCCGGTCCACGGCACGCTTCGCCAGGTCCACCAGGGCCTTGCGCTCCTCCAGCGCGGCCTCGTCCGCCCGGTGCTCCGCCTTGGCCTCCGCGATGCGCGCCTTGATCTCGGCGAGGTCGGCGCGCCGCTGGGCAAGCTGGTCGCGCAGGTCGCCGGCCTCCAGCCGCACCAGGAGCGCGCCCTTCTCCACCATGTGGCCCTCGCGCACCGCCACCTCCTCCACATCCGCGGCCACCGCCGCGGCGCGGGTCGCCTCGCGGGGAGATTCCAGGCGACCGTAGAGGGAGAGGGTCGGGGATTGAGACCGCGGAGAGACCGCCTTGGCGTCCACCACCCAGACGGATTCCTGCTCTTCCTGGGCGGGAGGCTCGGGACGGGTGGCCACCAGCACGGCGAACAGACCGCCGCCCGCCAGCAGGATCAGGATGGGCGGCAGATAGGTGCGAAGCCAACGCAGTGATGCCATGAAAGGACCATTCTCGCGATGGGATGGGTCTCGCGGTACAGAAGCGAACCAGGGTAGAGGGGCGCGGCCGTTTTGCCCAGACCCGAGCGGGCCTTGCGCGCGCTCTGTCCCCGGGCGGCTATACTAGGGACAGCCGGCAAGGGCGGGGGTTCATTCCAGGCGCGCTCCGTCCGGGGCGAAGAAGCGTAGGCCGCGCGGGTCCGGTTGGAGCTGCAAGATCTCACCGGGTGGCGGCGCCTCGCCGCGTATGCGAACCACCAGAGGCGGCGAGGATTCCGGAACCTCGGGGTCCAGGGCGGGTCCCGGCGGCTCCAGGTACAGCAGGGTCTCGTGGCCGAGATACTCCCGCATGCGCACTTTCAGCCGGAGCACATCGTCCTCCGACCCCCAGCGCACGGGCCGGAAGCCCTCCGGCCGGATCCCCAGCAGGAACTCCACGCCGTCCCCGCGCCGCAGCCGCTCCGGGCAGCGCTCGGCGGGAAGGCGTACCCGCTGCTGTCCCAGCTCCGCCCACACGGCGTCCACACGGCCCCCACTGCGCGCCCGCAGGAGGTTCATGCCCGGCGTGCCCAGGAAAGCGGCCACGAAGGCGTTGGCCGGCTCCGCGTACAGCCCGGCCGGCGTGTCCACCTGCTGCAGGGCACCGTCCCGTAGGACGGCCACCCGATCGCCCAGGGTCATGGCCTCGGCCTGGTCGTGGGTGACGTAGATGGTGGTGGCGCCGAGGCGACGCTGCAGTGCGGCGATCTCGCCGCGGATGCGCACCCGGAGCCGGGCGTCCAGGTTGGACAGCGGCTCGTCCATAAGGAACACGGCCGGCTCGCGCACCAAGGCCCGGCCCATGGCCACGCGCTGGCGCTGGCCGCCGGACAAGGCCGGGGGTCGGCGCTCCAGCAGCTCGGTGATGCCGAGCAGCTCGGCGGTCTCCTCGGCGCGCCGCCGCCGCTCCGCCCGCCTCGCTCCGCGCATGCGCAGGGGGAATTCCAGGTTGCCGCGCACGCTCATGTGTGGATACAAGGCGTAATTCTGGAAGACCATGGCCACGTCGCGCTCGCCGGGGGCCGCCTGATCCATGGCGCGGCCGTCGATGCGCACCGTGCCCCCAGTGGCCGCCTCCAGGCCG
This sequence comes from Thiohalorhabdus sp. Cl-TMA, assembly GCF_041821045.1. Taxonomy (NCBI): domain Bacteria; kingdom Pseudomonadati; phylum Pseudomonadota; class Gammaproteobacteria; order Thiohalorhabdales; family Thiohalorhabdaceae; genus Thiohalorhabdus; species Thiohalorhabdus methylotrophus. The sequence goes on along the minus strand of NZ_JBGUAW010000003.1, from coordinate 108,562 downwards.
GCGATGAGGCGCAGGGCCGTGGACTTTCCGCATCCCGAGGGCCCCACCAGCACCATCAGCTCGCCGTCCGCCACCTCCAGGCTCAGGTCCCGCACCGCGGCGGCCTCGCCCGGGAAGGTCTTGCGCACCCCCTCCAGAACCACCGCAGCCATGGATGACCTATTCCACCGGGCTGCCCAGGGTACCGATGCCGCTGACGTGGATCTCCACGCGGTCCCCGGAACGCAGGAAGCGGGGCGGGTCGAAGCCGGCGCCCACGCCCTCCGGCGTTCCGGTGGCGATCACGTCGCCGGGCATCAGGGTCATGGTGCGCGACAGCGTCTCTATAAGCTCCGGGATTCCGAAGATCAGGTCTGCCAGGCAGCCGGACTGACGCTGCTCGCCGTTGACGCGGGTGGTGATCCGCACGGCGTCCAGGTCGTCGATCTCGTCGGCGGTGACCAGTGCGGGGCCCATGGGACAGAACCCGTCCACGCTCTTACCCAGGAACCACTGGCCATGGCGCCGCTGCAGTCTGCGCGAGGTGACGTCGTTGACGATGGTGTAGCCGAAGACGTGGTCGAAGGCCTCTTCGGCGGGAATGCCCCGCCCCTCCTTGCCGATGATCACCGCCAGCTCGCCCTCGTAGTCCACGGATTCCGTGTAGTCGAGATAGGCGGGGATGGGCTCCTCCGGACCGCTCACCGTGGTGGCCGCCTTGGTGAAGAACACCGGGTACTCGGGGACATCGGAAGCGGTGCCGGGCTTGCCCAAGCCGGAGCCGGAGAGCTCGTCCACGTGGGCGCGGTAGTTCTTGCCGACGCACAGGATGTCCCGCGCGGGAATCGGCAGCGGCGGCAGCACGGTCAGCTCCTCCAGGGCGCGCCACGCTTCGGGGGATGCCTGCCCGGCGGCCTCGTCGGCGGCCATGCGGGAGGCCTCCCCGCCGGCGATGAAGGTGGCCATGTCCCAGGGCAGGCGCGGCTCCACCGCCTGGAGATCCAGCACGCGGCCCGCTTCCGGCCGCAGCACCCCGATGCGGGTGCGCCCCTGGTCGGAAAAGGAGATCAGCCGCATGCGGTGGCTTCCCCCGCTCCACGGCTTCCGGCCATTGGCCGGCCGGCCGCCTCGATCCCGTACTTCGCGCTCACGCTTTCCCCCTTAATGCTGATGCTGCCCGTTTCCGTCCTGGCGCCGCACCTGCGCGCGCAGGTCCTCGTACGCCGCCGGGGCCATCTGCGGGAAGCGCTCCACGAGCGCCACCACCGCCCACAGCTCGCCGTCCTCGTGGGTGGGCCCCCAGGCCGGCATCCCCGTCATGCGTACCCCGTGCTTGATGATCCAGAACAGCTCGGCGGGTGTCCATTCCTCCGCCGCGTGGTCCAGCTCCGGCGGCTCGGGCCGCAGGCCCTCGGCCACATGTCCGGGCTTCACGCCGGGCGCTCCGTGACAGCCCACGCACATCTCCTCGTATTCCTCAACGCCCTCGCGCAGCCGCTCCCGGCCTTCCAGATCCGGGGCCTGGATGTCCCGGGCATGATACGCCACGGACCGTTCCATGGTGGTATGCAGAATCCATTTGGGAATCGCCCGATGGGGGTACTGCGCGGACACGTTGTAGAGACCGCTGTACATGAAGGCGATCCCCGCCGCCGCCACGATCAGCACCAGCAGCACTGCATGCCTGATGAAGCTCATGATTCTCCTTCCCCGGGAGGCACCCCGCCGCCTGCGGGGCCGGATGGCAGGCCTCGACCCGCCCCCGTAATTGTTCGCTCCCGCTTCGAAAAATGGGGACGAAAGCCCCTGTTCCCCCGGGAATTGTTACCCGTTTAGAAGCCCATCTGCCACCCTGGCCTTGCGCCTGTTCCGAGTATTCGGGCAGCACTGGGAAAGGGAACCGAGCGGCGAAGAATAATTTTCCGGGCATCCGAACCTCGCCTGGCTCGGCAGGACCGTGAAACTGGTGGCCCCGGCGGGATATACCACCGGGGCTTTACCCGCAGGACTTTTGCGGGGACCTGCCCTGCCTACGAGGCTTTCTGCCGCAATGCCCTGGTAAGCCCCATTACTCCGAGGCCCATCAGGGCAAGGGTGGACGGGGCGGGAACCGGCTCCGGCGGGAGGACCCTCTGCGGGGTAAGCAAATAGGCGTGGTTTTGCCGCACGCTCGGAATGGCGCCCGTTCCCATCGCCACGACCTGCCCCAGGTTATTGATATCCGTGGCGCTCTCAAGATCAATACCGGCATAGGGGCTGTTCGGATCAATGAGCCCTTCCAGCTGCCGCATGCCGCTGCCCTCTTCCCAGAAGAAGGCGTCGGTTTCATCCTCAAAGAGGCCCTGGCCAAATTCTCCCACTACCTGGCCAGAGTCGTTTATGCCGAGGGCCCTGCCGCCAGCGGCGCCCCTGTGAACTGGTCCAAGCGCCTGCCATCCCTCACCTTCCTCCCATACCATGGGGAAATTTCCAAAATGGGTATAGGAGGTGCCAGCCACTTGGCCCTTCTCATTAAGGTCGTATGCATTGCTTCTTTCCGGTCCACTCTCCCAACTTTCCAGGTCAGCAACTCCGCCGCCTTCTTCCCAAAGTAGGGCATGCGGATGTGTGTAAGACAAATATTCTCCAGTCACTTGTCCTTTATCATTAATGGCCCGGGCCGAGCTGAATGATGTGGACCTATCAAAATCCGAGGGGACGGATTCAAGGCCCTCCATGCCTCTGCCTTCCTCCCAAAGGTAGGGATCAGCATAACGCTCGGACGAAGAAGCATGCCCCACCACCTGACCATGGTTATTAATATCATAGGCCTTGCTGGAATCCCCGCCTCCGGGAAGGCTGCCCAGGCCGGTCATGCCTTCCCCTTCTTTCCATATAAACCCTTGTTTGGATTGGTAATCCTGTTCCTTGTCGGCAAAATCGCTGGTCCCAACCACATGTCCGGCGTTGTTAATGCCGTACGCCTTACTGAAGTAATCCCCACCGGGGAGATCCCCCACATGGGTGATCCCGCTGCCGGTCTCCCACCGGAAGCCGTTGGTGGTGCCCGTAGCGGGATTTTTCTCCCACCCCGCCACTTGGCCGTTTTCATTCACCGCTTCAGCATGGATTGATACCCCGGGGGTGAGGCCGGCACTGGGCACGATCTCCGTCACACTATACGTCGGCACCGCCGAGGCGGCCGGGGCAGTCCCGAGCATGATCAGGCCGCAAAGAATCGTGCCTTGCCCTTTCCTGCTCCCTGCGCCTTTCAGCCATGACTGCCCGGAATTTCCTTTGGGATTTGGACCGAATGGCTGACTTTCGGAATCTCGCCTCATCTTCCGTTTCCTCCCTTCTGGTTTGGCCAATTACCCGGCCAACAAACTACTGGCTCTGTCCGCCTAGGCAGCAATGCGCATGCCATCGCCGGGGGGAGGGTGTTGTCCGGAATTTACAAAAGTAAGAAAAGTTTTACAGATCCGAGCCGTAAGACTTTTCGACAGCACTGGTCGAGCAAACTCCCGCCTGCTTTCCGCATCGAGCCGAAGCTATAGGAATAACGAGCCCCCAAGCAGGGAGAGCACCCGTAAAAGTAACCTACACCGGACTGATTGTTTTACAGGCCGCCTCTCCTAAAGTCTTGGGCAGCCAACAACAACCACACCAAGACGGAGAAACGAAAACTAATGCGGGCCAGGCAGGAATCGGATGAGAGGAATGAGGCGTAGGATTAACCCAGCGGGTGAGCACGGTAGTTCTTTCCGACGCACAGGATGTCCCGCGCGGGAATCGGCAGCGGCGGCAGCACGGTCAGTTCCTCCAGGGCCAGCCACGCCTCCGGGGCCGCCTACTCGGCGGCCTCCCCGCTGGCGATGAAGGTGGCCATGTTCCAGGGCAGGCGCGGTTCCACCGCCTGGAGATCCACCACCCGGCCCTGCTCGGGCTCCACCAGGCCGATGCCCGTCCGGCCCTCCCTATGAAATGAAATAAGGCGCATGGGCCCTTCTTGACTGGCCGCCGGGCCAGATGGCGTCTCCTGAAAGACTCTATAGGATCTTGATCCGTCCCTCCCCGAGCTTCCAAGCCCGGGTCGGGGGCGACCAGCGACGAGCCCTTCCCGGCTCGCCGCGGCCAACCCCCCGACAGGATCCGCGGACTACTATCGCCGGTTGTCCCCGGGCGAAGTACCGGCGCATCGAAATGGCCGCAGATCGGGGCGGCAGCCGCTCTCCTTGCCCCAGTCTCCGGCACACGGGACCGGTGCTTGTTCGGTGAGCTGCCGGCCTCCGCCGACTTCGATGTACCGGTAAGCGGATTGCCCGGGCTTGTGGGGGCTCGCGAGCCACCGTGTCCCGGATTCTGCGTCGACATCGGCTCAACCGGGCCCGGGGTCTGGACCTACCGCAGCCGTGCAAAACCCGCTGAAGGCCGGGAGGCCACCAAGGCATCACCACCCCGCTTCAAGCGGCCCTATTCGCTCCAATCAACAATCAGGCCAACGGCGGGAGAGCCCGCACGGCCAGCCTCCTATTGGTGTCCAGGGAGAATACGGACAACATCCTGACACATCATCGCTAACGCTCTTCAACCGGATCGATCACCATCCCGGAGTCGGTGATGGCAAACGACCGGGTCTCGTGGTGTTGGGTGGAGCCCCGCATCTTGAGTACCACGAGGGAGCGCTGGAGCTTGGTTTCCAGGCCCGAGACCCGCAAGGCGATGATTGTATCGGTCAGCGAGGAGATATGGGCCTCGGTGATGGACATGCCCTCGTAGCCGAAGCCGGGACTGGCTGCGGTAAATAGGGCGGTGGCCCCAGTCCCCTTAATGTAGGCCAACAGGGCTACAACAAAGGCCTTGAAACCGCGCTCCGAGGCGATCCGCTCCAAGGCGGTGAGGCTGTCAATTACGATCCGGGTGGGCTTGAAGCTATCGATCTGGTCCTTTATATGGATCAGGTGGTCCTCAAGGGTCTCCGCCTCCGGATAATGGGCGTACAACAGGAGGCTGCCCTCGGCTTCCAGGGCCTCGAAGTTCATGCCCCAGCCGCGGGCGTTGCGCAGGATCTGGAGCCGGCTTTCCTCGAAGCCCAGGTAGAGCGAGCGCTCCTCCGGGGTGGCGGAGCCAGTGAAGTGGGAGGCGGCCAGGCTCTTGCCGGAGCCGGATGGCCCCGCCACCAGGACAATGGCGGTGTTGAAGAAGCCACCCCCGGTGAGCTGGTCCAGAATGGGGTGACCCGAGGAGATCCGTCGGTCCGGGGCCGGCTGGTCGAGGTCGATGGAAGACAGGGGAACCACCACGATGCCCCGGTCGGCCCGGATGGTGAAGGAGAACTCCCCCTTGTGGTGGGTGGTTCCCCGCATCTTGAGGATTTCCAGAGTCCGGCGGCGGTGCTCGCTCTCCAGGACGTTGCGCAGGATGATTACCCCATCGGGGACGAACTCCTCGATGCCGTACCGGGCAACGTCCCCGTATTCCTGCCGCCGTTCGGCAGTGATTAGGGTGGTGATCCCCATCTCGGTGAGCATCTGGATCACCCGGCCCAGTTCCTCCCGGATGCGGTCGGAGTCGAGGAAGCGGGGATAGAGGGCACCGATGGAGTCAATGGCCACCCGCCGTGCCCCGGTTCGCGCCACGGCCCCCTGGATCCGGGCCAGCAGGGCGTCCAGACTGAACTCGCCGGTCTCCTCTATAGACCGCTCCACCCGGGGTGCGGCGTCCACGAACGCCCACCGCCCCTGCTCTTCCCACTCCGGCACCGGCCAGCCAAAGCTGCGGATATTCTCCCGGATCCGGGAGGCTTGCTCCTCGAAGCTCACGAAAACCGCCGACTCCCCCTCTTGCACGCCGTTTGCAAGGAACTGGCAGCACAGGATGGTCTTGCCGCTGCCGGCGGTGCCCGCCACCAGGGTGGACCGCGCCTTGGGAAGACCGCCGGCGGTTACATAGTCGAACCCGGGGATATTGGTGGGAACTTTGGGGATGGCTCCGTTCATGCGCTGCTATACCCTCTTACCGTTCTCGGCCGGTGGCTGGGCGAGCTCCAGGGCCGGCAGGACCCGGGACGGATCGGAGAAGCTACCGATAACCTGTTGGACGGGTGAGGGCTTGATCTTGACCAGGGTGGGGGTGGCCAGGATGCCGTCGGCCTCCGCCCTGTCCGGATCGGCCAGGACGTTGATGACCTCCAGCTCGAACTCCGGCGGCGCCGCCGATTGCAGCAGATAGACCACCTGATCCCGGATCTGGCAAGCCCGGTCGGAGTCCTCCGGATCGGCGTTCAGGTACAGCCGGAACAGGTATTGGCTCATAATTCGGCTCACCGCGATGGTTTGACCCGCACCGGGAGGCGGCCTAGAGCCTCCAGGGAGCGGTGTTCCCGGATCAAGGGTGATCCGGCAGAAAATCGGGTACCTGCGCGGCCACATGCAGCCCGCCGAGGCCGAACCCCTGCCCCAGCGGGCAGCCCAGTTCCCGTAGACGTCCGGCTTCCTCCTCCAGCTCCACCCCTTCCGCGATAACCTCCAGACCCATGGCCGGCGCCAAAGCCAATATAGCTTCCAGCAAGGGCTCCTTACCACTCTCCTCCACCAAGCCCGTAACCAGGGAGCGGTCGATCTTCAGGGTATCGAAGGGCAGCTCTTGGAGGACCGACAGGGCACTATAACCGGTCCCAAAATCATCCAATGCTATCCGAACCCCGAGCTCCTTGATCTCGGCCAGGCGCTCCCGGATCCGTGTGCCGCCATCCCAGAGGAGATCCTCGGTGACCTCGAGCTCCAGGCGCTCCGGGGCCAGGCCGCTCTCCCGGAGGGCCTGCACCACGTTCTCGTACAGCGAGCCGTCGTACCGAATTTGGGAGGGCGAGACGTTCACCGCCACCCGCGGCGCAGCGGAGCTCCGGCGGCCCCACTCGGCCCCCTTTCGGCAGGCCTCCCGGAGGATCCAGGCCCCGGCCTCCAGGATGCCCCCGGTCCGTTCCAGGAAAGGGATGAACTCCGCCGGGGAGATCCAGCCCTGCCCCGGGCAATGCCACCGCATGAGGGCCTCCATACCCACGATGCGCCGGGACTCCAGGGCTACCTGGGCCTGATAGCGGATCCCCAGCTCTCCACGGGCGAGGGCCCCCCGGGCCAGCTGCTGAAGATGGGCTTGGCGGGAAACCTCCGCTCCGAGGTCGGCGGAGTAGAGGTGGACCTGGTTCCCCCCCCGTCCCTTGGCCTGGTACATGGCCGTATCCGCCTGGCTGAGCAGCACCTCCGGATCATCCCCGAAGTCGGGATAGAGGGTGTAGCCCACGCTGGTGGTCACGGTCCATATGGCATCGTTGAGCTGGAAGGGGGTCAAGAAGGCGGAGCGGACCCGTTCCGCCAAGTGGAAAGCATCATCAGGGGAGGCCAGGTCTTCGAGGAGCAGGGTGAACTCGTCGCCGCCTATGCGGGCAATGGTATCCGTTTCCCGCACCGCCGGTGCCAGACGGCGGGCCACCTCGCGCAGGAAGCGGTCGCCCGCCTCGTGACCGAACGTGTCGTTGATCTGCTTGAAGTCGTCAAAATCGAGGATGGCCACCGCCAGCCAGGTCCCGTTCCGTTTCGCCCGCGCCAGGGCCTTTCCCAGTCGATCCTGGAAGAGGAACCGGTTGGGCAGGTCCGTAACCGGATCATAGAAGGCGAAATGCTCCACCCGCTCCGCCTCCCGGAGCTCGGTCACGTCGTGAAGCATGAGGAGATAGCCGGGATTTCCCTCCCAGAAGGTATCGGTAACGGTAAGCTCGGCGATTCCCCGTTGCCCATCGGGCTGATAGATGTCGATCTCGGTGGTGGTCGGGCCCATCAGGGGAATCCCCAGTCGCTGTCCGGCCAGCTCCGGGTCGCCGCGCCCGAGCAGGCGGGCGGCGGCGGGGTTATTGAACAGGATATACCCGTCGCGGCCGACCACGATCAGTCCCACGCCGGAATATCGGACCACATCATAGAATTCCTGCTGGAGGTTGCCCTTCAGGGCCTCCTTGTAAGGCATGAGCCGTCGTCCGATGGCCGAGAAGAAGCGCACCTTGCCCCAGGCATCCTTGTGGGCGATGAGGAGCTGGGAGACCGGAACCTCTTCGCCGCGAACCGGGTCGGCGTAGGTAATCTCCTCTTCCCAATAACCATGGCGCCGGGCCTCGGCCAGACCCTCGTGACGGATCCGCCAAGCGGCCCGGTTGGGCAGGAAGGTGGAGAGCCCCTTGCCTTTCCACCGTGGGTCCCCCTCCACCCCGAACAGCTGTTGGGCACTACGGTTCAGATGGCAGACCCTGCCTTCGGGGTCCAACTGGATAACGATATCCGGGCTGTACTCCAGGATCTCGGTAAGCTCCTGGCGCTCCTTCTCCAGGGCCTTGCGCTCCGGCATCTCGCGGGCGGTGGCCACGTAGTGCGTGATCCGCCCGTTGCCGTCGTTGATCGGGGAAATAGTCTGTGCCAGGTACACCGTCCGGCCATCCGCCACCTGGTCCACGAACTCCTCGGAGAAGGTTTCCCCCGCCCGCAGGGCTCGCCAGAGGCGCTCGTAGAATTCCGGCTCGTGGTATCCGGACTTCAGAAATTCGGAGGTGGGCCGGCCCACGACCTCCCTTCCTGTGAAGCCGGTGATCCGCTCGAAGGCCTTGTTCACGTACTCCACCCGCCCCGAGGAGTCGGTGATATAAACCATGTCACCGGCCTGGGACAGGGCCCGAGTCAGCTTCTGTAGGTCTTGTTGGGCGCTCTTGTGGGCGCTCAAGTCCCGAGCCAGGGCAGAGTAATAGCACACCTCCCCGGCGGCATCGTGGTGGGCTAGGACCACCAGGGAAATGGGGATCTGTTCGCCCCCCCAGGCGAGGAGAATCGCTTCCCCTTCCCAGAAGGACTCCCGCGAGGCGATGGCAAAGGCTTCCTCGGCGAGCTCCCTGCCCTCGTTATGGAGAGCAAAGAGGTCGCTGAAATGCCAATCCTTACCGCCCTCTTCGGGGAACAGCTCCCAGGCGGCCCGGTTACGGTAAACGATTCGACCTTCCCGATCCGTTATGGCAACAGGATCCGGTGCCATCTCCATGGCATCCGCCAGCAGCTTATGGCCCTGCTCCAGGCCTTCTGGAGACATCGGACCTCCCCCTTCAGCCAGGTGTCCATTCAGGCCGCCTCCGCTCGGGCTCACTTAGGAGGAAGCCATGGCCGCGATCCATCAGGGGCCATCATTCACCTGCCACCGAACTCTAAGGCCCTGTCATATCGCCGATTTGATTCTACGCATGAGAAGACCCCACTCCAATCCCCTAATGGCAATATGGAAATTCCAAACTCAACCAAAGGGCGTGCCGGCCTATGCCGGACAGCAGAGCAGATCGACGCGGATGGGCATGGTGAAGCGGGCACCGTCGGGGCCCATGTAGCCCTCGAAGGTCTCCCGCACGGTCTCGTACAGCTCCGGGCTCAGGTTGTGCTCGGTGTGGGTGACGCCGAGCACCTTGTCCTCGAAGTCGGCGAAATCGTCGAAGTCGTTGCGGGTGTTGAAGAAGCGCTGCTCCACGAGCTCCAGCACGCCGCCGTCCACGGCCCGCCGCACCGCCTCGAAGGCGGCCCGGCGCACCTCGGACTCATCGTGGAACAGGCGCAGCACCTCGTTGAAGTCCCCCGCGAAGACCGGCTCGGAGATGTAGGCCAGCCCGCCCGGCCGCAGCACGCGGCGGATCTCGGCCAATGCAGCGTCCATGGACTCCGCCGGTACGTGGTGCAGCGACTTGAACATGAGCACCACGTCGGCGCTATCGTCCTCCGCCGGGACGGCTTCCGCCCCGGCCTGGGCGAAGGTCACCGTCTCCGGGACGTCCGTGGCCTCCAGATTCTTGCCGTGCTGGATCTCGTCCACCTCGCAGGCGAGGACGGACGCCGGCCGACCGGTGTCGGCGATGGCGCGGGTATGGGCCGCCGCCCCGCAGCCGAGCTCGATGACCCGGGCGCCATCCAGGGGCAGCAGCTCGGCGTAGACGTCGGCCTCCTCGACGATATCGGTCACCGCGGGATCCTGGATCTGCATATTCGCTGCGCTCATAGGTATAGGCCTCTCCCTGCCGAATCAAATTAGCCAAATCTAATATAGTAACGCATGCCCGTGGTTGGGCCCATCATGCGATGCCTGCCCTATCCCCCCGAGAAACCGCCATGCCTGTGCCTTCCTCCAACGTGAACTATGCCGGGGGATTTCGCTTCAAGAACGCCCCCTGCGCGCCAGGGTCTGTTGCAGATCCTTTAGGGTCGGTGGCTTCAGCAGCCACTCGTCGAAGAGCTCGGTGCGCTCCTCCGTAAATTCCGACGCCGGGTGGCCGGAGAGGGCTACCAGGGGAATAGCGCCCATTACTTCCCGAAGCTGTTCGGCCACCTGAAACCCGCTCATGTCCGGCAGGCCAATATCAATGAACACCAGCGCTGGACGGTGCTCTGTTGCCGCCTCGATGCCCGCTGTCCCGGAAGGGGCCAACCGCACCTCCTGGTTCAGCCCCTCCAGTAGGAAGCGCAGAGAGCCGGCGACATCCTCATGGTCCTCCACGAGCAGGATGGACCCCGCGCCGGTCACGCCCACTGCGTCTGCCTCCTCTTGCTCCTCCGTTCCTGCCGAAGCCTGGGCCGGGAGCCGGATAACGAAGGTGCTGCCCTGGCCGATCCCGGGGCTCTGCCCCTCCACAGTGCCCCCATGCAGCGCCACCAATCGCTTGACCAGGGGCAGGCCCAGCCCCAGCCCCATAAACTGGGTGCCCTCATCCGGCCCCCGCTCGAAAGGCTCGAACAGGTGGGGCAGAAAAGCCGGATCGATGCCGGCGCCCTGATCACATACCCGGACGATGACCTGTCCCTCATCAAGGGTGGCCTCCACCCGAATCTCCGCATCCTCGGGCGTGTGCTTGGCGGCATTGTCCAACAGGTTGGTCAGCATCTGCGTGATGCGGACCCGGTCCCCCTCGACTATCAGCGGGTCCTCCGGAAAGGCCACCGCGAGGGTGTGCCCTTCCCGGTCGCGCAAGGCAGGGATAGACTCCACCGCCTGGGATACTAGCTCGCGCAAGTCCACCGACTCGCGCTCCAGGGTTATCTGGTCCCGTTCCAGGCGAGAAAGGTCCAGAAGATCGTTCACGATGCGGGTCAGATGTGCGGACTGGCGGGTGAGAACCTCGGCCATCTGGCTCAACCGCGCTCGGTCGATGGTGCCTTTTTGAAGCTGCAGCAGCTGGGCCACGTTGGCAATCGGGGTCAGAGGATTGCGCAGCTCATGGCCAAGTAGGGCCAGGAACTCTTTCTTGCGCCGGTCCGCTTCCCGGAGCTGTTCCTCTGCTTCCCGCTGCTCGGTAATGTCGAGGCTGGCTCCGACCATGCCCTGGCACTCCCCGGTTGGAGAGAAACGGGGCTCTCCCCAGGATTCCAGCAATCGCCACTGACCATCCGCACGCTTGGCCCGGGTTTCCGCATGGAAGGGGCGTTGCTCCTCAAAGCAGCGGGTAGCCTCCTGGATATAGGCTTCCGCATCCTCCGGGTGTAGGAAGTCCTGCCAGCGATTGCCGACCATTTCTTCCCGCGTCACCCCGAAGTACTCGCACATGGTCTGGTTGACCAGCTCCTGCTCCCCAGAGGCATTGTTCATCCAGATGGGGACGGGCAAGCCGTCGGCCATATTCCGGAACTGCGCTTCGCTGTGGCGCAGCCGCGCCTCGGTGTCCGCCCTTTGAATGCTGGCCGCGAGCACGTTCGCCAGTGCCTGCAGGAAGTTCACCTCGTCGCCGGTGAAGGTGCGCGGCGCCTTGGTGAAGGCCGCCAGCACCCCGTAGGGCTGCTGGGCCCCGCGGATGACCACCGTAACGCCGCTGACCGCCCCGTGCTCGGTAAGCAGCTCGCTAGCGGCGAAGCGCTCCTCGGTGGTCAGATCGGCGATGAATACGGGCTCTTCGGTGAGCAGGGTATAGCCCCCCGGGGAGCCGTACTGGTCCGGCTCGGTGGCCGTGCCCACCTGGCCCTGCGGCCACCCGGTGCCGCTTCGCAGCAGCAGGGTTCCCTCGTCGGGGTGCCATTCCAGGACCTTGGTGAAGTCCACCTCCAATTGTTCGGCCAGCTCCCGGGTCGCTTGGTCGAACAGCAACTGGAGCGGCGGGTTCCACAGGGCCCGCTCGCCCAGGCGGGCCACGGCCGCTTGGCGCGCGCTTTCCCGGGCTTGGGCTTGGCGGGCCTCGACGGCCTCGGTGACTTCATAGGCAAAGCTGGCGACACCCAAGATACTCCCGTCCAGGTTTCGCAGCGGAAGGTAGGAAAAAGTGACATATTTTCGGGTAAGCCCCTCAGGCCCAGGAAGCTGAAAATCCACCGGGATCTCCGAGGCGATATAGGGCTCTCCGGTGGCATACACCCGGTCCAGTTGGTCGAACACAGGCTGTAAGTTCTGCTCCGGAAAGGCCTTTCGCACGGGAAGCCCAACCAAGTCCCGGTGGCCGACCAGCTCTTCGTGAGCCGCATTGGCCACCGTAAAGACATGGTCCGGTCCCTCCAGGAAGGTAATGGCCACCGGGGCTTGCATGAACAATTGGTGGTAGCGCTCACGGGCCCGTGCGGGCAGGCTCTGGCGCAGCTCAATCTCGGCCAGTTTTGCCTCGGTGCGCGCGAGCACCTCCCTGGCGGTGACGTGCCCGGTCACCACTTCGCTCGCCCCGGCCGCGAAGGCTGCCTGGAACTGCTGGGGGCTGGTCTTGCCCAGGGCCACAATAACCGGCAGCTCCGAGGTTTCCGGCCGGTCCCGCAGGGTCCGTACCAGGGCCTCGGCCCCCTGATCGGGCAGGTCCATGGCCGTGTAGAGCAGATCCGGAAGGTGGTCCTCGACCGCCGCCACGGCTTCCTCGGCCGTAGCCCCGGTCCGGACCTGATACTGGGTGGCAAAGAGCCCTTCCAGGAATGCGCGGCGCCCGGGATCCGACTCGATGACCAGGATCTCTTTGGCCGAGTCGGGCTTTGGCCCGGCATCCTGGGGGCGAAACCGCTCCCGCAGCACGAAGTCGGTGACCTCATCCACCCGGTGCAGGATATATTCCACCGCTCCCGCATCATCGAGGATCGGGATATTGCGGGGACTGAAGTAGCGCTCCGCGAAGTGCCCGGGGGTAACCGGATCAGGGATGTCATAGCGCAAGGTGCCGACGCTAGTCTCCTGCTTGTCACGCAGGACCTGCTCAAGGGCGGAGCGCAGGGTGGCGGGACCGGTCGTGGCCCCGGGGGCATCCGGGTTTTCGGGGAAGGCCGCGAAAAGGCTGTTGCCCACCAGGTCCTCCCTGGATTGCTGGGCACTGCGCACATAACCATCACTGGCCGCAAGGATCGTGAAATCCGGGGCATCAGGGGCCAATAAGACGTAGCTGTCCTTGGAGTGCTCGAAGATGCGCTGGAAGTCGACAGGCACTTTCCGGGGAGGGCCAGCGGAAGGCATGGGGACTCCTCGGCCTAAAAAATGGTTCTAACGCAAAAGGAAACGGCAATGATGCTGGTTCGAACCTGAATTTACCCGTCGGTTCCCCAAGGAGGAAAAGGAAGTTATTAAAAAGGTAATCCCGAAAAAGCCAGGGTAAACACGAAAAAGTGAGCCGGACCATGGGCGAGTGGAAAGGCCTGATGACCCCGGACCCCTATCTTTTTCTACAATCGACTAGATCCGAACCTCCCTTCCGGCGTGAACCATGCCCGGGAGATGGCGTAGCGTGGGAAATAGGGCTTCCGCCATTTCACCTGGCGGGACCGTCCCCTTCCAATTGACCAGACCCCCGGAGGAAAAGCCATGGGCCAGATGATCGAATTCGAACGGCCGGACGGCCAGACCGCGCAGGGCTACCTGGTGGAGCCGGACCAGCCCGCAGGATCTCCGGGCATCGTGGTGATCCAGGAATGGTGGGGCGTGAACGACCAGATCAAGGGCGTGGCGGAAAAGCTCGCCGCGGCGGGCTACCGGGCGCTGGTGCCGGACCTGTACCGGGGCGAGAAGACCGTGGAGGCGGAAGAGGCCGAGCACCTCATGACCGAGCTCGATTTCGGCGATGCCGCCGGGCAGGACGTGCGCGGCGCCGTTCAGCACCTGAAGGCCTCGGGCAGCACCAAGGTGGGCGTCACCGGCTTCTGCATGGGCGGCGCACTGTCGCTACTGGCGGCGGTCCACGTCCCCGAGCACGACGCCACCGTGGTCTGGTACGGCTACCCGCCGCTCGAATACGTGGACGCCAACCAGATCCAGGCACCGCTGCTCGGCCACTGGGGCACCCGCGACGACATGTTCCCCATCTCCGGCGTGGACGAACTGGAGAATAAGCTGGAGGCTGCAGGCGTGAACTACGCATTCCACCGCTACGACGCCAAGCATGCCTTCGCCAACGAGACGGCGGACTCGTACAACCTTCCCCCGCTAGAGCACAACCCGGAGGCCGCGGAGCTGGCCTGGGAGCGAACTATGGGGTTCTTTGAAAGGCATTTGAAATAGGGCGGGAGGTTATCTAGCTGTCAGGCCCCACTGGAACAGGAAGGTGAGGATGGCCACGGTGGCGAAGGTGGGCTTGGCGTTGGGGACGATGACGTGGAAGTAGGTACCGAGGACGCCGGCGCCGTCCATGCGCGCCGCCTCCTCCAGCTCCTGGGGCAGCCCAAGAAAGAAAACGAAGACCACGAAGGCCAGAACCCTACCCGGTACAAACATTCTTAGCTGTTCAATTTGAGTGAACGTTCAACATGAATGTACAATCATTTTTATTGAACACCTCCAAGGCTCCCGGGATGGAACCCAACAAGACCCTCGAACAGGCCCTTGCCGCCCTGGAAAAAACCGCCGGTTTGGCGGCCGAGCATGAAGCCGGTGCTCCAGAGCCGGAGGTCCGGCTAGCGGGGACGGTCTATCGGGTGCGCCTGTCCGGGGAGCTTGCGCCGCGCAACCTGGAGAAGGTGGTTACGGAAAGCGCCCCCGAGGAGCTACTGGTGGCCGAGCGGGTCACCCCCAAGGCGGCGGAAATCCTCCGGGAGCGGGGGATTCACTTCCTGGATCAGGCCGGCAACGCATTCCTGCAAGGACCCGAGCTGTACGTGTTCGTCTCCGGGCAGGGTCGTCCGGCCAAGCGGAGCACCGGCCCGCAAATCCGCGCCTTCCGGCCCAAGGGCCTCCAGGTGGTGTTCGCCCTCCTATGCCGGGAGGGGCTGATCCATGCCTCCTATCGGGAGATCGCCGAATACGCCCAGGTGGCCCTCGGGACGGTCACGGGCGTGATTCAGGACCTGGATTCCCTCGGATATATCCGGGTAGGCAGGAGCGGCCGGCACTGGATCGACAGGCAAGGTCTTGCAGAGGACTGGGCCAAGGGATTCCAGCGGGAGCTACGGCCGCGCCTGAATCCGCGCCGGTACCGGGTGGAGGATCCGGAATGGTGGCAGGACCTCGATCCCAGGGAGTACGGCTTCAGGCTCGGCGGGGAAGCGGGCGCCGCCCGGTTGACGGGGTATCTGCGGCCTGAACGGGCGACCCTGTACGGGCAGGGGGATTTCAAAGCCCTGGCGCGCACTATCCGGCCGGTAAAAGACGAGGCCGGGAATCTGGAAGTACTGGACTCCTTCTGGGGTCCCCAAGCGTCGGAAGATTGGGGACCGGTGGTCCACCCCCTGTTGCTTTATGCCGAATTGGTGAACGACCCGGCTGACCGCTTGCAGGAAGTGGCCGCGCGAATCCGGGAGGGCTTCCTTGACTGAGCGCACGCTCCAACTGGACCCGGATTCCCGGCGCCTGTTGGAAACGATCGCCCGGGCGGCGGACGAGGCCGGTGTATCTTGGATGATCACGGGGGCCATGGCCCGCCATCTGGTCTTCGAGCGGCTCTATGGGCTGCGCCCGGGGCGCTTCACCCGGGATTGGGACATCGGCATCGAGGTGGCCAGCTGGGAGGGCTTCCAGTCGCTGGAGGCCATCCTGGTAGAGGGCTATGAATTCCAGGCCGACCGACATCAGCGCCAGCGCCTGACCGATCCTCACGGGTCAATCGTGGATCTCATCCCCTTTGGCGGGGTGGAATCCGAACCTGGGGTAATCCGGTGGGGCGAGGAACGCGCCGTCCGCCTCAACGTTTCCGGGTTCAGGGAAGCCTACAAGGCCAGTCTTGGTATAACCCTGGATACGGGACTCACGGCAAAGGTAGCCAGCCCGCCCGGACTGGCGATCCTGAAAGTGATCGCCTGGCAGGATCGGCATCGCCTGCATGACCGGGATGCCGAGGACCTGGCCTATCTCCTGGAAAACTATGCCCGCCTGGTCGCCGGCAACCTGCATGATGACTATCTGGATTGGATGGAGGAGGCCGATTACGACGAGGATGCCGTGGGGGCAAGGGTACTGGGCCACAAGGCGGCCACTGTGGCCGGGACAAGTCTGAGCGAGGAATTGCGGGGCGTGCTGGATGCCGGGCTCCGCCAAGGGGAGGATTCCCGGTTGGTCCGGGCCTTGGAGAAATACATGAAGGGAAAGGATACCGAGCGCGGTCGGGCACTCCTTCGGGCGTTCCGGACGGGTCTTGCGGACTGAACGCTCGGCGTGACAAAGGGCTGTCCCTCACCTTCGTCCTGAAATTTGGTGATCTCTACAGCCCCCTGCCCAGAAATCACCCCTTAAGACCACTCTCCGCCACCCCCCTTACAAACCACCGCTGAAACGCCAGAAACACCACAATCACCGGCACCACCATCATCACGCCGAAGGCCAGGATGTCCCCCCACTCCAGGGGCGGCAGGGTGCGGAAGGCGGCGATGGCCACGGGCAGGGGGCGGACGCGTTCGCCACTGGTCACCAGCAGCGGCCAGAGGTACTGGCCCCACTGGAACAGGAAGGTAAGGATGGCCACCGTCGCAAACGCCGGCTTGGCGTTGGGGACGATGATGCGGAAGTAGGTGCCGAGGACGCCGGCGCCGTCCATGCGCGCCGCCTCCTCCAGCTCCCGGGGCAGGCCCAGGAAGAAGACATAGAACAGGTAGACGAAGAAGGCGTTGGCGACGAAGGGCAGGATCTGCACCACGTAGGTGTCCCGCCAGCCGAGCAGGGTCACCTGGTAGAACAGCGGCACGGCGATGGCCTCCAGCGGCAGGATGAGCAGGGCCAGCACCGCCGCCAGGATCAGCCCCCGCCCCCGCCAGCGCAGCCGCGCCAGGGCGTAGCCGAGGAAGCCGTTCACCAGCAGGCCGCCGAGCATGATGGACCCGGTGATCAGCACCGAGTTGAACAGGAAGCGGGCGAAGTCCACCCGCGCGAAGACGTCGTGGTAGTTGGCCAGGGAGGGATCGGCCGGATAGAAGGCCACGGCGCTGCCCATGTCCGCCAGCACCCGGGCCTCGGGCTTGAGGCTGCCCACCACCATGAAGGCGATGGGCGCCGCGTACACCGCCGCCAGGCCCAGCAGCACGGCGTAGACCAACAGCGTCCGGATTCCCGCCCCCACCCGCCTCATTCGATCTCCCGCTCCTCGCGCACCAGCAGCCGCTGCACCACGGTCACCCCCAGCACCAACAGGAAGAACACCACGGTCATGGCGGCGCCCAGCGCCGCTCGCTGGCGCTCGAACACGGCGGTGACCGCCTCGTACATGACCGTGGTAGTGGCATCCAGCGGCCCGCCCTGGGTCATGATCTGCACCTGGTCGAACAGGCGGAAGGACAGGATGGCCGTGACCAGGCCGACGAAGATCAGCGGATTGCGCAGCTGCGGCAGCGTCACGTGCCAGAAGCGCCGTACCGGCCCGGCGCCGTCCATCCGGGCCGCCTCGTGCAGCTCCCGTGGCACGCCCTGCAGGGCCGCCAGCAGGATCACCATCTGGAAGCCCACCCCCTGCCAGATGGACAGCAGCATGATGGCCGGCAAGGCCCAGTACGGGTTGTGCAGGAAGTCCACCGGCTCCCAGTAGCCCAGGGTCAGGGCGTCCAGGGCGGCGTTCATGAGTCCGTCCGGGCCGGGAGCGTAGATCAGGATCCAGACCACCGCCACCAGAGCCATAGGGAAAACCACCGGCAGGAAGAACAGGGTCCGGAACACCACCATGCCGCGCAGGGGCCGGTCCAGCAGCAGGGCCAGACCCAGGGCGAGCGCCGTCTGCAGCGGCACCACCACCGCCGCGAACACGGCGTTGTTGCGCAGGGCGTGCAGGAAGGACGGATCGGTGAGGATGCGGCGGTACTGCGCCAGGCCTTGCCATTCCGTGGGCAGCGGCGAGCCCATGCGCAGGTCGGTGAAGGACATGCCCAGGGCCAGGGCGAAGGGCACGGCCACGAAGAGGGTCAGGCCGAGCAGGGCCGGAGCCGCCAGCAGCCAGGCGGCCGGGGCCTCGCGATTCAGGAGGGCTTTCCAGCGGCGACCCACGGGCATGGCGGACTCCACGGGCGGAGGGCGGTTCACCGACACTCGGCAGAGCCCGGGAGCGGCGGCATGCGGCCGTCCGTGGCTCTTCGGATATGTCGCGAACGGAGCTCACTCCCACATTGGTCCCTTTACCGCCTTCGGGACAATGGGGACAAAGGGAGCGGTCAGTCCTTTCGGTTCTCCCGCTCGACCTCGGGGAACCGGTAGCCCTCGTTGGCGCGCAGGTCTGCGTCGATCTCGGCGGCAGCCCGGTCGAGCACGGCGGGTACGGCCATGCCGTGGCGGATGTCGGCGAAGGCGTCCCGGAAGATGGCCGAGATGATCGGATAGGCCGGGGTCTTGGGCCGCGCCACCGCATGCGGGGAGCGGAGCTGCTTGGCGAACAGCCGCAGGGGGCGGCCCGGTCCGTAAAGCCTCGACCGGCGCAGGGCGGAACGGGTGCCCGGCACGGCGCCGTTGGCCCGGGTCATGGCCAGGACCTCCTCCGTGCGCAGCAGGAATGCCAGGAATTTCCCCGCCGCCTCGGGGTGGTCGCAGCCCCGCGTGATGCCCCAGTTCCAGGAGCCCTGGGCCGTGCGCATCCCCCGCCCGAAATCCGGCAGGGGCAGCACCAGCAGGTCCTCACCCACCGCCTCCTTGTAGCGCGGGTAGTTCCAGTGCCCACCCCAGGACAACGCCACCCTGCCGCCGGTGAAGGCTGCGTCGTCCAGATTGGGGTCCACCCGGCCCCGCTCGATCCATTCCTGGATCCGGCGCATGGCGAATACCGAGCGCGGCCCGTTCAGCACACCTTCGGCGTGGTCGTAGCCCGGCCGGGCGATGAGGCCGCCGCCCGCGGACCACAGCGCCGGCGCGAAAGCGTAGGGGAACCATTCCCCCTGGTAGTTGAGGTGCAGGTCCAGCACCGCGCCGTCGTGGTCCCTTTCCGCGAGGCGCGCCAGGAGCCGCCCGAATTCGCGGATGCCCCAGGCGTCGTCGGGTCCCTCCGGGATGCGCGCGTCCGCCGCCTCCAGCCGGCTGCGGCGGGCGTAGATTCCGAGTCCGGAATCGTAGGCGGCCACCGAGTAGAGGTTCCCCCGGAAGGTGCCCTGCTCGCGGACGGAGACGATCAGGTCCGCCTTCACGGACTCCGGCAGCCACGGGCCCACTGGGCGCAGGCTGCCCTGCCAGACGTACTGGTAGAGGTTGGGGCCGTCGAACTCCAGCAGATCCGGCAGCTCGCCGGCCAGGGCGGCCGCCTGTACCTGGGCGCTGTAGGCGCCCTCCGGGATGAGGGTCAGATCGATATGGATCTCGCCGGAATGACGATCATTGAAGCGAGCCACCTGCCCCCGGATGGTCTGTCGCTCCGCTTGTCGGCCGGCATGAACCCAGGCCTCCAGCCGCACGCCGGATTGCTCCGGGGCCTCGCCGGCGCATCCTGCCAGCAGCAGGCCAACCAGCAGCCAGCCTACCGGCCGCAGGCCGCGCGTCCGACCTCCCCGGATCGCGTCCAGGAGCTTTACGAAAAGGCCGCCCGAGGACCACGAAGCCGCGGGAGCGGACGCATTCCTCGATGATTGTTGGGAAAAATCCCGAACGGGCATACGGGTTGCTTTGGTGGGGGGTACATCCCCCACTTCAAACCAGAGGGTCTATTCATGACAAGCATGCACCGCACCGGAACCGCCCTGTTCCTGCTGCTGGCCGGCACCGGCTCCGCCCACGCCATTGCCGTTTCCCCCACCGATGACGCCTCCACACTGGTGAACAACATCATCGGACCGGGCATCACCCTGCAGGGCGCGCCCACCTACACGGACGGCGATGATGTCACCCAGTCCGGCACGTTCACCGACGGCAACAGCTCGGGGATCGGCATCGACCAGGGGGTGGTCATGACCACCGGGTCGGCCGCGGATGTCGATAATACCAACACCTCGGATGCCACCTCCACGGACACCAACGCCGCCGGCGACCCTGATCTGGACAACCTGGTGGCCCCGGAGGAGACCCAGGACGCCGCCGTCTTGGAATTCGACTTCACCACAGACAGCGGCAACTTGGCCTTCAACTACGTCTTCGCCTCCGAGGAGTACAACGAGTACGTCAACCAGGAATTCAACGACGTCTTTGGCTTTTTCCTGGACGGCCAGAACATCGCCCTGCTCCCCGGCACCAGCACCCCGGTGAGCATCAACAACGTCAACGGTGGGAATCCCCTGGGCACCAACGCCTCCAACGCCCAGCTCTACAACAACAACGACCTGGACGACGGCGGACCCAACTTCGATTTCGAGTATGACGGGTTCACCGACGTGCTCACGGCACAGGGGACAAACCTCGGCACCGGCACCCACAGCATCAAGCTGGCCATCGCTGACACCGCCGACGGGCTGTTTGATTCCGGAGTATTCATCGAGTCCGGCTCCTTTACCGGTGATCCGGGGCCCGGGCCCGAGCCCGTTCCCGCACCCGGAACCGCCCTACTGCTGGGCCTCGGCATGGCCGGCCTGGGCTGGGCCGGCCGCCGCAGCACCCGGACCGATTGAGGCCCGCGGCGCGGGGCGGCGGGACAGAAGCGATTCCTCAGGGCCGCAGGTCGCTCCCATGGACCGCGATACCCAGCGAGGCCCCCTGTGGGAGCGGCCTCCGGCCGCGGCTGCCATCAGCCCTCGCGCCTTAAGCGGGATTCGGGCCAATGCCGCTGCTTTTGTCGGGTCCGGGAGGCCCCTCCCACAGGGCTCCCTTGCCCACCGGACCCTTCCGTGGGAGCGGCCTCCGGCCGCGACGCCTTTCCCGGAACCGGGTGTTCGGACGGGCGGGCCCTTTTACAGCAGACCGGCCAGCAGGGAAGCGATGCCCAGGAAGGCGGCGAAGCCCACCACGTCGGTGACCGTGGTGAGTATGATGGTGGAGGACTGGGCCGGATCCTGCCCCAGTCGGGTCAGCAGCACCGGGATCAGGGCGCCCGCGAGCCCCGCCGCCACCATGGCGAGCACCATGGACAGGGCGATCACCAGGGCGAGCCCGCTAGAGCCGCTCCAGACCAGCACCCCGCCGGCGCAAGCGCCGGCGATGGCCAGGCCATTGAGGGCCCCCACCCGGACCTCCTTTAGCGCCACCCGCCAGCCGTGACGGGCCGTGATCTCCCGCAGGGCGAGGCCGCGCATGGTGATGGCCAGGGCCTGGGCCCCGGCATTGCCGGACTGGCCCGCCACCACCGGCAGCAGCACGGCCAGGGCCGTGAAGCGGGCGATGGTGCTCTCGAACAGTCCCACCACCGAGGCGGCGAGGAAGGCCGTCAGCAGGTTGATGAACAGCCAGGGAAGCCGGCGCGTTACCGAGAACCCTACCGTGGACAGCGCCCGCTCCTCGCGGCTGGCGCCCACCATGGCCGGCAGGTCGGCGCTCAGGTCCTCCTGGACCGCCGCCACCAGGGAGGACTGGTGGAGCACCCCCACCAGCCGCCCGGCGTAGTCCACCACCGGCACGCTGGTCACCTGATAGCGCTCCAGGTGGTCCACCAGCTCCTCCCGGGGATCGAACTCAGAGACCGCCGCATCGGCGGGACGGGCCAGAGCCCCCAGGGTTCGGTCCGGATCGGCCAGGGCGAGGTCGCGGATCGGGACCTGGCCCACGAGCCGTTCCTCCTCGTCCACCAGGTACACCACGGCCGCCCCGGAATCCCCGCGGCGGCGGATGCGCTGAAGGGCCTCCTGCACGGTATCGCCGGAGTGCAGCGGGGTAACGCGGGGGTCCATCCATTGCCCCGCCGTTTCCGGCGGGTAGGCCAGCAGGGTCCGTAGCTCTTTGGCCACTCCCGGGCTCAGCGCCTCCAGTAGCGCCTCCCGGGCCGGCTCCTCCATCCCCGCAAGCAGCCGGACCGCCCGGGCCGGCTCCATGGCCGCCAGGAGCCGCGTCCGGAGGCTGGATTCCTGGCGCTCCAGAAGCTCCGCACCGGTGTCCGGCGGCAGGTGGTCCCAGACCCGGGCCGCTGTTTCCACGTCGCCGCCGGCCAGGATGGCGGCGGCGGTCCCGGGCTCGAGCCCCGCTACGCGGGTGGCGGCCTCCCGCGGGTAGCCCGCCAGAAACCGCTGGTTCAGTGCCGCGACCGCGTTCTCAGCGCCCATTGGTCCGCCCCCTTCCGCCGTGATCCGATCCGGAGACCAGGATTTGCACCAGCACCCCCAGGGTCTGGAAGAAGGAAAGGGAAACCGCGCCCAGCACGGAGCCCCGCGGGCCCTGCGCGGTCTCGCTCCGGTCCTGGATGGCCAGGGACAGGGTGGCGGCGGTCACCGCGCCCATCAGGCGTCCCTGGCTGTCCACCACGGGCAGCTCGGCGAGCTCCTTCCAGGCCGGATGGCCGGGGAGCGCCGCCAGGCCGGTGGCGGAGGCCAGCACGGGGACACCACGCTCCGCCACGCGGCCCACGGGGGTTTCCCGCCCCGCCTGCATGAGCTTCGGCAATCGGGCCACCCCCAGCAGCCGGGAATCCCCGTCCACTACATAGATGCCGCACGGCCCTTTGTGGTCGGACTCCTGCACCCGGTGCAGCGCCTGGCCCACGGCCACATCCTCCCGCACCGTCAGAACCTCCGGATCCACCCAGGCGCCCACGGTGTCGCCGGGCTGATGGAGCAGGGTCGCCAGAGTCGTGCGCCGTCCGGGCCGTATGCGGGCCACCAGGGAGCGCTGCCGGTGCCAGGGCAGGCCACGGATCAGGGCCGCCGCGCGGCGCGCGGGCAGCACCTGGAGCAATTCCGCGGCCCGCTCCTCCCCGATCTCCCGCAGGCAGCGCGCCCCCGGGACCGGAGTCATGGCGCCCACCGCGGGGGCCAGGACCGCCGCGGGCAGCTCCTCCGCCAGCTCCGCCACCTCGCCTGGCGGAAGCCCTTCCAGCACCCCCGCCGCTTCCGCGGGATGGGACTCCAGGAAGATGCGCGCCAGCGCCGTTTCTTCAGCCATGGTCCGTCTCGGACCCCAAAAGGGTGACGGCTTCCTCGTGGAATGTGCGGGCCGGCAGGTGGACCCGCCCCTCCGGGCAGTCCAGCACCAGCCCGGTGGCGGTAAGCTCGAGCACCCGGCCCTCGTGACCGCCCATGCGCACCCGGTCGCCGATGCGGAGCCGTGCCTGGAGGTGGCGGGCGCCCACCAGGTTGCGGACCAGATCCACGGACCCCAGGCTCACCGCCAGGGCCAGACCACCGCCCACTGCCGCCGCCACCACGCCGGTAAGGATGACCAGGAAGGTGATCTCCACCCCGATCTGGTCGGCGCCCAGCACCAGCGCGGTAAGCAGGATCGCCCACTGCACCGCGCGGCCCATCAGCACCGACTGGGCGGGTCCGGCGGGCGCGGTGGCCACCACCAGGTCCCGTGACAGGGTGCTGATGAAGAATCCGGCCACCAGTATCAGGCCACCGGTGAGCAGGGTGGGCAGATAGGCCAGCAGACGGTTGAGCCAGATACCGAAGGTCTCCAGGGCCAGCACCTGGGTAGCGGCGGTGAGGAACACCAGGATCACCGCCCAGAACACCGCACCGCCCAGGACCTCGGCCCCGGAGACGGTCGGAGCGGGCTTGCCCCGCCGCCGCGACACCACCGCCATGGCCCGGTCCAGGGTCCGGGCCACGCGCACCGTGCCCGCCCGCAGCAGTCGGGCCACCAGCCATCCGGCAACCACCAGGAGCACGGCGCCCGCCAGCTCGGGAAGAAAGGCCAGGACGCTCTTCCAGGCGCCGGACATGGCCTGCAGGAGAACGTCCAGCCAGGGCTTGCCTTCGTTCACGGTGCCTCCGTCCGCTTCGGAAACGCGCTTTCCGTCATTCAACTGCAAAATTCGCCGGGTAGCGTTTTCCCGGCCCTTCAGGCGGATACCAGGAAAGGCCAGGACCGCCATGCCCTCTATACCCTTCCCGGACCCCACCGACGCGCAGCAGGATCAGGGCGCCCTTCTGGAGGATACGCTCCGTAACCGGCATGTCGCCATCCTATTGCAGCCCATCGTTTCCATCTGCGAGCAGGAGGTGTACGGATACGAGGCACTGGCACGCGGCCCCGAGGACACCATCCTGCACGCGCCCATGGCGCTGTTCGAGGCGGCGCGCCAGAACGGCCGCATGCTGGAGCTGGAGCTGCTCTGCCGGGAGCTGGCCATCGCCCAGTTCGGACGCCTGGGCCTTCCCGGTAAGCTGTTCCTCAATGTGAATCCGGAGGCCCTGCTGGAGCCGGGGTTCCGTGGCGGCCGCACCCGGGAGTTCCTGGAGCGGGCCGGCACCGACCCCGGCCAGGTGGTGATCGAGCTCACCGAGCACTACCCCATCCAGGACTTCGACCTGATGCGCGAGGCCGTAACCCACTACCGGGATATGGGCTTCGCCATCGCCATCGACGACCTGGGCTCCGGCTACGCGGGGCTCCGGCAGTGGTCGGAGCTGCGTCCCGACTACGTCAAGATCGACCGCCACTTCATCCAGGACCTGCCCTCCTACCCCGGAAAGCGGCAGTTCGTCCATTCCATCGGCGAGCTGGCCAAGTCCCTGGAATGCCGGGTCATCGCCGAGGGCGTGGAGACCCTGGAGGAGCTGGAGGTGGTGCGTCACCTGGGCGTCTCCTTCGGCCAGGGATACCACTTCGCCCGGCCCCATACCGCCCCGCCCCGGGCCATTCCCCGCGGCAGCTTCGGCAGCGAGTGCCAGTGCTCGCCGTTCTGGCACCTCACCGACTCCGTGGGCACCCTGCTCCAGGAGCGCCCGCCCCTGGACCCCCGGAGCGCGCTGGACCAGGTGGTGGACCTCTTCCACCACGCCCCGGACCTGGTGACCCTGCCGGTGGTGGACGGTCACGAGCCCCTCGGCATCGTCCGCCGCTACGAGCTCATGAACCTCTATACCAGCCGCTTCGGCCGCGAGCTCCACGGGCGCAAGCCCATCTCCGCCTTCATGCGCTCCGAGCCCCTCATCGTCAGCCGGGACACCCCGGTGGAGATGCTCAGCCGGCGCATCACCGAGGGCGATCAGGTCACCACCGTGGACGACGATTTCATCATCACCGACGAGGAGGGGCGCTATCTGGGCATGGGGACGGTGGTGGAGCTGCTCAAGAAGATCACCGAGCTGCAGATCCGCAACGCCCGGTACGCCAATCCCCTGACCCAGCTACCCGGCAACGTCCCCATCGACGAGCACATCGACCGCCTGCTGGCGGGCGGGGAGCAGTTCGTGGTGGCCTACTGCGACCTGGACAACTTCAAGCCTTTCAACGATACCTACGGGTACGCGCGCGGGGACGAAGTGCTGCGCTGGCTGGGAAGGCTGCTCGTCGAGCATACGGTGGAGGGCCGGGATTTCGTGGGCCACGTGGGCGGGGACGACTTCATCCTCATTCTGCGCAGCGGCGACTGGCAGGCGCAGTGCCGCACCCTGCTGAGCCGCTTCGAGGAAAACGCCCCGGCCTTCTACGACGAAGAGGCCCGGGAGCGCGGCGGCATCGCCGCCAAGGACCGGCGGGGACAGGACGTTTTCTACGGCTTCATCAGCCTGTCCATCGGCGCCGTTCCGGCCGGACCGGAACGCTTCCACTCCCACTACGAGGTGGCCTCCCTGACCACGGAGGTCAAGGCTCAGGCCAAGAAGAAGCCGGGGTGCTCCCTGTTCGTGGATAGACGCGGGACCCCCGGCGGGCCCGCCTAGGCGGGCCCGCCCGGAAGGACCCGGTCCGCAGCCCTAATCTTCCAGGGTAGGCGTACCGAGCGAATCCTGCTGGGCGGAGAAATAGCCGGCCAGGGCATCGATCTCCCGGTCCGAGAGACTCTTGGCCTGCTGATTCATGGTGGGGTTCACCCGCTTCTTCGACCGGTAGGCATGCAGGGCATGACTCAGGTAGCTCTCGTACTGCCCGGCCAGATTGGGGTACATGGGCACCGGACTCTTGCCGGTCTCCCCGTGGCAGGACTGGCACGGCGCGATGCCCTTGCTGGGGATGCCCTTCGTCACGATCTCCTTGGCCGTCTTGCCGGAATCCTTAGGCCCGGAGGCGTGCCCCTCCTCGGCCTGGGCGGCTCCGGTCCAGCCCGCGGCCAGGGTCAAGCTCACCAGTGTGATCCAAATGCGCTTCATGGTCTTCTCCACACGCGGAAATAGGTAACGGCTGGCCCCGTCGGAGCCCCTACGAGCCCTCTTGCGCGAAGAACGCGGCGATATCGCGGATGTCCTCGTCGGAGAGGGACTTCGCCTGGGACTGCATGGTCGGGTGGGCCCGCTTCCCGGAGCGATAGGCCTTCAGGGCCGAAACCAGGTACTGGTACTGCTGGCCACCGACCTTGGGCACGTTGTAGGTCGGGTAGGCGTTCGTATATTCCGGTACGCCGTGACAGCCCATGCACTGATAGGCCTTTTGCGCTCCCGCTTCGGGGTCACCCTTCGACTGAGCCATCGCCGGCCCTCCCGCTACGAGGAGCGCCGCCAGCCCCAGCCCAATGCCTGCATGCCTCATAGCTTCTCCTGTGCTATCCCCTGCTATCCTTCCGTTCGGCGGCGGCCCCATAATGGTCGCCCGGCCCGTGAACGGAATAGTATGAATAAAGTGCAAACCTATACCGGCTACAAAATTACCCTTATACATTTTTATTAGCAAACAACAAAGGGACAAGCTATTGCAATTGAACCAAGTGCGTAGATGTTTAATTAACAAAAGATAAGCATTTTTAAATTATTAAATTAATACTTATTGGTATAACGGTGGGGCCGCCCCCGGAACCCCGAAACTCCGGGACAGGTCCAAGATTTCGCATTTTCCCGGAGGTGTTTCCATGCCCCTCGAAGCCGACTCCGCGCCCGATTTCCAGAGCCCCTTGCAGCTGCTGCGCGCCTGCCATCAACGGATCGAGCGGTTCGCCGACCTGGCGGTGCGGATCGCCGAGCATCTCCCGGGTGACGACCCGCCCGCGGAGCCGGTGCGCCAGAGCGCCGGACAGGTGCTGCGATATTTCGACCAAGCGGCACCCCTGCACCATGCGGACGAGGAGGAGGACCTGCTTCCCCGGCTCCGGGGTCGGCTTGTCGCGGAGCCGGATCCCGATCTGAGCGCGCTTCTGGACGGCCTGAAGGCCGAGCACGCGGGGCTGGAGAACCATTGGGGGACGCTACGGCCGCTACTGGACGACCTTCGGGAGGGGGAGCCGGTGGAGGCGGCCCGCTACCGGGCGAGCGCCGAGGCGTTCCGGGACGCGCAGCTGGATCACCTCCAGCGCGAGAACGCCCACCTGCTGCCGGCGGCGGAGGCGACTCTCCGGGAGGAGGACATCCGGGATCTGGGCGCCGCCATGGCCCAACGCCGCGGCGTACGGCAAAATATATAGGCTGAGCAACGGGGAGCCGGCATGAGCGGAACCGACAAGCTGAACGCCTTTCTCGGCATGCTGGAGCAGGGCCAGGACGGTCCGCTGCTGCGGTACTCCATCGGTCTGGAGTACCTTAACGCCGACGATCCGCAGCGGGCGGCGGAGCATTTGGAAAAATGCCTGGAGCAGGATCCCGGTTATTCCGCCGCCTACAAGGCGCTGGCACAGGCCCAGGACGGCCTCGGTGCGGCGGCGGCCTGCCGGTCCACCCTGGAAAACGGCGTTGCCCATGCGGAGGAGCGCGGCGACATGCAGGCCAAGAAGGAGATGGAGGTCTTCCTGAAGCGCCTCGACAAGGGCAAGCCCCTGCGGAACCGATAGCGCCATGCCCAGCTCCCTGCGCCAGCATGCCCGTCGCACCCTCGACGACCTGGAGGCCGCCGGCCGCCGCCGCTCGCCGGCCCCGACGGCGGTGCTGGACGCGCGCAGGGTATTGCGCGGGGACCGGACGCTGGTGGACTTCTCCTCCAACGACTATCTGGGCCTGGCCCGCGACCCGGAGGTGGCCGAGGCCGCCCGCCGGGCCCTGGAGGCGCATGGCGCCGGCGGCGCCGCAAGCCGCCTGATAACCGGGGACCATCCCCCCTACGCCGAGCTGGAGACGGAGCTGGCGGCCCTCAAGGGCACCGAGGACGCGGTGGTCTTCGGCAGCGGCTACCTGGCCAACCTCGGCATCCTCCCGGCCCTGGTGGACCGGCACGACCTCATCCTCGCGGACAAGCTCAACCACGCCTGTCTGGTGGACGGCGCCCGCCTGTCCGGCGCACGCATGGTCCGCTTCCCCCATGCGGACACCAACGCCCTGCGCGCGCGCCTGGAGCGCTACCGGGAGCGGGCCCGCCATTGCCTGCTGGTTACCGACAGCGTGTTCTCCATGGACGGCGACCTGGCACCCCTGCGCGAGCTGGCCGCGCTCGCCGCCGAATTCGACTGCTGGCTCATGACCGACGACGCCCACGGCATCGGTGTGGTGGGCGGCGGCGCGGGGGGCACGACCGCCGCGGGCCTGGACGCGGAAGCCGTGCCGCTGCAGATGGGCACCCTGTCCAAGGCGGTGGGCGGCTACGGAGGCTATCTCTGCACCCACGGGGAAGTGGCGGACCTGATCCGGACCCGGGCCCGCAGCTTCATCTACACCACCGCCCTACCGCCGGCCACGGTGGCGGGGAACACCGCCGGACTGCGTCGGATCCGCAACGACCCCGCGCTCTGCGCGCGCCCCCGCGCCCTGGCGAGCCGACTCTGCGAACGCCTGGGGCTGGCGGAGCCGGCCAGTGCCATCGTACCCGTGGTGCTGGGCGCGGACCGGCTGGCACTGGCCGCCCAGGAGGACCTGCTGGAGGCCGGGCTGCTGGTGCAGGCCATCCGGCCGCCCACGGTTCCGGAAGGCACGGCCCGGCTACGTGTTACCCTGCGCGCGCCGCACACCGAATCGGACGTGGAGGCGCTCGCCGAGGCCCTGGCGCCCTGGGTGGACCGGGCATCCATGGAGGCCTCGTGAACCGGCCGCTGCGCACCCTCGCTCTGGCGGGCTGGGGGCACTCCCCGCGGTGCTGGGAGCGGCTGGCGCCGCAGGGCGTGGAGCTGACGCCCCGTGCCCTACCCGGACACGCAGCCCCTGGGGAGACCCCGACGCCGGGCACGCCCGGGCTGCAGGAGGCCGCGAACGCTCTGCCGGGGGACTGGGACCTGGTAATGGGCTGGTCGTTGGGCGGGCTGGTGGCGCTGGAAGCCGTGCGTCGGAGCGTGATCCGGCCGCTCGGCCTGATCCTGGTGGCCACGCCTCCGGCTTTCCTGCGCCGCCCCACCTACCCGGCCGGGCTCGAGCCGGCAGTGCTCGATCGCTTCCGGGCTGGCCTGGGCGACGATCCCGAGGGTACCCTTCGCCGCTTCTACACCTTGCAGTTCCAGGGGGATCGGGCACCGCGCTCGCAATGGGCGCCGGCCGCCATCCGGGACCGCCTGCTGGCGGCCGGGACCGCCGCCGAGACCCTTCAGGACTGGCTGGACGTTCTGGAAGCCGCGGACCTCACCGCAGAGCCGCCGGCGCTGGAGCTGCCGGTGCTGATTCTGCACGGCACCGGCGACGCCGTGGTGGATCCCGCCGCCGTCGACTTCTTCGCCGAGTGCGGGCCCCGGTTCCTGGGCCAACGCATCGAGGGGGCCGGCCACGCCCCCCACGTCACCCATCCCGAGGAGACGGGACAGCACATTGCCGCATTCGCCCGAAACCTGTCCTCCTGAGGAGGTCTTCGACAAACGTGCGGTTCGCCGGGACTTCGCCCGGGCGGCCGCCACCTACGACCGCCATGCGGCGCTCCAGCGCCGGGTGGCGGCGGAAGTGGCCGAGCTGTACCGGGGGCTGGCCCCGACGCACGCGGCGTGCGTCCTGGATCTCGGCTGCGGAACCGGCTACGTGGGGCGCGACCTGATGGCGGGGACCGCCGCCCCCGAAGCGGTGGTGGCCCTGGACCTGGCTCATCCCATGACGCGGCGCGGGCGGGTCCCCGGGCACCCGGCGGTGACCGGCGACGCCGACCGGCTCCCCTTCGTCCCCGGCGCCTTCGACGCGGTTGTCTCCTCCCTGACGCTCCAGTGGGCCAACGACCTTCGGGCCGCCCTGCGCGGCATCGTCGCCACCCTGCGGCCGGGCGGACTGCTGATCGCCAGCACGCTGCTGGCGGGGACCCTCCGGGAGCTGGATACCGCCTTGCGTCGGACCGGCGGGGCGGGCCGCGCGGGTCCCTTTCTCGAAACCTCCGACGCCGAGGCCGCCCTGGCCTCGGCGGGCCTGGCGGGATACGAATGCCGGACCGTCCTGGAGGAGGACGAGGCCCCGGGCCCCATGGCGGTGCTGCGCGACCTCAAAGGCCTGGGTGCGGTAGCCAAGGGCCCGGACCGGGCACGCGGGCTGCGCGGCCGCCGCCACCTGGACAGCCTGTGCCGCGCCTACCGGGAGACCACGGAGCGCCCGGCGGGGCCGGTGCCGGTAACCTGGCATGTGGGATACCTGGTGGGATGGAAGCCTTTCTAGCCCAGCCCGGCTCCTATCTCGGCCTGGTCGCCCTCTGGGCGGCCTACTTCGCCGTGCATTCGGCCCTCGCCGCGCGCGGCACCAAGGCCCGGGCCGCCCGCCTCGGGAGGACCGCGGCGCGCGCCTACCGGCTCGCCTACAACCTGGCCGCCGTGCTCCTGCTGTTGCCACCCTTGTGGCTCACCACGCGGCTCGGCGGCCCCATGATCCTGGAATGGCGCGGCCCGGCTTGGTGGGCCGCCCAGGCGGCGGCACTGCTCGCCGTGGCGGGCTTCGCCGTCAGCCTGCGCGCCTACGATATGCGCCATTTCCTGGGCCTGCGCCAATGGCGAAAGCCGGGCGGCGGCGTGGAGCCGCGCGACCCCCTGCGGATCTCCGGCTTTCACCGGTTTCTCCGCCACCCCTGGTACTTCTTCGGCCTGGTGGTGCTGTGGACCCGGAGCCTCGACCTGGCCCAATTCCTGACGGCGCTCAGCGTCACCGCCTACCTCGTCATCGGCTCCCGGCTCGAGGAGCGCAAACTGATCCACGCCTACGGAGCTGCCTACCGCGCCTACCGGCGCCGGGTCCCGGGACTGGTTCCGGTGCCGGGCCGCTACTTGACGCGGAGCGCGGCGCAGAGGCTGTCGGAGCAAGCCAAAGGAGAGAGAGCACCGTGAATCGCACGCTGGTGGTAACGGGTACGGGCACCGAGATCGGCAAGACCTACATCACCGCCGCCGTTGCCCGGCAGCTTCGCGGCCGGGGTGAGACGGTGCTGGCCACCAAGCCCGTGAGCAGCGGCTGCGACGAGGATGCCCAGGGCCGCCTCTGGAGCCCGGACGGCCGGGTGCTGCTGGACGCCTGCGGCCAGGACCCCGACGACTGGGCGGCCCACCAACGGCTGTGCCTGGAGCGCCTCCGGGAGCCCATGTCGCCGCACATGGCCGCGGACCGGGCCGGCCGCATCCTATCCCTGCAGATGCTCACGGGCTACTGCCAGGGCCTGGAGGGCGAGACCGACGGCTGCGTGATCGCCGAGGGCGTGGGCGGCGTGATGGTGCCCCTCACGGACAGCACCACCTTCCTGGACTGGATGGCCGCCCTGCAGTGGCCGGCCCTGCTGGTGACCGGCACCTACCTGGGCACGTTGAGCCACACCCTGACGGCCCTGCAGAGCCTGAAGGGAGCCGGCGTGCCGCTGGCCGGCCTGGTGCTCAACCGCAGCCCCGAGGAGCCGGTGCCCGCCGAGGAGACGCGGCGCACCCTGCGCTTCTTCCATCCGGAGCTGCCCATGGCGGTGGTGCCGCGCGCGGAGGGGACGGGAGAGGAGGCGGGGATGCCCGACTTGGTGGAGACCTTCGGCATCGGCCGGGGGGAGTGAGCCGGCGGGGCCACCTTGTTGAGGCCGGCCCCCTCCGGAGTGCGGGCTGTAGAGCGAGCGAACCGTTGATGGGCCTCGAGGCCCGGATCGAGGCCCGCCGCAGGAGCGTTGCCCTCGCCGCGAGCTCGGGCGCCCGGAACCTGTCGCGGCCGCGGGGCCGAAAGCTCCGCCCCCCGGCCCAATCTCAGCCCGGGAACCCTGTGGGAGGGACCTCCGGTCCCGACGCCTTTCCCGAAAGCCCGCACTCGGGCCGAACGGTCTCGGCCAGGGCCGCTTCCGCGGGGACCACGCGCGCGGGGAATGGCCGCACCGGTGCGGAATCCGGTACCGAGCAAAAAAGAGACCGGGAATCACTTCCCGGTCTCTTTCGGATCCGTCCGTTCGGATGGCGGCCTGCGGCGCCCGCTCAGTCGGGGTGGCTCATGTAGCGGCGGAGCCAGGCCTTGGCCCGGCGGCGCAGCTGGTCGCGGATGGCCGGGGACAGGTGGCCGTCCTTGATGGCGTTCCAGTAGCGCACGGCGTCCTCGAGCCGCACCTCCTTCTCCACCTCGCGCACGGTCAGCGATTCGCCGAGCCGCCGGATCAGGCGCAGGTCCTCGAGCATGCGGTAGGCGTAGGAGAGGCTCCACTCGCCCTCGCCGCGCAGCCGGTGGGCCGCTTCCAGGAGCACCAGGGTGTGGCGCAGCATGGCGCCCACGCCGTAGGACACGCTGCGCCGCTCGCCCTCGGCGAACCGGTCGATGAGGTGATCCGCCAGGCCGTCGGGGTCCACGTCGGTCAGGTCGTCACTGCCGGGGACCGGCTTGTTGTAGGTCAGTCCGTTGTAGTCCCCCACGAGCTGCCGGATGCGGTGCTCGCGCAGCCGCTTGTGCCGCAGCCATTCCTGGTACTGCAGGGTGTGCTCGGCCTTGATGCGCGCCTCGCGGACGCTGGCCGCTTCTTCGAAGGGCACCTCCACCCGGACCCCGGACACCCCGTCGTTGAAGGCCACCTGATACAGGCCTCGATGGGGGTCGCGGATGGCCATGCTCATAATATTCGGCGATTGCTGGGGCTGGGCCATAGCCATGGCTGCGCTCGCCTCCTCCCTGGATCTAGAACCGCACCCGGTTTTCCCACAAACATCGCGCACCGGGCCCTATCATTGCAAGTATCCTTCCCGGAATATGCTCCATCACGCCGCCTCAGGCGAAGGCCTCCCGGATCACCCGTCCCATGGCGTCGGTCAGGCGGGAGAGGTCGTCGCCGGCGAGGACCAGCGGGGGTGTGACATAGGCGATATCGCCCAGCGGTCGTATCCATACGCCGTGGTCCACGAACCGGTGGCGCATCCAATCCTTGTGGCGATCCGTGGCGAGCTGAACCGCACCCATGGCCCCCTTAATGCGGACATCGACGACGCCGGGGAGTTCAGCCAGGGGCGCGAGCTCCTCGCCGAGCTGGGCCTCCAGGGCCGCCACCTGGGCCAGGCGCGGCTCGCGCTCGAAGAGGTCGAGGGAGGCGTTCGCCGCCGCGGCCCCCAGCGGGTTCCCGGTGAAGGTAGGTCCGTGCATGAGCGCCGTGGATTCGTCAGGGCCGTGGAATCCCTCGAACACCGCCCGGGTGGCCAGGGTCGCCGCCATGGGCATGGTGCCCGCGGTGAGGGCCTTGCACAGACACATGATGTCGGGAGCCACCCCTGCCTGCTCGCTGGCGAACAGGCTGCCCGTGCGGCCGAAGCCGGTGGCGATCTCGTCGGCGATGAACAGGGTGCCGGCGCCGTGGGCCAGCTCCGCCGCACGGCGCAGGACCGCCGGGGAGTGCACCAGCATGCCGCCCGCTCCCTGGATGAGCGGCTCCGTGATCACCCCCGCCACGCGCTCTCCGTATTCCGCCAGGGCCCGCTCCAGGGCGCACGGCCCTTCCTCGGGCGGCAGCGGCACGGTGACGTGCTCGTGGGCGAGACCGCGGAATCGGGGCCGGAGATCGCGGTAGGTGTCCGAGACGCCCATGCAGCCGGCGGTATCGCCGTGGTAGCCGTTCTCGAAGGCGATGAACAGGTCGCGCTGGGTCTCGCCCCGGTTGTCCCAGTACTGGCGGGCCATCTTGAGCGCCACCTCCACCGAAACGGAGCCCGATTCAGTGAACATGGCGTGGGCGAGGTCACCCGGGGCCTTGTCGGCGAGCCGCTCGGCCAGGCGGATGATCGGCTCGTGGGTCATGCCGCCGAGCATGACGTGGGGCAGCACGTCGAGCTGGCGGTGCACCGCCTCCATGATGTGCGGATGGCGGTAGCCGTGACAGGCCGACCACCAGGAGGCGGTGCCGTCCACCAGCTCCCGGCCGTCGGCCAGCCGGATCCGACAGCCCTCCGCCCCGGCCACCGCAACCGGCGGATCCATGTCCCGCATCTGGGCGTAGGGGTACCAGACGTGGTCGAGGGCCCGCGTGGGCCAATTCTCGGTCCCCTGGCTGGAAGTCACGGGCTGGGTCATTGCTGATCCGTGCAGTGCCTGCTGTGAAGGCCCCGTTGCGGCGACGAGGTCCTAGGAAATACGCGATCGCGGCAAAGCGGGTCCATATCCCTTGCGGGGTACAAGGACGTCCCGGCGTCCGTTCAGTCGTCGGTGCCGGTACCCGGCGGCGGGGCGGATTCCTCCGGCTCCTCGGCGAGCAGGGCTTCCACCTGGGGAATCTTGGCGCGGTCCACGGGCCGGCCCGTCACCGAGGAGCGCGGTGCCTGCCGGATGCCCTCGGGCGGGAAAATGGTGGCCGTCACGCGCACGCCGTCCACTACCAGGGCGATGGCCGGGAATTCGTCGGCCTCCTTGCCCACCTGCCGGCGATGGACCGCCCGCTCGAAGGGGATACCCGAGTCGTGGAGGAAGATCTCCACGTCCTCGGCGGTCTCGGAGAACAGGTGGAGATTCACGTCCGAGTGCTCGGTGGCGGTGCCGTCCAGCACCGAGCCCACCAGGCGGGGCCGGAACTCGGCGAAGAAGCGCATGGCGTCCAGCGCCGCCTCCCGCAGCACCCGCAGATGGGCCCGGCTGTCGGGCGTATCCCGGTACATGCGCAGGCGGAGCTCCACCTCGTCCTGGATCTCCCGATTGGTGGGCAGGTCCTTGGTGTTGCGGGGACCGCCGCCGAGGTGCCGGGAAGCCTTGCGCTTGGCCACCCCGAAGTCCTTGATGCCCTCCTCCACCATCAGGCGCGCCGCCTCCTGGGTCAGAAGGATGCGCCGCCGGCTGTCCGGACTGGTCATTGCTCTGCCTCCTCGGCTCGGGCGTCCCCCGGGCGCCTACGGCTATGTATGCTATCGTCCCGCCCATTCCTTGGAAACCGAAGGATCACGGGAAGGCGGCTATGCTCTGGATAAAAGCGGTCCACATAATGGCGGTAGTGGCCTGGTTCGCCGGGCTTTTCTATCTGCCTCGGCTCTACGTATACCACGCCTCCGACCCCCACCCCGAAACCGCGGCCCTGTTCAAGACCATGGAGCGCCGGCTGTACCGCGGCATCATGACCCCCGCCATGGTGGTGACTGTGGCCTTGGGCCTGTGGCTCTGGTTCAGTTATTGGTGGGGCAGCGGATGGTGGCTGCACGCTAAGGTCGCGCTGGTGGCGGTGCTGCTGGCCTACCACTTCTATCTTGGCCATTTGCGCAAGGTATTCGCCGCCGACGCCAACACCCGCGGCGACCGCTTCTACCGCATGCTGAACGAATTCCCCACCCTGATCCTGGTGGCGGTGATCCTGCTGGTGGAGCTCAAGCCCGGCGGCTGAGCGCGAAGCTTTCCCGCCGGTGCCCCCCGGAGGAGCCGCCCCGCCACGGAGGAAGCTCTTCATGGCACAAGCCGATAAGCCCCTGGTCTTCCCGGCCACCCAAGGCGCCGATGTGCTGGATACCATCGCTCCGCCCACGGTCCTCACCATCGCCGGCTCCGACCCTAGCGGCGGGGCGGGCATTCAGGCGGATCTGGGCACCATCGCCGCCTTCGGCTGCCACGGCGCGGCGGCCATCACCGCCCTCACCGTGCAGGATACCCGCAACGCCTACGGCTTCCGGGTCAGCGAAGCCGCCGAGCTGCGCGACCAGGTGGCCACCGTGCTCGCCGACATTCCGGTGGCGGCTGTAAAGGTCGGCATGCTGGGCAGCGCGGACAACGCCCGGGCAGTGGCCGATCTGCTCGCCGAGTATCCGGACATTCCGGCGGTTGTGGACCCGGTGCTAGTGGCCGCGGGAGGCGGCGATCTGGCCGAGTCGGATCTGGCCAGCGTGCTGCAGGGCACCCTGTTCCCTCGGGCCACGGTGCTCACCCCCAACCAGGACGAGGCCCAACAGCTCACCGAGGGCGAGAACGTCCCCGAGGCCATCGCCGACGAGCTGCTCCGCGACGGGGCCCACTACATCCTCCTGAAGGGCGGCCACCGCCATCCGGAGGAGGAAGTGGTCACCGACCGGCTGTTCTCCTTCGGCCAGGAGGAGGCCAACTTCACCCATCCGCGCCTCCCCGACCGGGGCTACCACGGCTCGGGCTGCACCCTTTCCACCGCCATCGCCTGCGCCCTCGCCGACGGCCGCGAGGTGGTGGAGGCGGTGCGCACCGGCATCAACTTCACCTTCCGCGCCCTGCGCGCCGCCTACACCCCGGGCCGGGGCCAGGCGGTCCCCAACCGCCTGTTCCATTGGCGGAACTGGGAAGAGGAGGAGTGACCGTCCGCTCAACGGCGTGGACTGTTTCGACCGGCTCCGAGCGGGAACGTTCGTAAGTACTCGCGTACCACTTCGTCTATCGGGTAGGATATTGCGCGCTCCGGGCCCGGCCCGGGACCACCCGTTCCGTGCAAGCCGAGGCCGCACCTACCCATGCCGCATCTTCCGAAAGCCCGCTCCGGCGCCGTCGCTTGCCTGCTCCTGATTCCATTACTTGGCACGCCCGCCCTCGCGGAACCGCAAGAGGCAGAGGCCGGCTCCCTCCCGGAGGCGATCGCGGATTTCGAACGGGGCCGCTTCCGGGAGGCCCGAGCCGGCTTCCGGGCCCATGCCGATTCCGGCCGCAGCCAGTTCTACCTCGGGCGCATCGCCCTGCGCCGCTTCGAGCCCTATCCGGCAGCCGAGCATCTGCGCAAGGCGGTGGCGAGCGCCCCCGACAACGCCGATTTCCACTACTGGCTGGGACGCGCCTACGGAAAGCTCGCCGAACGAGCCAACATCTTCAAGCGCGCCTACTACGCCGGGAAAACGCAGGAGCACTTCCAGCGCGCCGTGGAGCTTGAGCCGGAGCATCTGCACGCGCGGGTGGCGCTGGTCATGTACGACCTCCAGGCGCCGGGGTTCCTGGGCGGCTCCCGGGAGGCCGCCGAGCGCCATACCGGGGTCCTCTTCCGGCAGAGCCCGGTGGCGGGCTTGCGCGCCCGGGGCCTGGCCCAGGAGCAGGAAGAGGCCTTCGACAAGGCGCTGGCCACCTACCGCCACGCCGCCGAGCTGGCCCCCGAACATCACCGACCGCACCGCTGGCTGGCCGGACTCCATAGGCAGCTCGGCCACTACGAGCGGGCCTTCGCCCTCTACGCGGAGCGCCTGGCGCGAAAGGAGCCGGACCCCGCGGCCCGGGTAGGCTTCGCCCGCACCGCCTTGGCCTCGGGGACCC
Source organism: Thiohalorhabdus sp. Cl-TMA (assembly GCF_041821045.1). Lineage (NCBI taxonomy): Bacteria > Pseudomonadati > Pseudomonadota > Gammaproteobacteria > Thiohalorhabdales > Thiohalorhabdaceae > Thiohalorhabdus > Thiohalorhabdus methylotrophus. The sequence goes on along the minus strand of NZ_JBGUAW010000003.1, from coordinate 70,778 downwards.
GGCTGGAGGAAGCGGCGGATCACCTGCGGATTTACATCGAACGCGGACCACTGCCCGAGCAGCCCACCCTGGGCGAGGCCCATTACCTGCTCGGCAAGGTCCGGCAGGCGCAGGGCCGGCTGCATGCCGCCCTGCGGGCCTTCCAGCGATCCCTGGAGGTGGCGCCCAACCATCCCCGGGCCGGGGCGGCGCATGATGCCGTGGAGGCCTCGCTGCTGTAGACCGGCGGACCCGGGAACCGAGACCCCACTCCCCTTTCGGGCCCGGAAAAACTGGCGCATGTCGCGGCCGGGGGGCGCCCGGCACCGGCTCACTCCCCCGACTCGCTTTTCCCCACGGCCTCCCGACCGTAGGTCCGGCCCTTCCAGCGGGTGCGGATACCGCGCCAGTAGCGCCACGCGGACGCCCAGGTCGTGGTCAGGAACAGGGTGCCCGCCAGCGGCAGGGTGAGTGCCCGGAGGCCGCGGAATCCGTAGAAGCGCAGGGTGGGGAAATAGGTACCGACCATGGCCAGCAGTCCCAAAACGCCGAGAAGCCGCCCGCCCGGCCCGCTACCGGCCGCCAGGCCGAGCAGCGGCCCCCAGCAGACCGCCACCAGGACCAGCGACGCAACCACCAGCAGCGCCGCGGAATACCGCAGCTGACTGAAGGCGGTGCGGGCCACCATATCCCGGATATCCGCCAGGCGGCGGTAGCTCCGTCGGCTGCGCACCGAGCGGCTGAGCCCCAGCCACAGGGTACCGCCTCCCTCCTGGACATGCCGGGCCAGGGTGCAGTCGTCGATGACCACATTCCGGATCGCCTCCAGACCGCCGCTTTTGCCAAGGGCCTCGGCATCCAGGAGCATGCACCCCCCGGCCGCGCCCGCCATCCGGCTGCGCCGCCGGTTCACCAGGGCGAAGGGGTAGAGGAGCTTGAAGAAGAAGACGAAGGCCGGCAGCAGGAGCCGCTCCCAGCCGTTCTCCATGCGCAGCGTGGCCATAAGGGAGACCAGGCACCGGTGCTCGACGCGGAGCTTGGTCCGCAAGGCGGGCAGCAGGCCCGGGGCCAGCTCGATGTCGGCGTCCAGGAAGAGCAGGTAGGGCGTTCCCGCCCGGCGGACGCCCTGCTCCAGCGCCCACAGCTTGCCCTGCCAGCCCGCCGGCAGGGGGCCGGCCGGGACCACCTCGACATTGCCCGAAGCGGCCTGCCGGGCCGCCCGGGCCGTGCCGTCCCTGGAACCGTCGTCCACCACCAGGATGCGCAGCCCGGTCCCCTGACGCTCCAGGGCGCGGAGGGTCCGACCGATGCAGGCGGCTTCGTCGCGGGCGGGGATGACGGCGGTCACATCGCCGAGCTCCGCGGATTCGGGGTCGTTCGGGGCCTCCAGGCGCTCCCGGACCCCCCAGGGGCGCGCCGGATGCAGCAGCACCGTCCCCCAGACGGCCGCCCCGCTCGCGGACAGCAGCCAGACCAGCCATTCCACGGCACTCCCCCTTCTGCAAGGATGGCTTGAACTTTCGCTCCCTTACCCCAACATCGGGGGAAAATCCGCTTTTATCCAGGGGAGCATCCAGGCCATGCCCGGGGAAGCCGTTTCCGTCACCATCGACCACCGTCTCTCGCCCATCCGCGGCGCCTATCTGATCGCGGACCGGGACCACCTGCCGGCCGACCGCCTCCTGGCGGCCACCCGCGAGGCCCTGGAGGGGGGTGCCCGCCTGGTGCAGTACCGCGACAAGGGCGAAGACCGGGGCCGCCGGCTCCAGGAGGCCCGCGATCTGGCCACCCTCTGCCGCGAATACGATGCCCTGTTCATCGTCAACGACGATCCCGAGCTGGCCCGGGACGCCGGTGCCAACGGCGTCCATCTGGGCGGCGACGACGCCTCCATCGCCGAGGCGCGGCGCCTCCTGGGCGACCAGGTCATCATCGGCGCCTCCTGTTACAACGACCTCGGACGCGCCTTCAATGCCCGTAAGGCCGGGGCCGACTACGTGGCCTTCGGCTCCTTCCACCCCTCGCCCACCAAGCCCGACGCGGTGCGGGCGCCGCTCTCGCTGCTTAAGCGGGCCCGGGCGGAGCTGGACCTGCCCATCGTGGTGATCGGCGGCGTCACCCCGGATAACGCCGCCCCGCTGGCACTGGCCGGCGCCGACGCCGCCGCCTGCATCAGCGGCATCCTGGATGCCGAGGATATCCGCGAGGCGACCCGGCGGCTCAACAACCTGCTGCGGCTGCATTGGTGAAAGACCGGCAAACCGCCGAGGGCACCGAGAACGGCGCAAAAGGGGAACCTGAATAGACCCAGGTTGACTCGACCCGGGCTGCCCTTGCCGGTTACCGGCTTTCCGTTATCCGTTTCTTGGCCTCCTTGGCGATTCATCGCCTCGGGAAGCCCTCAGGCGTTCACCGCCACCGAGATTCCCATGGCGAACAGGATCAGGATCTGGGCGAAGTAGAGGGCGAAACGGATGGAGGCCACCACCTCGGTCTGCTCCAGGAATATGTGCCAGAGGCTGTGGGCCATGCGGAAGGCCAGCAGCGCCACGGCAAGACCGTCCAGCCAGGGGCTGTTGAGGCCCGAGGCCATGATCGCCACCACGATGGCGGCATAGACCGGGAGATTCTCGATGCAGTTCATGTGGGCGCGCATGGCGCGGCGATACCAGCCGCTGCCCTGCTCCTCGTCGGCGCTCCACTCCCGGATGGTGGCGCGTCCCGTGAGGATGCGGCTCCAACGGTAAACACCGACGGTGGCGAACAGGATCAGCAGCGTCCAGCCGGCATAACCCAGCAGGACCCAGACGGGAATGGTCATGGGTATATCCTTTCCATTTTTATAGAACGAACGTTCGTTCGGTAGGCGCCTATTATGGGCCAACCGGGGCGAAACGCCCAGAGCACGGCGTGGACGGCCTATGGCACGGAAAGGGTCTGCCGCGATAGCCCGTCCACCGAAGCCCGGTCTGGGCAATGCGGTGACTTATCTCTCCGGGAGATTGACAGTACTCGGGGCACCTTTTAGCTTGATCGGTTTTCCGGAACATCTGCCCCCTGGAGTGGTGCCATGGCGACGCGGTCCGAACAGCTCTTTGCGGAAGCCCAGAAGTACATCCCCGGCGGAGTGAACTCCTCCGTGCGGGCCTTCAAGCCGGTGGGCGGTACGCCCCTGTTCATGGAGCGGGGCGAGGGCAGCCGCATCTGGGACGCCGACGGCAAGGAGTACATCGACTACGTGGGCTCCTGGGGACCGCTCATACTCGGCCACGCCGCCCCCGAGGTGGTCACGGCGATCCAGGAGACGGTGGCCCGGGGCACTAGCTTCGGCACGCCCACCGAGCTGGAGACCGAGATGGCCCGGCTCATCACGGAGATGGTGCCTTCCGTGGACAAGGTGCGCATGTGCAACTCCGGCACCGAGGCCACCATGAGCGCCCTGCGGCTGGCCCGCGGCTACACCAACCGCGACAAGGTGGTGAAGTTCGAGGGCAACTACCACGGCCACGTGGATAGCTTGCTGGTGAAGGCGGGCTCGGGCGCCCTTTCCCTTGGCGTTCCCACCAGCCCAGGCGTACCCAAGGACTTGGCCCAGCACACCCATACCCTGCCGTACAACGACGAGGACGCCGCCACCGCGCTGTTCGAGGATATCGGCCGCGAGGTTGCGGCGGTGATCGTGGAGCCGGTGGCGGGCAACATGGGCTGCGTGCCGCCGGAGCCGGGCTTCCTGCAGACCCTGCGTGAACTGTGCGACAGCTTCGGGGCGGTTCTGATCTTCGACGAGGTGATGACCGGATTCCGGGTGGCCGCCGGCGGCGCCCAGGAGTACTACCACGTCACGCCCGACCTCACCTGCCTGGGCAAGGTGATCGGCGGCGGCATGCCGGTGGGCGCCTTCGGCGGCAAGAAGGAGATCATGGCCCACCTCTCCCCCGAGGGCCCCGTCTACCAGGCCGGCACCCTCTCCGGGAACCCGGTGGCCATGATCGCCGGCGTGACCACGCTGAAGGCCCTGAACAACGCCCACTTCCACGCCGACCTCGGGGAGCGCACAGCGCGGCTCGCCCAGGGGCTCGTGGAGGCCGGCACGGAGGCGGGGGTCCCCCTCACGGAGAACCACGTGGGCGCCATGTTCGGCGTCTTCTTCTCCGACCGTCCGGTGCGCACCTTCAAGGACGTGGCCGACGCCGACGCCAACCGCTTCGCGCAGTTCTTCCACGGCATGCTGGAGCGGGGCGTGTACCTGGCCCCCTCGCCCTTCGAGGCGGGCTTCCTCTCGCGGGCCCACTCCGAGGCCGACGTGGACGCCACCCTGGAAGCGGCCCGGGACGTCCTCTCCGGCATGGCCTGACCGGGTTTCGCCGGTCATTTGCAGGCCCCGTGCCAAACCAGCGGCCCGGAACCTTCCGGGCCGCTGCGCGTCTATGGCCCTGGGAACCACCCCATGCTAATCTTGCGCCCGGTCGCACCCCTGGCAACCCACCCCGGCATCCCCATGGCAAGCGAAACGGATCGGCAGCCCGCGGCCCCGGCATTAAGCGCCGGACAAGGACATGCGACCGATGCGCACGGCGATGCGGCGACCCCGCGCCTGGAGGCCGTGGATCTGACCTGCGTGCGGCGCGACCGGGTGCTGTTCGAGGGCTTCAACCTGCGCCTGGGACCGGGCGAGCTGATTCAGGTGGAAGGCGCCAACGGCAGCGGCAAGACGAGCCTCCTGCGCATCCTCTGCCTCCTCGCGCTGCCGGCCGAGGGCAACGTGCGCTGGAACGGCGCGGACGTGGAGGAGGTCCGGCCGGAGTTCCTGGAAGCGCTCACCTACATCGGACACGCCCACGGGGTGAAGGCCGACCTCACCCCGCTGGAGAACCTGCGCGTGGCCAGCGCCCTCGGCACCGCCCGCCCCGCCATGGACCCCGACGAGGCCCTCCATCGGATCGGTCTGGAGGGGTTCGAGGACAAGCCGGTCCGGGAGCTCTCCGCTGGACAGACCCGCCGCGTCGCCCTGGCCCGGCTGCTGGTCCATCCCACCCGGCTATGGATCCTGGACGAGCCCTTCAACGCCCTGGACCGCAAGGGCAAAGCCTACGTGGAGCGCATGCTGCGCGAGCACTGCGAGAACGGCGGCATGGCCCTGATAACCACCCACCAGCCGGTGGACCTGGGCAGCGCCGCCATGTCGCGCATCCACCTGGGCCCGGAACGCGTCGCGGAGGGAGGCTGACGAATGGGGCGCGCGTTCGCGGCGATCCTGGTCCGGGACCTGACCCTGGCGCTGCGCCACCGCAGCGAGCTGGCCAATCCCCTGATGTTCTTCATCGTGGTGGTGACGCTGTTCCCGCTCGCCCTGGGCCCGGAGAAGGACATCCTCATGCGCGTCGCGCCGGGCATCATCTGGGTGGCGGCCCTGCTGGCGGCAACGCTGTCCATGGACGGCATGTTCCGCTCCGATTTCGAGGACGGCTCCCTGGAGCAGATGCTGCTCTCGCCGCATCCGCCGGCTTTGCTGGTAGTGGCCAAGGTGCTGGCCCACTGGCTGGTGACCGGGCTGCCGCTGATTCTCATCTCCCCGCTGCTGGCCCTCTTCCTCCATCTCCCCATGCAGGCCCTGCCGGTGCTGCTGGCCACGCTGGCCCTGGGCACCCCGGTGCTCTCCATGGTGGGCGCCATTGGCGTGGCACTGACGGTGGGGCTGCGGCGGGGCGGGCTCCTTTTGACCTTGCTGGTTATTCCGCTGTATATACCGGTACTGATCTTCGCCGCGGGGGCCGTGGATAACGCCGCCGCCCAGCTCCCGGTGGCCGGCCAGCTCTATTTCCTCGCCGCCCTGCTGGTCCTGGCCCTGACCCTGGCCCCCCTGGCGACGGCGGCTGCCCTGCGTATCAGCGTTGGCTAGCGCGAACCCCACTCGCGGTGGCGCTCCCGGGTCGGGGAAGCCACCTGCCACCGATTCAGAGGTTTGCCTGTGATCGCGAACAGCCTCTCCTCGGCATCCAAGGCGGGCTAGACATGTTCAAGTGGATCCACAAGTACGGCTCTCCCAGATATTTCTATGGCTTTTCCCGGCGCCTCACGCCGTGGCTCGGGGGGATCACCGCCGTCCTGCTGGCGGTGGGGCTCTATTGGGGGCTGGTGGTGGCGCCGCCCGATTATCAGCAGGGTGACAGCTACCGGATCATCTTCATCCATGTCCCCTCGGCCTGGATGTCCATGTTCGTGTACATGGTCATGGCCATATCCGGGATTATCGTGCTGGTATGGCGCATGAAGGTGGCCGAGGCCATGATGCGCGCTTCCGCGCCCCTGGGCGCCTCCTTCACCTTTCTGGCCCTGGTGACCGGCTCCCTCTGGGGCAAGCCCATGTGGGGAACCTACTGGGTCTGGGACGCCCGCCTGACCTCGGAGCTGATCCTGCTGTTCCTCTACCTGGGCTTCATCGCCCTGCAGTCGGCCATCGAGGACCGGCGCACCGCCGCTCGCGCGGGGGCCGTTCTGGCCCTGGTGGGCGTGGTCAACATCCCCATCATCCACTACTCCGTGGAGTGGTGGAGCACCCTGCATCAGGGCCCCACGGTGACCAAGCTGGACGCGCCCTCCATCAGCGTGAACATGCTGCTGCCGCTGCTGACAATGGCGGTGGCCTTCACCCTCTATTTCTTCACCATCGCCATGAAGCGTGTCCGGATCGAGCTCCTGGAATCCGAGTCGGGAAGCAACTGGGTAAGGGAACTGGCGGACGAAAAGGAGTACTAAGGGGATGACACTACAGGAGTTCTTCTACATGGGCGGCTACGCCGCCTTCGTGTGGCCATCCTATGGCCTGGCCCTGGTGATCCTGTTGGTCAACCTCGTCGTTCCCCATTGGCGCGAGCGCCAGACACTCAGACAGATCGCCCGCCAGAACCGGCGTGTGAGGAGGAGTGGATGACCCCCCGCCGCAAGAAGCGTTTGTACTTGGTGGTGCTGGTATTGGTCGGCGTCAGCGCCGCCACCGCGCTGGCCCTGACCGCATTCCGCGAGAATCTGGTGTATTTCTACAGCCCCACGGAGATCGCCCGGGGTCAGGCCCCGGAGAACCGCACCTTCCGCATCGGCGGCCTGGTGAAGGATGGCAGCGTGGAGCGCAGCGAGGATAGCCTCGACGTCCGCTTTGTCATCACCGACACCGCGCACCACGTCCCCATCGAGTACTCGGGCGTGCTTCCCGATCTGTTCCGGGAGGGGCAGGGGATCGTCGCCAACGGCAAGCTCACCGCCGACGGGGTGTTCAAGGCCGAGCAGGTGCTGGCCAAGCACGACGAAGAGTACATGCCGCCCGAGGCGGCCGAGGCCCTGAAGAAGGCCGGCGCCAAGCCTCCCCATTCCATGGCCGAGCAGTAGGCAGCCTCTATGATCCCGGAACTAGGCAATATCGCGCTCATTCTCGCCCTCTGCATGGCGCTCGTGCAGTCGGCGTTCCCCCTGTTGGGCGCCGCGCGCGGCGTCCCGGAGTGGATGGCCGTGGCCCGGCCGGCGGCCGCCGCCCAATTCGGGTTCCTCGCCGCCGCCTTCGCCGCCCTGGCGTACTGCTTCGCGGTCAGCGACTTTTCGGTGGCCTTCGTAGCGCAGAACTCCAACGAGGCCCTGCCCATCTATTACCGGCTCACCGCCATTTGGGGCGGGCATGAGGGCTCCATCCTGCTCTGGACCTTCATTTTGGGGGTTTGGACCGTGGCCGTGGCCGCTTTCAGCCGCACCCTCCCCACGGACTTCAGCGCCCGGGTGCTGGGCATCATGGGGCTGGTGAGCATCGGCTTTCTGCTGTTCATGCTGTTCACCTCCAACCCCTTCGCCCGGCTCACCCCGGTGCCGCCGGACGGCGCCGACCTCAATCCCCTGCTCCAGGACATCGGCATGATTATCCACCCGCCGGTGCTCTACGTGGGCTACGTGGGCATGGCCGTGGCCTTCGGCTTCGCCATCGCCGCCCTGCTCGGCGGCCGTCTCGACGCCGCCTGGGCGCGCTGGACGCGACCCTGGGTGGGGGTGGCCTGGGTGTTCCTCACCCTGGGCGTGGCCATCGGCAGCTGGTGGGCCTATTACGAGCTGGGCTGGGGCGGCTGGTGGTTCTGGGACCCGGTGGAGAACGCCTCCTTCATGCCCTGGCTGGTGGGCACGGCCCTGATCCACTCGCTCGCCGTCACCGAGAAGCGCGGGGTGTTCAAGAGCTGGACGGTGCTACTGGCCATCACCGCCTTCTCGCTATCCCTACTCGGCACCTTCCTGGTGCGGTCCGGCGTGCTCACCTCCGTGCACGCCTTCGCCACCGACCCCACCCGTGGCGTCTACATCCTGGGCTTCCTGACGGTGGTGGTGGGCGGCTCCCTGCTCCTGTACGCCCTGCGCGGGCCGGGGACGCTGGACAGCGGCACCCGCTTCTCCACGGTCTCCCGCGAGACCCTGCTGCTGGCCAACAACATCCTGTTGGTGGTGGCCATGGCCACCATCCTGCTCGGCACCCTGTATCCCCTGGTGATCGAGGCCCTCGGGGCCGGCAAGCTGTCCGTGGGCCCGCCCTACTTCAACGCCGTCTTCGTGCCCATCATGAGTGTGCTGATGGTGCTGCTCGGGGTGGGCAACCTGAGCCGCTGGAAGCGGGACGGCGCGGCGCGCCTCTGGCAGCAGCTGCGCTATGTGCTGGTGGGCAGCCTGGTGGTGGGCTTGGGAGCCGCCGCCATGGTCACCCGCGCCGGGGACTACATCATGGTCGCCCTGGGATTGGTACTGGCCGCCTGGGTGACCGCCACTAGCGTGCAGGCCGTGTGGTCCCAGCTCTCCGATAAGCGCGGCCTCCTCGAGGGCCTGCGTCGGCTGCCCGCGGGTACCTACGGCATGGCCCTGGCGCACCTGGGCCTTGCGGTGACGGTGGTGGGCATCACCATCACCAGCGTCCACAACACCGAGACCCGGCTGCGCATGGAGCCGGGAGAGACCACGCAGATGGCCGGCTATACCTTCCGCTTCCAGGGCGTTGAGCGAACCCAGGGCCCCAACTACGAGGCCGCGCTCGGCACCATCGTGGTCATGCAAGACGGCGAGGCCGAGGCCGTGCTCCACCCGGAGAAGCGCCGCTACCTCTCCGGGAGCAAGCCCATGACCGAAGCCGGCATCGACCCCGGACTCACCCGCGACATCTACGCCTCCCTCGGCCAGCCCATGGGCGACGGGGGCGCCTGGAGCGTCCGCCTCTACCACAAGCCCTTCGTTCGCTGGATATGGCTGGGGGCGCTGTTCATGGCCGCGGGCGGCGTGGTGGCGCTCACCGACCGCCGCTATCGGGTTGCGCGGCGGCGCGAGACCGCCTCCAAGGCGGAGCGGGAATCCCTGGCCGCCGCAACCGGGGAGGGCTAGCTGATGGGCTCCAAAAATTTGATCCCCAAAATTGCGACAGGCGTTGGGTTAGGGGTCTGGGTGCCCTTACTCATTTTTATCGGTCTCGTGGCGCTTCTCGGCTGGGGGCTGACACAAGATCCCGAGAAGGTCCCGTCGCCGTTGATCGGCAAGCCGGTGCCGCAGTTCTCCCTGCCCACGGTATCCAGCCCCACGGGCGCAGTGACCCCGGAGCGGCTCGAAGGCCAGGTGTACCTGCTCAATGTCTGGGCTTCCTGGTGCGTGGCCTGCCGCCAGGAGCATCCGGTGCTCATGGAGGCCAGCCGCAATCACCCCAATCTGGCCATCATCGGCTTCGACTACAAGGACAAGCGGGCCGATGCCCGCCGCTGGCTGCGGGAGCGCGGCGACCCGTACGACCTCAGCCTGTTCGACCCGGCGGGCGAGGTGGGCATCGACCTCGGCGTCTACGGGGTGCCGGAGACCTTCGTGGTGGACAGCAAGGGCATCATCCGCCACAAGCACATCGGCCCCCTGACCCGGAAGGAGCTCCGGAACACGATCATGCCGCTGGTGCGTGAACTGCGAGCCGAATCATGAAGCGCTGGATCCCCGTGCTCCTCACCTTCCTGCTCCTGCTTCCCGCCGGCTTGGCCGGCGCCGAGCCGGAGTCCCTGCGGGAATTCGACAGCACCGCTCAGAAGGAGCGGTACTGGTCCCTCCTCGAGGACCTGCGGTGCCTGGTGTGCCAGAACGAATCCCTGGCCGGCTCCCAGGCCGATCTGGCGCAGGACCTGCGGGACGAGGTCTACCAGAAGGTGGTGGAGGAGGGAAAAAGCAACGAGGCGGTGATCGAGTATCTGGTGGACCGCTACGGGGAGTTCGTCCTCTACCAGCCGCCCGTGCAGCCGAGCACCTATTTGCTGTGGTTCGGTCCCTTCACGCTGCTCGCCGTGGGGGCGGGCATCTGGCTCCTGGTGGCGCGCCGGCGGGCGCGCGCCGGACCGGCCGAGCTATCGCCGGAGGAGCGGGCGCGCGCCGCCGAGCTCCTGGGCACCGACTCCGATAAGGATTCCGCACAATGACCCTGTTCTGGATCATCACCGCCGCCATGATCCTGGCGGCCGTCTGGTTTATCGCCCCGGCGCTGCTCGGCCGCACCCGCGAGGGCGACACCTCCTATGCCGAGGCCAACCTCTCGGTGTACCGTGACCGGCTTGCCGAGCTGGCCGCCGAGCGCGACCGCGGCACCCTGTCCGAGGAGGAGTACGAGCAGGGCCGTAGGGAGCTGGAAAACGAGATCGTCCGGGACGTACCCGGGGAGGAAGCCGGCGCGGAGCGCTCCGGCGCCGCCTCTGCCTCCGGCCGCCGGACCCTCTCCGGACTCATGCTCCTGCTCCCCGTCCTCGCGGTGACCCTGTACTTCGCTGTGGGGCGCCCCGGCCTGATTGGCGAGTCTCCCGCCACCCGGCTGAGCCAGTCGGAGATCCAGAAGTATTCCAGGATGGCCCCGGAGCAGCGCATCTCCCAGCTGCGGGCGCACCTGAGCGAGCATCCCAAGACCGCCGAGGCCTGGGTGCTGCTGGGCCAGACCTACCGGGCCCAGGAGCAATTCGGCGACGCCGTGGAGGCCTACGGCGAGGCCCGTAAGCTGCTGGGCGAGGAGCCGCAGCTACTGGTCCAGTACGCGGAGGCCATCGCCCTCGCCAACGGCCGCCGCATTACGGAGCGGGCCAGCGCGCTGGTGAACAAGGCCCTTGCCAAGGATCCGGACAACTCCCTGGGCCTGTGGCTCGCGGGCTCGGCCGCCATGTCCCGTGGCGACGGCGAGGCCGCCGCCAAGCATTGGCGGAAGCTGGCAGCCCAGATGCCCCCGGACAGCGATGCCATCGGCATGCTCAAGGGCTATATCGCCCAGGCGGAGGGCGTCAGCCAGGAATCCGTCACCATCGATCGGCCCGAACAGACCGCGGCCGCGGGGCCTTCCATGCGGGTCCGCGTCGATCTGGCCGCCGAGCTTAAGGAGACCGCCGACCCTGGGGACACGGTCTTCATCTTCGCCCGCGCCGCCCAGGGGCCACCCATGCCCGTGGCGGTGGTCCGCAAGCAGGTGCAGGACCTGCCCGTGGAGGTGTCCCTGAACGATTCCCAGGCCATGATGCCCTCGCGCAAGCTTTCCTCCATGGACCGTGTTGTGGTAGGCGCCCGGGTTTCCAAGAACGGGCAGCCCACCGCCCAGCCCGGGGATTTGGAAGGCATGACCAACCCGCTCAAAGTCAAGGACGGCCGGCAGCTCTCCGTGACCATCGACCGCAGGGTTGAGTGACCCCGCCCGACCGGCCCTTCCCCTTTCCTTCCGGTCCCGTGTAGCGCCTCTTTCGGCCCCCGGATATTGGAGCCCCAGGCCCGGGGCTGAACGGTGCCCCACCTGGCCCACCCGGGCGGCCTTCTCAACGCCGCCGGTTTGTCGGCGGAAGAATCTTCGGGGACCAGGGCGCGCTTTGCCCGACCCGGAAAAGGCGCTTTTTTCCGTTCGGTTCCAGGACAAAAAAAGGGACCCCGGAGGGTCCCTCGCGCATCTGGATGGGGCGGAGTCTAGTGCTTCGCGCTACCGCCCTGCTGCGCATCCACGTGACTGAAATACGCGCCCACGGCCTTCATCTGCTTCTCGGAAAGCTTCGGGGCGATATCCGTCATCATCTTCGCCGGGTCGTTTTGGCGGTTACCGGCTTCCCAGTCCTGCAGCTGCTTTTCAATGTAGCTGGCGTGCTGGCCGGCGATCTGCGGGAATACGGGCGGAACGCCCAGCCCCTTGGGTCCGTGGCAGGAGGTGCAGGCGGGCACGTTCTGCTCCGGGACGCCCCGCTCGGCGATTTGCTCTCCGAGCTTGATCATTGCCTTCTCAGCATCCGCGCCTTCTACGTCCACCTTCTGCTGGTTGTAGTAACGGGCCGCATCCCACATCTCCTGCTCGGACATGCCCTTGGCGATGTTGGTCATAGTGGGATAGTTGGTCCGATCCCCGCTGGCGAAATCCTTCAGCTGCTTCACCATGTACTGCATATTCTGGCCGGCGAGGCGCGGGAATTTGGCCTGGGGATTGCCCTTACCATCAGTGCCGTGACAGGACTGGCAGGGCATCACCATGGGGTTGTCGGGCTTGCCCTTCGTGACCAGCTGCTTGCCGGCCTTGGCGTCGCCCTTGGGTTCGCCGCCCGAATGACCCCCGTCGGCAGCGTGGGCGGGAGTGACCGCTAGGACGCTCGCCATGACGACCGCCCAAAACAGAGTCCGCATTGACCGTCTCCTTACTGGTGGAACGATGCCGGGGGGCGCGCCATAAAAGCGAAGCCAGGACGGCGGATTCCATCCCGGCTTCCCCCTTGTCGGAGCGTATTCCCCGATCGTTTCCTGCTACTTACTTGGCCAGGTCGGCGATCCAACCGGCAATCGCCTTCAGCTTCTTGGTCTTGCCGGCGGCCTGGGGCTGCGGAGGCATGGGCGTTCCGCCGGTCACGTCGGTCCAGTTGCCGGAGCCACCCTGCTTCACGTTGTGCTTCACGACTTCCAGGAGCTTACCCTTATCGCTGTTATACCGCTTGCCCACGGCCTGGAAGGAGGGCCCGACCAGCTTGGTAGTGGCGCCGTGGCAGGCGGTGCAGCCCAGCTCCTGAGCGGCCGTCTTGCCGCCGGCGGCCTGCGCGTTGCTCACACCGAGGCCCAGCGCCAAGCCGGCGCTAATGGCGATCACGGTTTTCTTCATGGTCTTTCCTCCCGGTCTATCGGAGAATGGGACCGGCCTTCGGCCGATCGAATGAGAAATCCGTTGCTTCCATGAATGCTATGAAAACGCGTCAAGGTCTTTGTCTGATCCACGCCAACTTTGTAGTATAAGAACACCCTTATACATGGGTCAAATTTCCATACATGGCTTCTAACTTGCCCACTGCACAATTCCTCGTCGCCGCCGCCCATTCCCGGGATTTCCCAACGGACCAGGGAGGGGAGGTGGCCTTCGCGGGCCGCTCCAACGTCGGAAAGTCCAGCGCCCTGAACGCCCTGCTGCAGCGCAAGAAGCTGGCCCGAACCAGCTCCACGCCGGGGCGTACGCAGCAGATCATCTTTTACGGTCTGGGGGAAGGCGAACAGCGGGTGGTGGACCTACCCGGTTATGGGTACGCCAAAGTTCCCGCCGCGGTGAAGGAGCAATGGGGGCGCCTTCTGGAGGGCTATCTGCACGACCGGGAAAGCCTGGCGGGTCTGGTGCTCATCATGGACGTTCGCCGGCCCATGCGGGACTTCGATCGCCAGCTGCTGGAATGGGCGGACTACTTCGACTTGCCGCTCCACGTGCTCCTCACCAAGGCGGACAAGGCCAAGAAGAACGAGGCGCGGCGGACCCTCGAGTTCCTGCGTGCCGATCTGGCCAGCCGCTTTCCGGAGGTGAGCGTTCAGCTCTTCTCGGCGCTGAAAGGCACGGGGGTCGAAGAGGCCCGCGAGAAGCTGGGCGAATGGCTGGGGCTGGATTTCACGGCGAAAGGATAAAAAAAAGAGCCCCGGAAAAGGGGGAAAACCGGGGCTCCACCCGCCCCCGGGGAAGGGGCGGCACCAGGAACCGGCCCTGACGGGCGGGGCAGGGCCGGAGACGGTTTTGGGCCGTCTCATAGATTTAGAAAACCGGTTGCGGGGTGAGTTCCAGGGCCGGCAAAAATTTTTCCTAGCGGATTCGAACGCCCGTAACCGCGTCGATGATCGCCGAGGGCTGGGCCCGGGGGCCTACCTTCCCGCGCATATAGCCATCGAGCTCCGCGCCGAAGATCTTTTCACATTGGACCGCGGTTATGGCGGGCGGTTCGCCTTCCCGGTTGGCGCTGGTGGAGACCAGGGCGCCGCCGTAGGCCCGGCACAAACGGGCGGCGTGGGGATGGGCAGTCCAGCGCAGGGCGATCCGGGGATGCGCTCCGCGGATCCAGGCCGGGGCTTCCGGGGCGGGCGGGAGCAGGAAGGTGACCGGGCCGGGCCAGTGCCGCGCGATGCGGCGCCGCATGGGCACCGTGAGACGGCCCATGAAGGGAGCCAGGTGCTCCCAGAGGCCACCGATGAGGATCAGCCCCTTGGCCTCCGCGCGGCCCTTGGCGGCCAGGATGCGCTCCACCGCTTGCCGATTCCATGGATCACACCCCAGCCCGAAGCAGCTTTCGGTGGGATAGGCCAGGACGCCGCCCGCCGTGAGCGCACGGGCGGCCTCCCGGATGTCCAGCCGACCGTTTCCCGACAAGGTACCGGGGCTCAGGAGCGCGCCAGGGCGCGGTGCCCGATGTCCCGCCGGTAGTAGCATCCCGGCCAGGTAAGCGCATCGGCACCGGCCAGCGCGCGGTCCCGGGCTTCGCCCACCGTACTCCCGAGGGCGGTGACTCCCAGCACCCGCCCCCCGGCGGTAACCGTCCGTCCCGCGGACCGGGCGGTACCGGCGTGGAATACCTTTAACTGCGGCCCTTCGGGAACCGCGTCCAGCCCCTGGATAGCATGGCCCTTCTCATACGCACCCGGGTAGCCGCCGGCCACCTGTACCACCGTTAAGGCCGGGCGGGGGTCCCATTCCGCCTCCGTCTGGTCCAGGCGCCCCGCGCAGGCGGCTTCCAGGAGCTCCGCCAGGTCGCTCCGCAGCCGCACCATCAACGGCTGGCATTCGGGGTCGCCGAACCGGCAGTTGTACTCCAGTACCCGCGGCCGGCCGTTCTCGATCATCAAGCCGGCGTACAGGACGCCCCGGAAGGGATGGCCGTCGGCGGCCATGCCGGTGACGGTGGGGCGGATCACCTCCTCCATGACCCGCCGGGCCACGCCCTCGGTGACCACCGGTGCCGGGGAGTAGGCCCCCATGCCGCCGGTATTCGGACCGGTATCCCCCTCGTTCAGGGTCTTGTGGTCCTGGGCACTGGCCAGGGGCAGGATGTGCTCGCCGTCCACCAGGCACAGGAAGGACGCCTCTTCCCCCCCCAGGCGCTCTTCCACCACCACGCGGGCGCCGGCGGCGCCGAAGCGGCCACCGAGGATCTCCTCGATGGCGGCCTTGGCCGCGGCGGGCTCGTCGGCCAGTACCACGCCCTTGCCGGCGGCCAGGCCGTCCGCCTTGACGGCCACCGGGCGATTCAAGCGGTCCACGAAGGCCGCCGCGCTCGCGGCATTCGTGAAGGTGCCGTGGGCCGCGGTGGGAATACCGTGCCGGGCCATGAAGGCCTTGGCGAAGGCCTTGGAGCCCTCCAGCCGCGCCGCAGCGGCGTCGGGGCCGAAACAGCGAATCCCCTCCGCCTCGAAGCGATCCGTGATGCCCGCCACCAGCGGCACCTCCGGACCGATCACGGCGAGGTCCACTTCCTCCCGCCGGGCCAGCCGCAGCAGGCCGTCCAGATCGTCATCCGCCACTGGGGCGTTGACCACCTTGGCTTCGGTGGCGGTTCCTGCATTACCGGGGGCGCAGACGACGCGCCCCACTCGCGGGCTCTGGGCCAGCTTCCAGGCCAGGGCGTGCTCGCGCCCGCCGCCCCCGACTACCAGGATGCGCATGGTTGTGCTCCCTTCCGAGGTATACCCACCGGGAAATGACCGGGCGTGCTCCGGTCAGGCGTTATTCCGCGGCTCGCGCCGCCGGCCTAATGCCGGAAGTGACGCATGCCGGTGAGCACCATGGCGATGTCGTGCTCATCCGCCGCCTCGATCACCTCGTTGTCGCGGATGGAGCCGCCGGGCTGGATAACCGCGGTGCAGCCCACCTCCACCGCCGCGTCCAGGCCGTCCCGGAACGGGAAGAAGGCGTCCGAGGCCATCACGGACCCGGCCAGCGGCGACTGGGCCTTCTGGGCGGCGATCCGGGAGGAGTCCACCCGGCTCATCTGGCCCGCGCCGATTCCCACGGTGGCCATGTCCTTGGCATAGACGATGGCATTGGATTTCACGTGCTTGGAAACCCGCCAGGCGAACAGCAGCTCCCGCCACTCCTGCTCGCTGGGCTCCCGCTTGGTCACCGCCTTGAGCTGGTCGGCTTCGTAGAGCGCCGTATCCCGTTCCTGGATCAGCAGGCCGCCGTTCACCCGCTTGTAGTCCCACTTGCTGGTATCGGCGAGCGTGAGGGCCGGAGTCTGCATGACCCGGACGTTGGCCTTGGTGGAGAAGGTCTCCAGCGCCCCGTCCTCGTAGGCGGGGGCAATCACCGCTTCCACGAACTGCTGGTCCAGGATCGCCCTGGCCGTGGCCTGGTCCACCCGCCGGTTGAAGGCAATCAGCCCGCCGAAGGCGGAGGTGGGATCGCAGGCGAAGGCGCGCCGGTAGGCGCTCAGCAGGTCGGTGGCCTCGGCCACGCCGCAGGGATTGGCGTGCTTGACGATGACGCAGGCGGGCTCGGCGAGCTCCTTCACCGCCTCGAAGGCCGCATCCAGGTCCGCCACGTTGTTGTAGGAGAGCTCCTTGCCCTGCAGCTGCGTGGCGGTGGAAACGCTGGCGCCTCCCGCTCGGGGCTCCACATAGAAGGCGCCGTGCTGGTGCGGGTTCTCCCCGTAGCGCATGCTGGCCGCCTTCTCGAAGGAGAGATTGAGCGTGGCGGGGAAGAGCTCCCGGCTGCCGTCCTCCCGGATGCGGCCCAGGTAATCGGCGATGGCGCCGTCGTACCGGGCGGTGTGCTCGAAGGCCTTGCGCGCCAAGCCGAACCGGGTCGGCTCCCCCACCGCGCCGCCGCTGGACCGCATCTCCTTCAGGACCCGGGCATAATCCTCGGTCTCCACCACCACGGTTACGTGCGCATGGTTCTTGGCCGCCGCCCGGAGCATGGTGGGCCCACCGATATCGATATTCTCGACGGCCTCCTCCAGGCTGGCTTCGGGATTGGCCACCACTTCCTCGAAGGGATAGAGGTTGGCCACCACCAGATCAATGGACGGGATGTCGTTGGCCTCCATTTGCTCCCTGTGCTCGGGATTGCTGGGCTTCGCCAGCAGCCCGCCGTGCACGCGCGGATGCAGGGTTTTCACCCGCCCCTCGAACAGCTCCGGGAACCCGGTGTAGTCGGAGATATCGGTCACCGGAACGCCGTGGTCACGCAGCAGCCGCGCGGTGCCGCCGGTGGATAGGATCTCCACCTGGAACTCCTCGTGGAGGCTGCGGGCGAATTCCTCCAGGCCGCGCTTGTTCGAAACGCTGATCAGTGCCCGCTTTATCTCTCCCATGTCCTCATCCCTTACCTTGCCGATCTCGCGCCGGCTCGCTGGTTGCCATCCATGTCCATGGTCAAACCGAAAGGGGCTGGATGGCGCCATCCAGCCCCTTTCGGTATCCGGTACGGTGCGCTTCCGCCAGCCCCGCGCACGGGGAATCGCGGCGACCCCGGGCTCCGCGGGCCGCTCCTGGCAGAATCGACAATAACGACTCGCCCGCCCCGCCGGGCGGGCGGACTCAGGCGAATCGGTTCTGGCGCCGCTTACCGGGGGGGATATACACCACTGTATCCGCCTCCAGCACATAGCGGCACGACAGCCGGGTCCCCATATCCAGGCGATCCTGGGAAAGCATGCGGCAATCGATGTCCGTGGGCGCCCGCGGCTGGCTCCGCAGCCGCACGAAGCACTTGCCGCACTCGCCATGGCCGCCGCAGTCGCTGGTTATGTAGATGCCCAGCTTGCGTGCGGCCTCGAAAAGGGTGGTCCCGCGAGGCACTTCCACCACGGCGCCTTCCGGCTCCACCGTTAGCCGTACGCCGTCCATTGCCGATCTTCCCTTGAGCGCCTTCGGGCCCCTTACGGGGACGCCCCGCAGGGAGCCCTTCGGCCCCCGGTTACTGCTTGGTGCTGATGCCGTACTCCTGGATTTTCTTGCGCAGCGTGTTGCGATTCAATCCCAGAAGCTCGGCCGCCCGGCGCTGGTTGCCGCCGGTCTCCAAAAGTATGCGCTCCAGGAGGGCCTGCTCCACTTCGCTCTGGACCAGATAGTAAAGCCGGCCGGAGGGCTTTTCCCCGTCCAGATTGGCGAAATACTGGTTCAGCGCCTCTTCGATGCAGGCCTTGAGGCCGGGATATTCCGGATCCGGGTCCGATCGGGAATCCGCCACCTCATGCAGCCTCTTGGCCATCACGCAGGAAGAAGGCTTCCACCAGCTCCTGCTGCTGCGCCAGGGCTTGCGCCTCGTTCACCCTTGCGCGGAAAACCTGACCGATGTCTTCGGGCAGACCCTCCGCGTACCATCCCAGATGCTTGCGGGCCACGCGGGCCCCCCGGCCAGAACCGTACAATTGCTTCAACCCCTCTAGGTGGTCGAGGACGGCCCGCCCCTGCTCGGCGAGCCCGGGCTCCTCTGGCTGTTCCCCGGTGGCCAGGTAGTGGGCCACCGAGCGGAACAGCCAGGGCCTGCCCTGGGCACCGCGACCGATCATGAGGCCATCGGCCCCGGTAGCCTCCAGGACCCGCGCAGCGTCCTCGGGTGTCCGGATGTCGCCGTTGGCCCAGACGGGCAAGGAGACGGCGGCCTTAACGGCGGCGATGGTCCGGTATTCGGCCTCGCCCTTGTACCGGTCCGCCCGGGTCCGGCCATGTACCGCCAGGGCCTGAATCCCGGCCCGCTCGGCCCTGCGCGCGATGCGCGGGGCGTTCCTGTGCTCGCGGTCCCATCCCGTGCGCATCTTCAGGGTCACGGGAATGTCCACGGCCCCCACCACGGCGTCCAGGATGCGGCCGACGAGCTCCTCGTCCCGCAGGAGGGCCGAGCCAGCGTCCTGCTTGCAAACCTTCTTGGCGGGACAGCCCATGTTGATGTCGATGATGTCCGCGCTGCGCTCCTCGTTCCAGCGCGCCGCCTCCGCCAGCAGCCCGGGATCGCCGCCGGCGATCTGGACGGCAATGGGGCCCTCCTCCCCGGTGTGATCGGCCTTGGACAGGGCAAGGCCGTCACCGGCCAGCATGGAGCGGCTCAGGATCATCTCCGATACGGCCAGTCCGGCCCCCCATTGCCGGCAGAGGCTGCGGAAGGGCCGCTCGGTGATTCCCGCCATGGGAGCCAGGGCCAGATTATTGGCCAGAATATGCGGGCCGATGGCCAGCCTTTGCAAAGCCACGGACGGGCCCTCCTCCGGTGATGCGGGGGACTGGAAAACCGATTATTTTATTCCGGCCCGACATGGGGGATCAATGGATTACGGCGGCGCCGTCAGGGCACCAGCTCCACCCGGAAGCGTCGGATCCCCGGCGGCACATCCTCGAGCACCACCACGAAGGGCACTTCCTGTCCGGGCCGAAGGATTTCGGGGAATTCGGCCCGCGCCCGGCCCCACTTGGTGCGCAGGCTTTCCAGGTCGAGCGGCTGGTCCAGGTCGAGTCGCTTTCCGGGCAGCTTCACCCGCCGATAGCGGACCGCGCCCTCGGCGCCGAGGGCGCGGACCTCCAGCTTGGGCGGACGCTGCGCGAAGGAGGCGTCATTGATCAGCACCCCCTGCACGAGCGTCACGTTGCGTCCGGACCGCAGGGGAGCCAGGCGGGCGTTGATGGCCTCGGCCCGATAGTGGCGCAGGGCCACCGGCAGCTCCATCTCCATCCCGGTGAGCTCCAGCGCGCTCCGCGCCGCCGAGCGGGCCCACGGCCAGGCCAGCCAGTAGCTGCGGAAGGCATAGCCCAGCTCGGCCACAAGGCCCAGCATCAGGAACACCACCAGAAGCTTGAGCAGGAGCGACGAGCCGCGGCCGGAGGCCGCCGGGCGCCCAGTCGCGGGCCGGTCCGCACCCCCGTCGGGCGCCGGAGCGGGGTCCGGCTCCGCCGGCTCCTCCCGCTCCCCATCACCGGGCGCCTCCGGGGGCGGGGCGGCGGGCTCGGCGCCTTCCCCGGCGGTACCGGCCTCTTCCGGTTCCGGGCTTCGCACGGTGCCGTCCGGGAAGGCCAGGAACCGGTAGCTGCATACCGAGCACCGGACCCGGGTCCCGTCGGCGTTGAGCTGATCCGCGACGACCCGGAACCGGGTATCGCAATTGGGGCAACGGATCTCCATCCGTCAGGCCTCCCGGATACCGTCCAACCGTACCCAATCCCCCTGTCGGGCTTCCCGCGTCCACCTGATTGCCGGAAAGGCGGCACGCACCTCCGCCGCCTGCGGAGCCAGGATCCCGGACAGGCTCAGCTCCCCGCCGGAAGCGGTAACCGCCACCAGCTCGTCGGCCAGCTCCACCAGGGTCCGCGACAGGATATTGGCCACCACGCGGGGGAACGGCCCCGCTCCATCCAGGCCCGGGCTCACCGGTGCCGCCGCAATGCGGTCTGCGGCACCGTTCAGGGCGGCGTTATTCCCTGTGGCCTCCACGGCCAGCGGGTCGTTGTCCACGGCCAGCACCTGCGCGGCACCCAGCTTCGCCGCCGCGATGGCCAGGATGCCGCTCCCGCAGCCGTAATCCAGCACCATGGCGCCGGGCCCCACCCGGGCGTCCAGCCACTCCAGGCACAGCCGGGTGGTCTCGTGCTGCCCGGTGCCGAAGGCCATCCCCGGGTCCAGGATCAGCTCCACCCGTCCTTCGGGAGCGGTCTCCTCCACCCAGCTCGGCCGAACCCAGAGGCGCTCGCCCACGGGAAAGGCGCCGAAACGGTCCTTCCAGGCATGGGCCCAGTCCTGCCCCTCCACGGGAATCCGTTCCAGGGCCAGACGCTGGCCAACGGCGGCCTCGACCCGGTCTTCCAGATCCGCCGGCAGCGCCTCCGCGGCGAACCAGGCGGAGACCAGATTGATCTCCCAGACCTTGCCGGGATCGAAGTTGGGCTGGTCGTCGCCCTCGGCCACCGTGACGGCCCCCGCGCCGGCGCCACTCAGGGCCTCCTCCACGGCGTCCAGGAGCCCCCCGGGAACGGTGAGCCGCACCTCAACCCATTCCACGGGGAACCCTCGGGCCGGGCGGCACGGCGATCATCCGGAACACCTCCGAAGCGCGGTCACTCTTCGCCCAGGAAACGTTCCAGGAAGTGGATATCCACACCGCCGGCCTGGAACCGCCCATCCCGCAGCAGGCGCTGGTGGAGGGGAATGGTGGTGTCGATGCCGCCGACGATGAACTCCTCCAGGGCCCGCCCCATACGGGCCATGGCCTCCTCCCGGTCCTCTCCCTCGACGATGAGCTTGCCCATGAGGGAGTCGTAGAAGGGCGGGATCACGTAGCCCGTGTAGGCGTGGGAATCGATGCGCACGCCCGGGCCCCCGGGCAGGTGGAGGTGGGAGATGGTCCCCGGCGACGGCACGAAGGACTCCGGATGCTCCGCGTTGATCCGGCACTCTACCGCGTGCCCCTTGAGCTCGATGTCCTCCTGGCGGAAGCGCAGGGGCTGCCCGGCGGCCACCCGGATCTGCTCCTTGACCAGGTCCACCCCGGTAATTTGCTCGGTGACCGGATGCTCCACCTGGAGGCGGGTATTCATCTCGATGAAGAAGAACTCCCCGCCCTCGTAGAGGAACTCGTAGGTACCCAGCCCCGTATAGCCGAGCTTGCGTGCGGCCTCGGCACAGCGCATTCCCATCTCCCGGCGGGTCTCCTCGTCGATACCCGGTGCCGGAGCCTCCTCCAACAGCTTCTGGTGGCGGCGCTGCACGGAGCAGTCCCGCTCCCCCAGATGGATGGCGTTGCCGTGCTGATCGGCGAGCACCTGGACCTCGATGTGGCGCGGGTGGCCGAGGAACTTCTCCATGTAGACCATGCCGTTGCCGAAGGCCTTCTCCGCCTCCGCCTTGGTCATGGATACCGCGTTGGCCAGGCTGGCCTCGGTATGGACCACCCGCATCCCCCGGCCGCCGCCGCCTCCGGCCGCCTTGATCATGACGGGATAGCCCACTTCCCGGGCCAGGTTGCGGAGCTCCTTGTCGTCCTCCGGAACCGGGCCCTCGGAGCCGGGCACACAGGGCACACCGGAGCTCTTCATGGCCCGCTTGGCGGCCACCTTGTCGCCCATGGTGCGGATCAGCTCGGCGGAGGGCCCGATGAAGGTGAGCCCGGAGGACTCCACGATCTCGGCGAAATCCGGATTCTCGGAGAGGAAGCCGTACCCCGGATGAATGGCCTCGGCGTCCGTGACCTCGGCGGCGCTCATGATGGCGGGCACGTGCAGGTAGCTGTCCCCGGACTGGTTCGGACCGATGCAGACCGACTCGTCCGCCAGCTTCACGTATTTGGCGTCCCGGTCCGCCTGCGAGTGCACGGCCACCGTCTTGATGCCGAGCTCCCGGCAGGCCCGCAGGATGCGCAGGGCGACCTCGCCCCGGTTGGCGATCAGTACCTTATCGAACATGGGCTAGCCCGCCTGCCCGGCCGGAGTACACCGGCTCGCCGGGGAATAGGCCGTACTGCGCGGGCGCCGTTCGGATCGAAGAAAGCCCAAGCCGGACGGGCGAGGGCAAGCGAGATCGTAAGTTCCGCCTGTGGGAAGCACAGGGACCCCCTTGTCCTTAGGTTCGGTTAACGCTTCGGGCCGGGCGCGGCCGGTAGTCAACTGGCCGCGGCGAGCGCGGCGGAGCCTAGCCGTCCGGCTCGATGAGAAAGAGCGGCTCCCCGTATTCCACGGGCTGGGCGTTCTCCGCGAGGATCTTCTTCACCCTGCCGGAATACTCCGACTCGATCTCGTTGAACAGCTTCATGGCCTCGATGATGCACAGCGTATCGCCGACGTTGACCCGGTCGCCCTCGCGGACGAACGGCTCCGATTCCGGGGAGGACGCCCGGTAGAAGGTGCCCACCATGGGCGCTTCCACCTTGATGCCCGTTTCCTCCTCCGCGGCGGGCGCTTCGCTCCCGGCCGCCGGCGCCTGCGGGGCCTGGTGGGAGGGTGCCGGCTGCACCGGGGCCGGCGCCGGCACCTGCGCGGCGGCAGGAGCGCCGCGGGTGATGCGAACGCTTTCTTCACCTTCGGCGATCTCGATCTCGGTCACATCCGAGTCCTCAAGGAGCTCGATCAACCGCCGAATCTTGCGAATGTCCATAGAATCCCCCTGATTCAAACCGCAGCGAGCGGCTGCCCCCGCACCAGGCAGCCCCGATTATCCGGTCCCTTCGGGTGTGGTCGGCCTACCGCGGGACGCGCGCCTCCAGACGTTCGAGGAAGGCCCGGAGCCGGCGCACTTCCCCGCTGCGCTCCACTTGGTCCACAAGGCCCTTGAGCCGCCCGAGCGCCGCCTCTTCCTTCTCTTCTGCGGGCTCGGAGGACACCCCGTCGGCGTCCTGTTCCAGCTCGCGCAGGCGACGGCGCCATTCCGCCGCCTGGGCTTCTCCGGAGACGCCGTTCAGCAGCTCGCGGTAGACCTTGGCGGCGGCCTCGATGTGGCCTTGCTGGGCATAGAGCTCGGCTAGGGTGGGGGTGGGCATGGGACCGGAGGGCGCCTGTTTGGAGCCGGGCTCCCGGGCCTTGAGGGCACTCTGGAAGAGCTCCGCCGCACGTTGTGGCTGCCCCTGCCGCATGGCGATCCGGCCGAGCAGGCGCAGGGCCCGCGGCTCGAGCTCGTCGAACTCCAGAACGGCCAGCAGCTCGCGCTCCGCCTCCTCGAGACGGTCTTCGGCGTAGGCCGCGTTGGCCCCCTCGAGGGCCTGCTCCACATGGATCATGCCGGTTCCCGTTTTCTTCGGACGGGATACCGCCCGAAATCCTCCCCCCGGCTCCGGTGCGGAATCCGGAGCCCGCGAAGCACCGGCCATGCTATAGGGATCGGCGGGCAAAGTCCAACATCGGGTCGGGATCGAGGGGGTTAAAGGAGGGTTCTGACCGCTTTCTCCAGGGGATCCGGTCCCGGGTTGCCCTGGAAGACCTTGCGCACCCGCCCCCGGCGATCGATCAGCACCGTGTAGGGAATTCCCACCGGATCGCCGAACCGGGCCAGCACCTCGTCCATGCCCTCCTTGATCAAGGGGATGGGATAGTTGAGGCCGTGCTCCAGCTCGAAGGCCGCCACCTTCTGGTGGAAGATGTCGGGGTCGTTGCGCTCGCGGCTGTCGATCTTCCAGTTCAGGGCCGCGCCCAACACCTGGAGGCCTTCCGCTCCGTATCGCTCTTGCAGGTCCACGAGATGCGGGATCTCCTTGCGACAGAAAGGGCACCAGGTGGCCCAGAAATTGAGGAGTACCACCTTGCCCCGGTACGCCTCCAGGCTGATGCGCTCCTCGCGGAGGCCGGGGCGCTCGAATGCCGGTGCGGCCTCCGCCTCGTGGGCCGGAGTGACCACCTGCTCGCCGCTGCAGCCGCCCAGCAGCACGGCCACCACGACCAGGAGCGGGGCGGCCCCGCGGGCGAACCTAGCTGCCATAGACTTGGCGGACATGCTTCACAAACTCCTCGGCGCCTTTGTACCCGGCTATGCGGGCGGACTGGATCTCCTGGCCATCGCGGTCGAAGAACATGATGGCCGGCGGCCCGATGATGTTGAAATGCCGCTGGAGCGCCTTATCCGCGGCGTTCTGCTGGGTGACGTCCGCCTGCAGCAGCAGGGCGTCCTGGCCCTTGAGGACCTCGTGCACTTGCGGGCTCTCGAAGGTGGAGCGCTCGTAGCGCACGCACTCGATGCACCAGTCCGCGTAGAAGTCCAGCATAACCGGACGGCCGGCGGCCGCGGCCTCGTCCAGGGCCGCCTGCAGCTCCTCCATGCTCTGCACGCGCCGGAATTCCAGGCCCTCCTCGCCGGACTCGCCGCCGGCGGCCACGGAGCCGCCCGCCGCCACGAGGCCCTCCAGGGGATCCAGCGGGTCCTCGCCGCCGGTCACCGCGCCCACCAGCTCCAGGGTACCGAGCACCAGCAGCACCACACCCAGGCCCTTCCAGAGCCTCTGCCAGCCGCTCGCCTCCGGCGCCAGCCGATCCAGGGCCCCCAGGTAGACGGCGGCCACCACCAGCAACAGGCCCCACAGGAACAGCGACACCGCGTAGGGGATGATGCGGGAGACCAGGAAGATGGCCACGCCCAGCAGCAGCACGCCGAACACGTATTTCACCGCGTTCATCCAGGTGCCGGCCCGCGGCATCACCGAACCGGCGGTGGTCCCCACCACCAGCAGCGGCACGCCCATGCCCAGGGACATGGCGAACAGGGAGGTGCCGCCCAGCACCATGTCGCCGGTCTGGCCGATGTAGAGCAGGGCGCCGGCCAGCGGCGGGGCCACGCACGGCCCCACGATCAGCGCCGACAGCACGCCCATGACCAGGGTGCCGGTCACGCTGCCCCGTCCCAGGTTCTCCTGGGATTGCTGAATGCGGGTCTGCAGGCTGCTCGGCAGCTGCAGGTCGTAGAAGCCGAACATGGACAGAGCCAGGGCCACGAACACCGCCGCGAAGGCCCCGATCACCCAGGGGTTCTGCAGGGCTGCCTGGATGGCGGCGCCGGTGGCACCGGCGATGACGCCGAGGATGGCGTAGGTGATCGCCACGCCCAGCACGTAGGCCAGCGACAGGGTGAAGGCGCGCGCCTTGGTCATACCGGGGGCGCCCTCGCTGCCGCCGGCGCCGACGATGATGCCGGACAGAATCGGAACCATGGGGAAGATGCAGGGCGTGAAGGCGAGCCCCAGCCCGGCCAGGAAGAAAAAGCCCAGGGCCAGGATGCCGCCGGACTCCAGGGCGGCGGCGAACTGGCCCTGCTCGGAGGCCGGCGGACCGCCTGAACCACCGTCCCCGCCGGCGGCCGCAGCTTCGGCGGTCCCCGCCGCCGGAAGGGTCAGGGCCGCCTGCTTGGTCTGCGGCGGGTAGCACACCCCGGCGTCGGCGCAGCCCTGATAGCGGAGCTCCACCGTCACCGGCTGGGCGCCGCTTCCATCGCGGGCCAGATTGGCAGTGAGCGCGGCCTCCTTGCGGAAGATCCGCAGCTCCTTATCGAAGACCTCGTCGTACTTCTTCTTGCCCGGCGGCAGCTCCCGGCCGGCCACCTTCAGGCCTTCCGGCTTCACCACCCGGAGGTCCAGCTTGTCCCGGTACAGGTAATAGCCGTCGGCCACCTCCCAGGCGGCTTTCACCTGGTCAGTGCCGGTGGCCGTCACGCTGGGCTTGAAGGCCTTCTCGGGGGGCAGCAGGTCCCGGGCGCCGCTGGTGGCGGCAGCGGTGGCGGCGCCACCGCTCGATCCGGTGCCCGCGGAGGCGGCGGGGAGGGCCACCGTGAGCTGCTTGGTCTGCGGCGGGTAGCACACCCCGGCATCGGCGCAGCCCTGATAGCGGGCTTCCAGCGTCACCTCGCGCGCGCCGTCCAGCGTCTCCAGCTCGGCGGTAAGCGTGGCCTTGTCCCGGAAGACGCGCAGCTCCTTGCCGAAGACCTCATCGTACTTTTTCTTGCCCGGCGGCAGCTCCTGGCCGGCCACCGCGCCACCCTCCGGGCGGACCAAGCTCAGGCCGAGCTTGTCCCGGTAGAGATAGGTATCCTCATGGATTTCCCAGGAGATCCGTACCTTGTCCGGGCCGACGGCTTCGGCAGTGGGCTTGAACGCCTCATCCGGCTGCGGGATGTTCTGCTGAGCCAGGGCAGGAACCGCCAGGAACATCACCAGGAGGGCCAACCCCACGGATACCGCATGCCGCCCCCTTCTTCCGACGGACGCTTGGAACTTCATGCCGGGCTCGCTCCTTTCCCCCAGGAAATTAGAATGCTCGTTCTGCTCGCGTAATGTACCAGACCTCCGACCATTGAACCGCAAAGGGGTTCAATTTCCGCTCCCTACTCCCCCGGAGCCCGCGGGGAGCCGGGGGCACGGAGCATCCCGGGAAGGCCGGTTCAGCGCGGCTGACCGGAGGCCGGTGCAAAACGCGCGCCGTTCGCCCGGGAGCCCGTTCTTGCAGCCCCGGGACCGCCAGCCGGCCGGAGCCGCGGCCGCCCGGCGCGGCTCCGGCCGGCCTTATTTCGGCGCGGAAGAAGCCGTGCCATTGGACCAAATCGGCCTGCTGTGCGGAATGGGCCACCGGGCATTACTCGGGCGGGTGCCGCGACCGCCCCGGAAGGCGGCCGGCTCAATCGAGATGGTCGATCCAGCGCAGGTAGGAAGCCAAGCCGTTATCGATGGACACGGCGATGATCTCCGGAACGTCGTAGGGGTGCTGCTCCAGGATCGCCGCCTCAAGGGCTTCGTAGAGCTTTTCCTTGGTCTTGATCATGAGCAGGATCTCGCTTTCCTCCTCCACCTTGCCCTCCCACTCGAACACGCTGGTTCCGGCGGGATGGCTGTGCACGCAGGCGGCGAGCTGCTCGGAAACCACCTTGTGGCTGATGCGGCGAGCCACGTCCTCGTCCGGACAGGTGGTATAGACGACGATATTCACGGTTGCGCTCCTCCGTCATGCCGGCCCTGCGGAATCTTTTTTCCTGCCGTGGAACTTTCCCCGCCGGGCCGATTCTAAGTATATAGCCGAATCAGTCGGATGGCTCGGTGCAAGAGCGACGGGCTTGGTGATTGAGTAGGCTTTTCCTCCTTTGTGGGTTGGGCGACGGCCTCCGGGTCGTCGCCATTTTTTTTCTGCCGCCGACTCCCCCCCGGCACGTTTCCTCCCGACAAGCCCGCACGCCGCCGCCTCCCTCGGGATCCGTGGAAATTTTCCGCGCCCACCCCTTGATACGGCCGCAGCCGATCCCCACATAAGCCGAATCGGGGGCCATCCGGCCCGCCCCAAACCGCATTCGGAAAGGATCCCATGCGGCTACTTCCAAGCCTATTCGCCCTCTTCCTGGCGGTTCCTCTGCTGGAGGTCTACCTCCTCATAGAGGTCGGCCAGGCCATTGGCGCGCCGCTGACCATCGCCGCCGTGGTGGGCACCGCCCTGCTCGGCGCGGCCCTGGTGCGCTACCAGGGCATGGTAACCGTTACCCGCTTCTATGCGCAGCTGGCGCGCGGCGAGCTGCCGGGATTCACCCTCTTCGAGGGCGCCTGCCTGCTGGTGGCCGGCGCCCTGCTGCTGACTCCCGGCTTCTTCACCGACGCGGTGGGCTTCGCCCTGCTTACCCCGCCGTTCCGGAGCTGGGCGTACACCCGCCTGCGCCACCGGCTAAACATCCGCATGTGGGCGTCCGGGCCCGGTCCCGGGGATGAACGCCGCGACCCGCACCACCAGGACGGAGGGGATCGGCGCGGACCTACCACCATCGAGGGCGAATACCGGGATCACGACCGAAAGCGGGAAAAGAACCGCTAGCGTTTGTCGGCCCGAAAAAGTCGCCAAATCCGGCGCCTATGGGCTTGACAAGCGGCCGGGGGCGGTTACCATTAGCACTCTCCTCCGGCGAGTGCTAACAACGCCGCCGGGCGGACCCGAACATCTCTCAATCACTTTGGAAACGTCGTACGCCTACCTCAGGAGGGAGCGGCACCATGAAAATCCGTCCTCTACACGACCGAGTCGTGGTGAAGCGTGTTGAAGAGGAAGAGAAGACCGAAGGCGGTCTCTACATCCCCGACACCGCCAAGGAAAAGCCCATCCAGGGCCAGGTGATCGCCGTCGGTGACGGCAAGGTCCTGGACAACGGTGAGAAGCGCCCCATGGCCGTCAAGGAAGGCGACCGGGTGATCTTCGCCAAGTATGCCGGCACCGAGGTGTCTGCGGGCGGCGAGGACGTCCTGGTCATGCGGGAAGACGACATCATGGGCGTGGTCGAGTAACGACCGCCGTCCCCCGAATCTCACCCACTAGGTTCCAATACCGGAGGGTTTAGAAAACCATGCCTGCAAAAGACATCAAATTCGGTGAGAACGCTCGCCACCGCATGCTTCACGGCGTCGACCAGCTCGCCAACGCCGTAAAGGTCACCCTCGGCCCCAAGGGCCGCAACGTGGTCCTGGAGAAGTCCTTCGGCTCGCCCAACATCACCAAGGACGGCGTCTCCGTCGCCAAGGAGATCGAGCTCGAGGACAAGTTCGAGAACATGGGCGCCCAGATGGTCAAGGAAGTGTCCTCCCAGACCTCCGACGAGGCGGGTGACGGCACCACCACCGCCACCGTGCTCGCCCAGGAGATCGTCACCGAGGGCATCAAGTCCGTGGCCGCCGGCATGAACCCCATGGACCTCAAGCGCGGCATCGACAAGGCCGTGGAGAAGGTCGTGGGCGAGCTGCGCAACATGAGCCGCGACTGCTCCGAGGAGAAGGAGATCGCCCAGATCGGCACCATCTCCGCCAACTCCGACGAGTCCATCGGCCAGATCATCGCCGACGCCATGTCCAAGGTGGGCAAGGAAGGCGTGATCACCGTCGAGGAAGGCTCCTCCCTGGAGAACACCCTGGACGTGGTCGAGGGCATGCAGTTCGACCGCGGCTACCTGAGCCCGTACTTCTGCACCGACAACGAGCGCATGGTGGCCGAGCTGGAGGACTGCTACATCCTCCTGCACGACAAGAAGATCTCCAGCATGAAGGACCTGCTGCCAGTGCTCGAGGCCGTGGCCAAGCAGTCCAAGCCGCTGCTGATCGTGGCCGAGGACCTCGAGGGCGAGGCGCTGGCCACCCTGGTGGTCAACAACATGCGCGGCACCATCCGCGTGGCCGCCGTGAAGGCCCCCGGCTTCGGCGACCGCCGCAAGGCCATGCTCGAGGATATGGCCATCCTCACCGGCGGCCGCGTGATCTCCGAGGACGTGGGCGCCCAGCTGGAGAACGCCACCATCGATGACCTCGGCCAGGCCAAGCGCGTCTCCATCGACAAGGACAACACCACCGTGGTCGACGGCGCCGGCAACGACGCCGACATCCAGGCCCGGGTGAAGCAGATCCGCCAGCAGATCGAGGACGCCACCAGCGACTACGACCGCGAGAAGCTGCAGGAGCGCGTCGCCAAGCTGGCCGGCGGCGTGGCCGTGATCAACGTGGGCGCCTCCACCGAGGTGGAGATGAAGGAGAAGAAGGCCCGCGTCGAGGACGCCCTGCACGCCACTCGCGCCGCGGTCGAGGAAGGCATCGTGCCCGGCGGCGGCATCGCCCTTCTGCGGGCCCGCAAGACCCTCGACGAGTTCAAGACCGGCGACCACGACCAGGACGCCGGCGTGGCCATCGTCCGCCGGGCCATCGAGGAGCCGCTGCGCCAGATCGTGCACAACGCCGGCGGCGAGCCCTCTGTGGTAGTGAGCAAGGTCCTCGAGAACGACCAGGCCGCCTACGGCTTCAACGCCGGCACCGACGACTACGGTGACATGGTGGACATGGGCGTGATCGACCCGACCAAGGTCACCCGCCTGGCGCTGCAGAACGCGTCCAGCGTCGCCAGCCTCATGATCACCACCGAGGCCATGATCGCCGACAAGCCGGAAGAAGGCGGCGAAGGCGGCGGTGGCGGCGGCGCCGACATGGGCGGCATGGGCGGTATGGGCGGCATGGGCATGATGTAAGTCCGAGCCCCCACCGCGCCTACCGGCGCAACAAAGGCCCCTCTATGATGGAGAGGGGCCTTTTTTATTCGGCTATCCACCTTTCCCTGGGCCTTGCCCGCCCTTTCAGGCCGCCGTTAATACTCTATCGAATCCAAAATCTTTTCCCGTTGCTTCACGCCATCCGAGGCGCCGCTGGCCCCCTCCCTTTGCCCTTCCGGCTTGCCACCATTCTGGCTTCCGAACTGGCCAAGCATATTAAGCAGTTCCATGGTCGAAATCGTCTTCTCGAAAATCTTCTCGAGGTCGCTAGCGCCTCCGGCGGAGCGGTAGGCACCCCCGGTCATGTTCGCCACCGTTTCTAGCTGTCGAGCCGCCTCGGAGCCTCCTTCAACGCCAAGTCCGATGGCCTCGTGCCGGAAAACCACACCCTCGTCGCTCAGCTTACGAAGGTTGGCCTTGGCCGTGCCGCAGTCGTCCGATCCGTCAGCCAGAACCACAATCATCTGGTTCAGGGAGCTTTGGGAACGATGGGCGGCCATTTCCCGGTTGGCCACCGGCAGGGCGCCACCCAAAGGCGTTCCCCCGCCCGCGCCCATGCTGCGGACGAAATGAGCCAATTTCCCCTTGTCGGTGGTGAAGGCCATTCTGGCTTGGATGGGCGCGTCGCAGCTGCTCCCCGAAAAGGCCAGGATGCTGACTTCGCCGCCGGAGTCGATCACGCGCCGGCCCTGGTCAATGGCGGCGCGCCGTGCCGCCTCGATTTTATCCCCTCCCATACTCCCGGAGGTATCGACCAGGAAAAGTACACTTCCCCGAGGCTGGTCACCCCTTGTTCCACCTCCTCCAGACGGCTCATGCAGTCGGGCCATAACCCTGGTCGTTTTCCCGGGGCGCACCTGAACGGTGGACTGCCACGGGGGTCGGCCCGCCTTCTCCACCCGCACCGTGTATTCGCCAGCCTTCACCCTGTGCGGGTCAGGCCCGGTGGCACCCACGGACTTCCCATCGATGAACGCCTCGTCGTCACGGACATTCGAGCGGATGACCAGTCGACCGGTGCCGCCCATCGCTTTCACCATTTTGTCGACGGCACCATCGAGATCGTTGGGCAGACTGTCCGGTGCGGCGGATCCGTGCCGAGCACGCAGCCCCTCTCGCTGCTTCGCCCGGGAGGGCGCAAACCCCTGACCGCCGTCCACCGAACGTTTACCGTTTCTCTCAATATGGGATCGGATGGCACCCAAATGGATGCGCGCCTCGATCAAATCCAGATACTTGCTTACCCGGGGTACGCCGTGGCTGCCCAGAGGGAATTCCGGTTCGGAAAAATGCCTCAGAAAGCTCTTCGCCTGATCCGCCGGAATGGTGCGGTCCGTGAGCGCCGAACGTTCGGTGTAAACGGGTAAGTTGCCTATTACCTTTGAATCGATGAGGAGATCGGACCAATCCGGACTGCCGGCCACGTTGTAGCTAACCGTCTTGCCGTCCGGCGGACCCATTGCTCCCAGGTCGCAGGTAATGGAGTACTGGTGGTTGTCGAGGTCGTAGCCCCTGGGCTGCGCCCCGTAAAAGCCAAGGGTGAACAGGCCATCGACGCCATACAAAGAGGCCTCTTGCACAACATCCGCCGGCATCCCGGCCGGATCATACTTTTTCCCGTTGACAGTGACGGAGACGAGGCGCCATATGGCGCTGCAGGCGACAATAGGTTCCCCGAGCAGGGTGGTGACCTTGAGCTTGGCGGTGACATTAACCGTTGCGCCGTCGCCCAGGGGAACATCTGGATCTTCGGGGACAAACTCCCCAACGCGACCTCCTGCAACGGCTTCAACCAGCGTACTGGCCTCCGCTGGCTTGGTTGCCGCAATGGAAATCGCCCCGAGGAGCGCCCCGATCCACAGAAACTTGGCGCACCATGGCTTACTTCCCAGCATTTCCTCAGGCTTCCCCAGGGTCAGTGACCCATCTGGAGCAGCTTCGAAAGCAGTTCAGCCCCATTGGCCCCTCACCCGATGCGCTCCTTCCATTTGCCGTCCCACTCTTACAGATCCGAGGCGTCGAACAGGTGGGCCTGGCCGGCCTGAAAAGCGATGGTGCTGTCATCCGGGGCACCGATTAGAATCCGGGTCCCATCTGCTGAGATGGCAACGGATTCCCCGAAATGACTTAAACCGGTCGGTGTTGGATCATCAAAGGACCGAAGCAGGTTGCCTTCGGGATCAAACAGATGGGCCTCTCCTGAGGAATTATAAGAGGGTCGATGCCCCGGGGCGCCGATCAGAACCCGGGTGCCGTCCCCGGAAATGGCAACGGCACTGCCAAACCGGTCGCCGTATCCCTTTCTGCCAGTGGGGGTTGGGTCATCATAGGTCCGAAGCAGGTTTCCTTCGGCATCGAACAGATGGGCCTGGCCGACATCCGTTTCCGCGGAGTCATCCCCGGGGGCACCGATCAGGATGCGACGCCCATCCGGAGTCATGGCAACGTCGGCACCAAAGAGGTCTTCGGAAGTCGGGGTCGGGTCACTGAAGTGCCGCAGTACATCGCCCTCGGCATTGAACAGATAGGCCCGGCCGACGTTTTTCCGCGGGGAATGTTCCTCCATATAGCCAATGAGAATGCGATGACCGTTGCCAGAAAGGGCCAATGCACTATGGGAGACTCCAGCGGAAGCAGGGTTTTCAAAGGTTTGGAGCAAATCCCCTTGCCCGGATAGCAGGGAAGTTTTCTTTTGGTTGCCGTTTGAAACGAGGAGCCTGCTTCCATCCCCTGCCAAAGCAACGGGGTGGCCAAAAACCTCGTGGTAGGAAGGGCCAGTTCCGGTGAATCTCTGCACCCCCTTTTCGGTAAGCAGGATTTGCCCGCCACAATCTGGATCCGCCGCACTTCCCAAGAAAAACCTGGACCCGTCCGCCGACACCCCCATCGAGTAACCGAATTGGCACCACTCATACTCATCATGGGGGATGCCCCGCAGACCTCTCAGAAGGTCCCTTTGGAAACGACCCTCCGGGTCGAACAGGTAAACCTGCCCTAACCTGTTTTGGGCGTGAGGAGCCCCGATCAGGATATGGGACCCGTGGGCGCCGATTGCGACCCGGGTGCCGAACTTGTCCCCCTTACCCCGAGCGGGATTGTCCAGGGTGCGGATGAGGCCCTGCCGTTCGGCCCGCTCTTGGATCCTCCGTCGCTCAGCCTGCTCGGCCTTCCTGGCTTTGGCCTTGGGCGTAACGGTATTCAGACGCTCCAGGGCCTCGGTGTAGTGCTTGCCCTGCCGACCGGTCAGGCTCACGTACTTGGTGAGGGCCTTCTTGGCCTCAATCGGCTTGTTCCGGGCCTGAAAATTGCGGCCGTAGTGGTACCAGAAGACCGGCGGCACCTCGACGTCCAGCTCCAGGATCTTCTTGAACTTCCCTGCCGCTTTATGGTGCTCGCCGGCCTCGGCGTGCTTCTTGATGGCCAGCAGGTATTGGTCGGCGAGGATGGAAGGGGGAAGGTCTTGGCCCCAGCTGGACGGCGGAACGACCAGCCAGCCCAACAAAATCACCGCACCGAGAAATCCGGCCCCCTTCCCTCGCCCGTCGCCCATGCCCCAGTCCCCATTCCAATGGCTTGACCAAACATTGGTTTAAATGCCACAGGGGCGACAGTCCGTCAACAAAGGACAGTGTGGAAAAGGTAAGCAAAGGGAGCTCTTTAGAAGGCCCCAAGATACGACCACCAGGAAATTTTCCGTATGAACGCTGACTTGAAGACGCTCCGGTGCGGTTCCGATTGACAGATGGGCGCTGCCAAGCGCCCTTGACGGCCGGCGGGGCATTTCTTGGCCCCCTCGAGCTGTTCCGGTTAAGCAGGGATACGGAACGGAAGGCGGAGGAATCCCCCTTCGCTGGGCCTTGAATCCTGGAGCCATTGCGGGCCCTCTCGCCTAGGGGGGATCAAAATGGATACATATCGAAAAGGGGGAAGGCTAGGGTCCGGGAGGCCTGGGGCCCTTTGCCTTGCCAGGACCGGAAGAGATTCGTTGAAGGGTATCGGGCCCCAGTTCCAGGCCACCTTGGGTGGGGAGGATCGCACTGGCCGGCTGTCCTTTTTCATGACCAAGGTGACCCGCCTGGCGCTGCAAAACGCCAGCAGCATCGCCAGCCTCATGATCACCACCGAGGCCATGGTCGCCGACAAGCCGGAAGAAGGCGGCGAAGGTGGCGCCGACATGGGCGGCATGGGCATGATGTAAGCCCCGCCCGACCCGCTGCGGTCGCAAAATCCCCCCCGGTTCGCGCGGCGTGGATTGC
Organism: Thiohalorhabdus sp. Cl-TMA; assembly: GCF_041821045.1. NCBI lineage: Bacteria > Pseudomonadati > Pseudomonadota > Gammaproteobacteria > Thiohalorhabdales > Thiohalorhabdaceae > Thiohalorhabdus > Thiohalorhabdus methylotrophus. Next base: position 35,819 of record NZ_JBGUAW010000003.1, on the reverse strand, counting down.
GCCCTGTACAGGAAGGGCCGCAGAGAGCGCGGAGCACGGCAAGGGAAAACCACGGAGAACACGGAGAAAGGCCCATTGGGGCTTGGCCCGTGGCGGCCGGGGGCTTGGATGACCGCTCCGTGGTAAAGCGTTTCCCTGGACCACACCCTCCGCTGCGGTGATTGCGCTCGCCCAATAGAGCGGCCCGCGGCTGCTGCCCCGGAAGACCACGAACCCCACATGCGGCCTCAAGCGCCAGCTACCCGGGGGGGGCAGGGGCACCTCCATCAGGTGGGTCAAGACAAAAACCGCCCCACCGGGGACCCTCCCGATGGGGCGGTTTCGGTAGTGGTCCGGAGCCCGGCCTAGTGCCCGGCGCCCAGCTCCACCCCCTCCTTGTCGTGCAGCGCCAGGCGGTCGTGCAGCTCGCCGCTGCTGCCGCTGGGGCTCAGCACCTCCACTTCCATGCCGCGGCGCCGGAACTTGCCCACCACCTTGTCGATGGCATCCACCGCGGAGCTATCCCACAGGGACACCTTGCGCAGGTCCAGGACCACATTGTGGATGGGCTCGCGGTAGTCGAAGCTGTCTATGAACTTGTCCACCGCCACGAAGAACAGCTGGCCGGAGACCGTATAGGTCCGGGTGCTTTCGTCCGCCGAGAGCTCGCTTTTCACCCGGATGGCCTTGGCCATCTTGCGGGCGAAGAAGATGGCGGAGAGCAGCACCCCGGCCAGGACGCCCATAGACAGATCGTGGGTGTAGACCACCGTGGCCACCGTTACCACCAGCACCGTGGCATCGGTGCGGGGCAGCTTGTGGAGGGTCTTCAGGGAGCCCCAGTCGAAGGTGGCGACGGAGACCATGATCATCACCGCCACCAGGGAGGCCATGGGGATGATGGCCACCACGTCGCCCAGAACGAGGATGAAAAACAGCAGGAAGAGGCCGGAGGCCAGGGTGGAGAGCCGGCCCAGACCGCCCGACTGAATGTTGATCATGGACTGGCCGATCATGGCGCAGCTCGCCATGCCGCCGAACAGGCCGGTGACGATGTTGGCGATGCCCTGGCCCTGGGCCTCCCGGTCCTTGCCGCTGGGGGTATCGGTGAGGTCATCCACGATGGAGGCCGTGAGCAGGGACTCCAGCAGGCCCACCACGGCAAGGGCCAGGGAGTAGGGGAATACGATCTGCAGGGTCTCCCAGGTCCAGGGCACATCCGGAAGCAGGAACACCGGCAGGCCGGAAGGGAGCTCGCCCATGTCCCCTACCTGTAGGGTATCGAAGCCCTGCCACCACACCACGGCGGTCAGCACCACGATCACCACCAGCGGTGCCGGCAGCAGGCGGGGGTAGCCGGGGATGTGGGGCAGGGTATAGAGCATGGCCAGCCCCACGGCCACCAGGGCCCACATGACGGTGCCGCCGTCGGTGAGGTAGTGGACCTGGGACAGGAAGATGAGGATACCCAGGGCATTGACGAAGCCCACCATCACTGTGCGCGGGATGAACATCATGTAGCGCGCCAGCTTGGCCCAGGCGAACAGGATCTGGATGCCCCCGGTGAGCAGGGTGGCCACCAGCAGGTACTGGAGACCGTGGTCCGCGATCAGGTCCACGGCCAGCAGAGCCATGGCGCCGGTGGCCGCCGAGATCATTCCCGGTCGGCCGCCGGCGAAGGCGATCACGACGGCCATGGTGAAGGAGGCGTAGAGGCCTACCTGCGGATCGACCCCGGCCACGATGGAGAAGGCGATGGCCTCCGGGATCAGGGCCAGGGCCACCACCGCCCCGGCGATGAGGTCGCCGCGGACATTAAACAGCCAGATGCCGCGCTGGCGCTCCCAGGCGGCCTGCAAGGTTTTCTTCACGTTGTCGTTCCTGGTGCTGCGGGAGTGGGGCGTGCCCCGTACAGCAGGAGAAGGAGGCAGGTGGCAACGAGAGCGCGGCTGTGAACCGCCCGCCCTTGCAACCGGCGCGATGGGAGTACAGACTGAGCACGCCGTAAGAGCGGCGCAGTTTATCACCTAGTTCTTATTCGCTGAAGATCAGAACTCGCCCACGGGCCCCAGCGGGCCATTTTCGCCCCAGAAATCCGACCACTACCCGACCACGGGGATCACGCATGCTCCAGCGCGTTATCATCGCCATCGATTTCTCCTCCGCCTCGGCCCAGGCCCTGGCTGTAGCCCGCGAGCACTTCTGCACCGCCACCCTCCGTCTGCTTCACGTCATGCGTCCCTCGGACGTGGCCGCCCCCGGTGCCGCCGGCGCCACCCATACCGGCACCTCTCCCCTGGCCTCGAAGGACCTGCGGGAAAGCGCGGAGAAAGAAGCCCTGGCGCGGCTGGAGTCCTGGGCCCAGGAAGGCGAGGAATGCCAGATCGTGGTGGGCAATGCCGCCGAGGAGATCATGCGCTTCACGGAGGAATGGGGCGCCGACATGATCGTAATGGGAACGCGGGGCCGGAGCCAGCTCTCCAACATGCTCCATGGCTCGGCCACGGAGTGGCTCATTCGGCATGCCCGTCAGCCGGTGGTGGTGGTCCATGAGGTGTCCATGAACGATTCCACCCGTGCCCACCTCCCGCCCACCGAGATGAACGACTAGCCAAATCGTGGGAGTAGCACATAGCTTCCCATCCAGCCAACCGACCACCGGCTTGCCCCTGAAAAGGCTTGCTATAAGCGCATGAGCGCTCGGGCCTTCGGTATCCGTCCTACGAGCCCGACTCGCGAGGGCCAAGGCCGTGCCCGCCTTCCCTGGCCAAAGCCCTCCGCAAATAGGCGTTGTCAGGATTAGGGCTATCCTGGCGGTTTTCCCTGATGATTGAAATATCCGTCTCGCTAGGCCGGGGATGGCGCATGCATGGACAAAAGCTCCTGTTCGCGGTTCATGAGTGGGGGCTCTTGGCCACAAGAGCCCTTCCTTCCCCCGCATCCACGGACCCTTGATCACAAGCCATGCCGCTGTGGTCCCCTCCGCCGAATGGGTTCTGGGGCTCCTGTGTAACGAGCTTGGCCGCCGATGCGACCAACAACACACATTCACAGGCGGGGGATCCTGGCCAAGCCGGGCCGGAGGCCCCTCCCACACGGTCCCTTTCCGGGCTCCAGAGTCCGCTGGACCGCCGCACCCGCTTTTCCTGATCCGGCGCTAGATCACCGGGGGAGCCGCCGCCGTCCCGCTTGGCGGCTCCCCGCCCCTGGTTCAGAATGTGGCCTCTTTCCAACCGCCGGAACGGGGGACGGTAATGCGCGAATCCCTGGACCTCATGGTCATCGGCAGCGGCCCCGGAGGCTACCGGGCCGCCATCTACGCCGCCCTGCGCGGCCTTTCGGTGGGTATCGTGGAGGAGGCCGACTGGGGCGGCACCTGCCTGAACCGCGGCTGCATCCCCAAGAAGGACTGGCACTACACCGCCAAGACCATCGCCCGGTCCGCCAAGTTCGCCGATCGCGGCATCGCCGGGGGACCGCTCCGGGGCGATCTGGCCAAGGCCTGGACGCACCAGGAGCGGGTGGTGGCCCAGGTCCAGGAGAGCTACGTGGGCTTCATGGACCGCCTCAAGGTCCGGAAATTCCGCGGCCGCGCCCGCCTCGACGGCGACACCAACGTGGTCATCGACGGCCCGGACGCCGGCACCGTGGAGGCCGCGAACGTGATCCTCGCCACGGGCTCGCGGCCCGCCCCTCTCCCCGGCGTGGAGCCGATCTCGGGCAAGGTGCTAACCACCGACATGCTGTTTGACGAGGAGGCCCCGCCGGCCGGCGAGGTGATCGTCGCGGGATCGGGCATCATCGGCACGGAAATGGCCTTCATCCTTGCCCAGCTGGGCTGCTCGGTGACCTGGGTGGCCTCCGGCGCGCCGCTGCGCAAGACCAAGTTCACGCCGCAGGCACGCGGCGCCCTGGAGGACAAGCTCCGGGAATACGGCATCGAGTGGCGTACCGGCGGAAGGCTGGCCGGGACCCGCGTGGAGGGTGCGCGGGTGCTGGCCGAGCTGGACGACGGCGCCATCCTGGAGGCGGACTGGCTGCTGCTCGGCACCGGCCGGGAGCCGGTCACCACCGACCTCGGCCTGGGCGGGGCCGGTGTGGAGACCGACGGTAAAGGCTACATCCAGGTGGACGCCCACCGCCGCACCACTCGGGCGGGCATCTACGCCATCGGCGATTGCGCCAACCGCAACCAGACCGCCAACCACGCCATGGCCGACGCCGTGGTGGCGGTGAAGAACATCCTCGAGGCGGAGAGCGCCGAGGCGGATGACGACCTGGTGCCGGAAGTGGTCTACTCCGCTCTGGAAATGGCGCGCGTGGGCCTGGACGACGACGAAGCCGAGGACGCCGAGTACGAGCCGGCGGTGGGCTTCACCAGCTTCGAGACCAACCCCAAGGCACTCGGCCAGGACACCGACGAGGGCTTCACCCGCCTACTGGCGGACATGGACGAGGGTATCCTGCTCGGCGGCGAGATCATCGGCGACTCCGCGGGCGAGCTGATCCACATCCTCACCAGCCAGCCGGATCCCGAAACGGCCCTGAACCGGATCGCCCAGGGCAAATTCAACCACCCCGCCATGGCCGAGGAAGTGCTCAACAGCACCGAGACCCTGGCGGCCAACTGGGGCCTGGGGCCGGAGATCTTCGGGGAGTAGGCCCGAGCTCCTTGCCGGGCCGGCGTGCCGGCCCGGTTTCATCCTTCCAGTGGCCGCGGACGCCGCGCCCCCTCCCAGATTGGAAAATCCTCCTAGGCATTCACCCCGACCCACAAAGGGCGCCCGCGCGGCAGAAGGCCGCCAGGGTCTGTGGTCGAATCCTATGAAGCGTTCTCCCTGTGCATCCGTGCGCCGGGGAACGACACCGATCAGCAACAGGAGGTGGAAATGGAGATTCGGGAGATCATGACCACCGAGTATCAGTGGGTAACGCCCGCCACACCGATCCAGGAAGCCGCCCAGCTCATGCGGGACCAGAACATCGGCATGCTGCCGGTATTCGAGGGGCAGAAGCTCATCGGCACTGTTACCGACCGCGATATCACCACCCGGTGCGTGGCCAATGGCGTTGACCCGCAATCCACGCATGTGAACCACGCTATGACCCGGGATGTCGTTCACTGCTTCGAGGACGACGATCTGCAAGCGGCCGCCAAATTGATGGAGGAGCACCAGGTACGGCGACTGTTGATCTATAACCGTTCGGAGGAACCGGTAGGCATCGTCGCCCATGCCGACTTGGCGCGGAACCCCGAGGCCTCGGGCCTTGCCGGGGAGGTGCTGCAGGATGTCTCCGAGCCGGGCCCCTCCCACCGGCCCACGGGACACTGAACCGGTTACGCCCCGGACGGCGGCAAAAGGCCCGGCAAAAGCCGGGCCTGAATCTGTCCTGCGCCTTTCGCAACCGTCCCCGCGGGGAACAGAGCCGGAGATTTGGGCTCTAAGGGGAGCCCCTAGACGGGAAGCGATGGTATGGGTCCGGAACGGGCCTTTCCTTTTTCGGCCCGTGTACGTCACAGTATGCTGGACCCGGGGATCCGCCCCGGAGCGCCTCCAACCGCCCCTGGAGCCCATGAGCACCCGAGCCCGCATTGCCCCCTTTCTGATCGTCCTGGTCATCCTCTTAGCCGGCGGCACGGTCTGGTGGGTGGGCCAGATTCCCCGCTCCGGCTACTCCAGCCCGGACGCCGCCACCGACCAGAACCCCCGGCGCGTGGCCGTGGAGGCCGTACCGGTGACCACCGGCACCATCAGGGACGTGCGCTCCTTCACCGGCACCCTGGAGCCCGGGCAGGCCTTCACGCTGGCCCCCAAGACCGGCGGGCAGGTGGAGCGGATCCACGTGGACATCGGCGACCGGGTGCGCAAGGGGCAGGTGGTGGCGGAGCTGGCCGACGCCGAGTCCCGGCAGGCCGTGGCGGAGGCGGAGGCCATGCTGGGCGTGGCGCGCGCCGAGCTGAACCAGGCCCGGGCCGATGCCCGGCTGGCCGAGCGGGAGCTGGAGCGCACCCGCCGCCTGGCGGGACGGGACATGGCCTCGGCCTCGGCCCTGGACACCGCCGAGGCCGAGGCCCAGGCGCAGGAGGCGGCCGTGGAGGTGGCCCGGGCGCGGGTGAAGCAGCGAGAGGCGGCCCTCGCCCGGGCCCGGGTGCAGCTCGGCTACATGACCATCCGCGCCAACTGGCCCGACGGCGACGCCACCCGGGTGGTGGGGCAGCGCATGGTCAATCCCGGGGATTCCGTGGGCGCCAGCGAGCCGCTCCTTTCAGTTCTCCGCATCGCGCCGCTCACCGCGGTGATTCAGGTCCCCGAGCGCGATTACGCGCGGCTCACTGAGGGCCAGAACGCCACCCTTACCAGCCGCGCGCTTCCCGGCCGGACCTTCGACGCTGCCATCTCCCGCATCGCGCCGCGCTTCTCCCCGGACAGCCGCCGCGCCCGGGTGGAGGTGCGCGCCCCCAATCCCGACCGCGCGCTGAAGCCCGGCATGTTCGTCAACGTGCGGGTCATCGTGGGCGAGGCGGAGGACGCCACCCTGATCCCGGCCGAGGCCCTGGTGCGCCGCCGCGAGGAGCCGGGCGTCTACCGGATCCGCGCGCACTCCCCGGCCACCGTGGAGTTCGTCCCTGTCACCCCGGGCATCCGCAACGGCGACCGCATCCAGATCCGCGCGCCCCAGGACCTCTCCGGACGGGTGGTCACCCTCGGTCAGCAGATGCTCGAGGACGGCGCACCCGTCACCGTCGCGGAGCTGCCCGAGTCGTGAGCCTGCCCGCCTTCAGCGTCCGCCGGCCCGTTTTCACCGTCATGGTGACCCTGATCGCCGTGCTGCTCGGTGCGGTGTCCCTGACCCGGCTTTCCGTGGACCTCATGCCGGACGTGGAGTACCCCTTCCTTACGGTGGCCGTGAACTACCCCAACGCCAGCCCGGAGGCCATGGAGGAGCTGGTGGTGCGGCCCATCGAGCGGGCGGTGGCCACCGTGCCCGGCCTGAAGGAGATCACCTCCGGCGCCTCGGAAGGGGTGGCCAATATCCGCCTCCAGTTCGACTGGGGCACGGACCTCACCACCGCCACCAGCGACGTGCGCGACGCCCTGGAGGAGGAGTACGAGGACCCGCCGGAGGGCGCGGACCGGCCCAAGATCCGCAAGTTCGACACCGCCGACTTCCCCATCATGCTGGTGGGCGTGGCCAGCGGCATCGACCCCATCGCCCTGCGCCGCATCATCGACAACCGGCTGATGGTGGCCATCCAGCAGGTGCCCGGCGTGGCCCAGGTGGACCCCTGGGGGGGGCCCGAGCGGGAGGTCCAGGTGCGCCTGCATCCGGAGCGCATCCAGGCCCTCGGCCTGCCCCTGGAGGACGTGGTCGCGGCCATCGAGGCCGCCAACCTCAATCGCCCCGGCGGCAGCATCGAGCGCGGCCACACCGACTTTACGGTCCGCGTTCCGGGCCGCTACGGAAACCTGGACGCGCTGCGCCGCACGGTGATCGCCCACCGGGGCGGCGCCCCCATCGCACTGGAACAAGTGGCCGAGGTGCGCGACACCCAGCGCGAGCCCACCCGCCTCATCCGCATCAACGGCGAGCCCGGCGTGCGGCTGGCGGTGCGCAAGCAGTCCGGGGCCAACACCGTGGAGGTGGCGGAGCGTCTGCACCGCGAGATCGACCGGCTGCGCCGGCACCATCCCCAGCTGCGCTTCAGCGCCATCTTCGACCAGTCCGAGTACATCGAGCGCTCCATCACCAACGCTACCCGCTCCATGCTCCTGGGCGCACTGCTGGCGGTGGCGGTGCTGCTGTTCTTCCTGCGCAGCCTCCGCGCCACGGCGGTGGTGGCCACGGCCATTCCGGTGGCGGTGATCACCACCTTCGGCCTGGTCTACTTCGCCGGGTTCACCCTCAACCTCATGACCATCGGCGGCCTCGCCCTGGGCGTGGGGCTCATGGTGGACAGCGCCATCGTGGTCCTGGAGAACATCGTGCGCCGCCGCGACAGCGAGGGGCTCGCCCCACGCGAGGCGGCGGTGGCCGGGGCGAGCGAGGTGGCCGCGCCCGTGGTGGCGGGGACGCTCACCACCCTGGCCATCTTCCTGCCCATGTTCTTCGCCGAGGCGCTGGCCGGTCAGCTGTTCCGGCAGCTGGCGTGGGTGGTGGCCTTCGCCCTCCTGGCCGCCCTGGTCTCGGCGCTCACTCTCGTGCCCATGCTCGGCGGGCGCCTGCTCCAAACCGACGGCTCGCAGGCCGCCGGCCGGTTCCTGGCCGGACTGGAGCGGCATTATCAGGGCCTCCTGCGCGGCGCCCTGAACCGGCCCTGGACGGTGGCGGGCCTGGCTCTGGCCGCCGTTGCCGCCACCGCGGCCGTGATCCCGCAGCTCGGCAGCGAGTTCATGCCCGCCACCGACGAAGGCGAGGTGCGGGTGGACGTGGAAATGCCGCCGGGTACCCGGCTGGAGACCGTCAAGCGCGCCACCCTGGCGGCGCGGCGGGTGGTGGCGGAGCGGGTCCCGGAGGCGGAGGTCACCGTCACCAGCGTCGGCACCAGCGGCTACCGGCCCTCGGAATCGGCGGTGGGCGACGTGCGCATCAGCCTGCCGCCGCGCGGCGAGCGCGACCGCTCCAGCGCCGAGGTGGCCGCCGACCTGCGCGCCGCCATCGGCCCCATCCCCGGCGCCCAGGTGCGGGTGCAAACCCGCCGGCCCTTCTTCATGCGCATGCTCTCCAGCAGCGAACAGCCGCTGGCCGTGGAGGTGCGGGGCCACGACTTCGGCACCCTGGAGGCCCTGGCCCGTGAAGTACGGCGCCGCCTCCGCGATATCGACGGCCTCACCGGCGTCTACCTGTCCCGGGACAGCGGCCTTCCCCAGCAGCTGGTCCGGGTGGACCGCGAGCGGGCCGCGGACCGCGGCATCACCATCGCCGACATCACCGAGACGGTGGAGACCGCCGTGGCCGGGCGGGTGGCCTCCCGCTATCTCGACGAGGGCGACGAGGTGGACATCCGCGTGCAGTTCCAGGACAACCGGACCCTGTCGCGACAGGATCTGCTTGATCTGCGCGTGAACGGCGACGGCGGCCTGGTCCGCCTGGGAAGCGTCGCCGATCTCGCCGTGGGCAGCGGCCCCGTGGTCATTGACCGGAAGGGCCAGAGCCGGCTGATCACCGTCTACGCCAACCTCACCGACCGCAGCATGGGCGCGGTAGTGCGCGAGGTCCGCGCCGCCCTGGCGGATCTCCCGGTGCCGGACAATTACCAGGTGGTCATCGGCGGCGACTGGGAGAACCAGCAAGAGGCCTTCTCCAGCCTCTACCTCGGCCTCGGCCTGGCCCTGCTGCTGGTCTACATGGTCATGGCGAGCCTCTACGAGTCCCTGCGGGACCCGCTCATCGTCATGGGCGCGGTGCCCCTGGCCGGCATCGGCGTGGTGGCGGCGCTGCTGCTCACCGGCACCACGCTCAACAGCCAATCCCTGCTCGGCTGCGTGATCCTGGTGGGCATCGTGGTCAACAACGCCATCCTGCTGGTGGACCAGGCCAATCGGCTGCGCGAAGAGGGCGGGGAGGTTCGCGCCGCCCTCCTGGAGGCCGGGCGGCGGCGCCTGCGGCCCATCCTCATGACCACCGCCACCACCATCCTGGCCCTGGTGCCCCTGGCCCTGGGTTTCGGCGAAGGCGGCGAGACCCAGGCGCCCATGGCCCGGGCGGTGATCGGCGGGCTGTTCGTCTCCACCGCCATCACCCTGGTGCTCATCCCGGCGATTTACAGTCTGGTGCACCGTCGACGAAAAGGCTACGCCTCCTGAGCGGGCCTCCGCCCTCCCCGAGCCCGCCCTATCGGCTCCTTGGCATAGCGCATTGGCAGGCCTATAGTTGGTGCAGGGCTACCAAGGCCCGGAAAGGAGCCGCAAATGGGAGATCGCCCCACCCGCTCCCTAGCGGGCGAGACCCCGGGCTCGCACCCCGAGTCCTGCCACCGGGCCCTGGAGCGCATCCCCGTAGGAATCCTGCTCCTGGCCCCCCCGGACCGGATCCAATCCGTAAACCCGGCCCTGAGCACTTTTGTCCCGGAAGCCCTGGAGGCGCACACCCTCCGTGAATTATTAACGCCCTGGGCCCGCCAGCGCTTCGAAGAAGAAGCGCTGCCAGCTGCCTACGGGGAAGGACACTGGCATGGCGAGCTGGGGCTTCAAGGTCCCGAAGGGGCGCGCCCCGTTCAATTGGACTTGATCGCGGCCTGCAATCCGTCCGGTGCCGAGGGCACCTCCTGGATTGGCCTGGTCCATGCCGGCGGGATGTCCCCGAGCCGGACCGACCATCCTCCCAGGCGCATTCCCGTGCCCCTGCAGGGGGAAACCCGGCTCCTTCATCCGGACGAAATCCTCATGCTCGCGGCGGACCGCCATTACACGCACATCCACAGCGCCACCGAGCACCTCCTCGCCAGCCGGCCCCTAGCCTCCTTGCAAGCCGACTTGAGCAGCCGATCTTTCCTCCGGGTTCATCGAAGCTTCCTGGTGAACATCTCCAAGATCCGGTCCCTGTGGCGGGACAAGGGACTCTGCTATCTGCGCCTGAACGATCTGCCGGACTTCAACATCCCCGTAAGCCGCCGGAGGTTGCCGCAGGTGGAAGAACTGCTCGGTTTGCGTTCCGCCTTCACTCCAGCCTGACACCGTCCGGGGGCCCCATGCGGCCATTCATGGCCGGTGACGCCCCACCCGCTCATCGCCCGCCGCCATTGGGGGAAGCCATATTCACTCCTCGCCCCCGACGTTTTATCCTTACTCGCTTTCTGGTCTCTCCGGGGCCGGAAGCCGACCCTTTCGCCCCGGTACGGGCCTTCGCTGGATAAAGCGTCATTCACCGCAAGGACCTTGATCCCCTGATGGCGGGCTGCCGCCCCTCCGGCACCCGCTCGGAACGGTTATTCATTCCCCGAGGACCCCCATGCTCCGGCATGAAGATTTCGCTTGTACCTCGCTGCGCCGCGCCTTCGGCCTCCTCCGGGCCTGCCACCGCGCCTCCATCACCAGCCTCACCGAAAAGGAGCTGGTCCAGGCCGTCTGCGAATGCATGGTATCCGAGGGCGGTTACCGCATGGCCTGGCTCGGACTCATCCGCGAGCACCCCACGGATGCCCTGTCTCCTGTCGCCTGGGCGGGCACCGGGGAGGGGCTTCCCGCCGGTGGCGGCCCGGAGGGGGAGGATCTCCGCGGCCCCGTGGGACGGGCCATCCGGGAACGCCAACCGGTGCTCGTCCCCGAGGATGGGCACTGCCCCTCCGGCGATCCCGCCAGCCTGACGCTTCCCCTCAAGGAGGACGGCACGGTGGTCGGGACCCTGACCCTCCACGCGAGGGAGAACGATGCCTTCTCCCCCGCGGAGACGGAGCTGCTCCAGGAGGTGGCGGAGGAGATAACCTTCGGCATCGGCCACCTGCGGCTCATGGAGCGGCAGCACCGCCTCGCCGCGGTCATCGAGGCGGCCCCGGACATGATCGGCTTTGCCGACCCGGAGAATCCCCACCGGACCACCTACCTGAATCCCGCGGGGCAGGAGCTTCTCGGTCCTTACGCCGGCCAGGGATTGGAAGGCATTTTCCCGAGCCATCCCCAATGGGCGGCCCGGCGCCTGCGCGAGGAGGCCCTACCCACGGCCATGCGGGAAGGACTCTGGCGGGGGGAAACGGCCGTGCTCGGTCCGGAGGGGGAAGAGATCCCCGTGGACCAGGTCGTCATCGCCCACCGGGATCCCCACGGGGAAGTGAGCCAGCTTTCCACCCTGGCCAGGGACATCCGGGACCGCAAACGGGCGGAGGAGGCCCTGCAGCGGGAGGCCACGCGGGCCGAGTCCATGAACCGCGCCCTGCTGGACGCCCTGCCCGGACTCTTCTACCTGTTCGATGAAAATGGGTGGCTCCACCAATGGAACCGGGAGCTGGAGCGGGTCACCGGTATGGCCGGGCAAATCCTGGCCCATTACCGAGCCACCGATTTCTTCCCGGAAGTGGACCACGCCTGCATCGAAGCCACCTTTCAGCAGGCCCTTGAAGGACATGAGACCTGCGCGGAGGCCGATCTGCTCACCGCGGAGGGTCCCGTGCCCCACCAATTCCAGGCCCAGTGCATCGTTCTGGACGACCGCCCCTTCGTCCTGGGCATCGCCTTGGATATCCGGGACCGGAAAGCCGCGGAAGAGCGCCACCGGCTCATGGCCCGGGTCTTCGAGGCCGCCCACGACGCCTTCCTCATCACCGACTCCCATGGGCGAATCATCGAGGCCAATCCCGCTTTTACGGAGCAGACCGGGTACAGGCGGGAAGAAGCCTTGGGCGCCGAACCGGGCGAGCTTCTGGATAGCCTTGAGCACGCTCCCGGCTACTTCCGGGCGGTTTTTGCGGAGGTGGCCGAGCACGGCTTCTGGGAGGGCACCGTCCGGAACCGGCGCAAAGACGGCACCACGGTGATGCATCACGAGACCATCGCGGAAGTGCGGGACGAGCACGGGCATTGCACCCATTACGTGGCCACCATGGCCGACGTCACCCCGATCAAGGAGGCCGAACGGCGTGCCCGCCGCGAGCAGGAATTCACCGACGCGGTGATCGACAGCCTTCCGGGGGTGTTCTTCTTCCTGGACCGCCAGGGCTACAACCACCTCTGCAACCGGCACGGAGCCGCGCTCACCGGCGGCCGGGGCGCCAGCGAAGACCATCGCCCCGTTCCGGCCCTGTCCTTCTTCGACCAGGGGATCCGACCTACCGTCCAGGAGCACATCCGGCGCGGCTTTGAGCAGGGGGAGGCCCTGGAGCTGGAAGCGACCCTGGTATCCAGGGCGGGGAAGCGCGTCCCGACCTTGTTCAACGCCATTCCCGTTCAACTTGAGGGCGAGGTCTATCTCTGCGGCCTGGGCATCGACATCAGTCAGCGCGCAGCCATGGAAGCCGAGCTGCGAACCCTGGCCCGCACTGATCCCCTGACCGGCGCCTGCAACCGCAACGCCTTCGAGGAAAACCTGCGCAACCGACTGGCCGAGTCTGAACGGTACGGTTCACCCTTCGCCCTGGCCCTGCTCGATCTGGACTACTTCAAGCAGATCAACGATCGCCACGGGCACCAGGTGGGTGACAGCATTCTCAAGGCCCTCGTGGAAACCCTACGGGCGCAGAGCCGGGATGTGGATACCATCTGCCGCTGGGGAGGCGAGGAATTCGTCGTCCTCATGCCTCAAACCCTGCTGGCCAACGCCGTGCGCTGGGCCGAACGCCTCCAGGCGATGCTCTCCGACAACCCCCGGCCCGGCCTGCCCCCCATTGCCATCAGCATCGGACTCACCGAATATCATCCCGGTGACGGTCCGGATTCGCTCCTCTATCGGGTGGATACGGCCCTGTACGACGCCAAGGAGGCGGGGCGGGCCTGCATCCGCACCCACTGAGCCCGGTCACCGGCCGGCAACGGCTCCGATCCGGCCGTCCCGGGTTGCAATTCAGGCACCTGGAATATAAAAGGGTTCGGCTGGCTGCCGCCGGCCACGTAACCAATCCAGGGGCACCCGAGCCCCGAAACGAGGAGCTGCTTGGTGGAGCTATTGGGACTGCCCGCCTGGCTATGGTGGCTCGCCGCCGCCGTCGCCCTGTCCCTGGTGGACCTGTTCCTGCTCGGGACCCAGTTCATCCTGGTGGCCACCGGGCTGGCGGCCCTGCTGGCAGCCCTGGCCGCCGCCCTGGGCTCCAGCCTTACCGGCCAGGTATGGACCTTCGTCCTGGCCACCCTGGTGCTCGTCCCGCTGATGGTGGCCCTGTTCCGCCGGCAGATGCGCAATCGCGGCGTGGGTCCCCGCGAGGCGGGCTGGGAGCGCGGCGCCCGGGTCACGGTGGTCGCCCAGGGCGACCGGCTGGTGGCCAAGCTCAAGAGTGACCACTTTCCGGTGGCCCTGGCCGACGGGAGCGCGCCCCGGGAGGGCGAAACCCTCGTGGTGGACCGCATGGACGGCATCACCCTGATCGCCCACCGCCCGGACGACAGCTAACCGGCCGCTGGCCGACTCCAAAAGGGGAAGCACATGCTCGACCTCAGCATCGGCCTGATCGCCGCCCTCATCATCGGCATCGGCATTATCGCCTTCATCGCCCAGGGCCTGTTCATCGTCCAGCAGAGCGAGGCGGTAGTGGTGGAGCGCCTGGGCACTTACAGCCGCACCCTGGGCCCGGGCATCAACTTCCTGATCCCGGTCCTGGAGCGGGCGCGTCCCATCAAGATCCGCCGCTACGAGAGTGCCGGCATCGGCTCCAAGGAGCTCCAGGAGCGGGTGGTGGAGGAGACCAAGATCGATACCCGCGAGACAGTGCTGAACTTTCCCGCTCAGCCGGTGGTAACCAACGACAACGTCTCCATCCAGATCGACGGCGCCCTCTACTTCCAGATCCAGTCGCCCAAGGAGGCGGTCTACGAGGTGGAGAACCTGATCCAGGCCGTGGAGGTGCTGGCCAAGACCACACTGCGCGCGGTGGTGGGTGCGCGGGAGCTGGACACCCTGTTCTCCTCCCGGGACGAGATCAACAACGAGCTGCAGTCGGTGATGGACGACGCCGGCAACAAGTGGGGCGTGAAGGTGAACCGGGTGGAGATCCAGGACATCACCCTCCCGGAGGAGGTGGAGGACGCCATGCGCCAGGTGATGACCGCCGAGCGCAAGCGCCGCGCCACGGTCACCGAAGCCAACGGTTACAAGGAAGCGCAGATCAAGGAGGCGGAGGGCGACAAGGAAGCGGCCATCCAGCGCGCCGAAGGCGAGAAGGGGGCCATCGAGAAGGTGCTCTCCGCCGGCCAGGAGATGCAGAAGGACATCGACCCGCAGATGGTGATCAGCTACCTCATCGCCCAGCGCTACATGGAGAAGCTGCCGGAGATCGCCAAGGACGGCGAGCGGGTGCTGGTGCCTTATGAGGCCACCGGGCTGCTGGGGAGTCTGGAATCCATTCAGGGGCTGTTCCCGGGAGCCGGAATCCCGGGAAGCAATGGCGGAAAAACCGCCGGATGAAAGGCTTCCGAAGCCCCCCGACCAGGGAGTACCCAAGCGAATGTGTGCCCCTCGGCACTATGGTAAAAAGCAAAAGCCCCGGAGCCCCGGGGCTTTTTGGATTGCGATTTGAGCTAAGGCCCGCCGAATGCGGGTATCGGGCCACCGGGAAACCACTTCCGGGACAAGATCGAGTCCATCGGCAATATTCCCGTCAATAGGCTTTCCAGCCCGAACCCCCGACCCCCGCCGTTCTCCGGCGCTCTTCGTCGAACAACTGAACACGCTTGGTCCGCAGTCACAATCCCGTCCCGCGCGCGCGGTGGTTCCTCCGTCGGCTCCGCTTACACATTTAAACGATATTTACAGTAGGCCCCCCGTTTCCGCGTCTATTCTCCTGTTTTTCAATGAATCCCCGAATTGGCACGACAAATGCTGAATAACAGTAAATCCCTTTCCTCCCAGAGGAGCAGATCATGGAAAGCGGTAACCGGTTCGGCGGCTTGGCCCTCGTGCTCTCCGCGCTTCTGCTGGCCCCGGCCACCGCATCGGCCATCAGCGTCAGTCTCGGCACCGGCAACCAGGGCATCGATGACTTCTCCTATTCGCAGTCGGACCATACGATAATGATCCAGGAAAGCTGGGGATCGGCGGAAACCGGTACCCTGGCCTTCGACAAGCTGGAAGCGGGCGAGAACTACACCGTCTACAAAGAGATCACCAACAATTCCGGCTCCGACTGGAACCTGTTCGCCAATGAGCTCCTGGATCCCGCCGACGGCAGCTTCGACGCGGGAGACCAGGCTGAGGAGGACTTCGTGCCGGCGGGCTACAGCCATTCCAACGAGACCGACGGCCTGAGCTTCGCGCAGGGCAGCGGCATTCCCCGCACCTCCGATGCCTTTGCCAACGTCACGGCGGACGAGATCGGCACCCGGGATTTCCTGGACTACGGCGACGGGATATTGGCTAGCGGCGAGACCGCCACGGTGCAGTTCGGCCTCCGCGACAACAACGCCCCGGCCAACGAGCCTTTCCTGATCGCACAGCGTCCCAACATGGAATCCATGGCGATCCCCGGCCCGGCCACCGCCGCGCTGTTCGGCCTCGGCCTGGTGGGGCTCGCTGGTTTCCGGCGCCGCGACGCCGCCTGAAACGCCGCCGCTGGGGCCCGGCTTTGTACCGGGCTCCAGCGTCCCCCGGCCTTTTCCTACCCCCAAGGTGGGGGAATTTGTTGTGCGCGTTCCGCTCTGCACCAATTTCGCGCTAAGGTAGCGGGAAAGCCCTTACCGTTCGCTCGGTTTTCCAGTGGAGCAGGTACGGGCCGTTTCGCCCCCACAGCCGAGGGTCTTCCGGTGCAGCGGCACTCTCTCGCAACCCTGCTCAATGACCTTCCCTATGCACTGGTGGGCTTGAGCACCGAAGGCGGAATCACCCTGCTCAACCAACACGCGGAATCGCTGTTGGGGTATTGGAGCGACGAGGTGGTCGGAGAGCCACAGACCACCCTCTTCCCGGAGGCCTCTGTCACCCCACCCTCCGGTAGGGTCCGGCTACGATGCCGGGACGGCACGGATATCCAGGCCGAGGCCTACCTCCACCAGTCCGATCCGGCGGACCAGTATTACCTCAAGCTGTCCCGCCCGCGCTCCGAGACCGCCGGGGAATCCGTCCCGGGCGATTCCGGCCTTTGCACCACGGACCGCGACCTCTTCTACGCGGAAGCCCTGCTGCGAGCCCAGCTGGCCACCTCCCCGGACGCCATCGTGGTGGCCGACCGGGCCTCGCGGATGCTGGCCTGGAATCAGCAGTTCGTCACCATGTGGAATCTGCCGCCCGAGCTCATGGCCAGCGGCAACGGCCGGGCGGCCGTGTCGGCAGTTCTGGACCAGATCTGCGATCCGGAAGGGTTCGCCGCCGAGGTGGACCGGCTCTACGATCATCTCGAGGAGCCCGAGCATGGGACGGAGGTCCATCTGCGCGACGGGCGCATCCTGGAGCGCTACTCACGCGGCGTGCAGGACGAGCGCGGCATCTACTGGGGCCGGGCCTGGTATTACCGGGACGTGACCGAACAGCGGGCCGCAGCGGCCTCCCTCCGCAGGAGCGAGGCCCGCTTCCGGGCGGTCTTCGAGCGCGCCGCCCTGGGAATCGCCGTGGTCGGGCGGGACCGGCACCCGCAAATGGCCAACCCCGCGCTTCAGCGCATGCTCGGTCGGGACGAGAGCACCCTGTGCCGCATGCCTTTCGAGGAATTCACTCACCCCGAGGACGTGGCCAAGGACCTGGCCCTGGCCAAGGAGGTGGCTAACGGCGAGCGGGACAGCTACCGCATCAGCAAGCGGTTCCTGACGCCCGACGGCCGGGTGGTCTGGGGGCGAGTCTCCGTTTCCCTCATGCCCGCCTCCGAGGACGAGAATGCCCCGCCCTTCCTCGCCCTGGTGGAGGACGTGGACGAGAACCATGCCCTGGAGGCGGGGCTCGCCCTCCTGGCGGAGGTCTTCCGCTCCGCCAACGCGGTGATGATCACCACCGCGGACGGCACCATCCAGCGGGTGAACGAGGCGTTTACCCGGATCACCGGCTATGTGCCGGAGGAAGTGGTGGGGCGGAACACTGCCCTTCTGCGTCCGGAAAACCAGGATCCCGCCTTCTACCGGGACCTGCAGGCCAGCCTGGACGGCGCCGGAACCTGGGAGGGGGAGATCTGGACCCGCCGCAAGGACGGCGGCCTGCATCCCCAGTGGGAGACCATCACCGCCATCCGCGACTCAGGCGGCAAGGTGGTGCGCTACGTCTCGGTGTTCACCGACCTTACCGAGCGCAAGATGCTGGAAGGGGAGCGCAAGCGCCGGGGCTCGGCCATCGAGGAGCTGGGCCGTCTCCTCTCCCACCAGCTCAACCAGCCCATGGCGGCCATAAGCGGCTACGCCGGCGGCTCTCTGCTGCAGATGGACCGGGGCGAGACCTCTCCGGATGCCCTGCGCCAGTCCCTGGAGCGCATTCTCGAGCAGGCCCAGCGCGCATCCGCCGTGGTCAAGGACCTGCGCCACTACTTCCGCGGCGAGCCCCCCGAGCCCTCCGTGGTCAACCTCAACTCGCTTCTGCGCTCGGTGGTCACCCTCGTCCCCTCGGCCACCCGGGACCGGCCCTACCGACTGAAGCTGGAACTGGCCCCGGACCTGGAGCCCGTCCTTGCCGACCCCATAAAGCTCCAGGAATGCCTGGTGAACCTGGTCAACAACGCCATCGAGGCCGGACCGGGACCCGGGTTCCGCGAGGTGGATATCCTGGTGGTCACCCGCACCCGCGATCACCGCACGGAGGTGGCCGTCCGGGACCGGGGGCCGGGAATCTCTCCCGGCTTGCGGGAGCAGATCTTTCAGCCCCTGTTCACCACCAAGGGCGCCGGCACGGGCCTCGGTCTTTCCATCTGCCAGTCCATCATCGAGGAGCTGAACGGGCACCTTTGGGTGGAGGCCAACGAGCCCGGTCCGGGGGTGACCTTCCACCTGCAGCTGCCGGCCCTGTCCTCCTGATGCGCTGTCGCCACCGGCAAGGACTGCGTACGCGGCCGCGGCGGCTGGCTCTCTAGGCCCTACGGGGAGGTAAGGATGCTGGAATCCGGTTGGATACTCACCCCGGTCTCCACCCTGGTCATGGTCCTGGTGTCCGTGCTCCTGATCTACACGGCCACCATTTTCCTGTCGAAGATTGCCGGGCCACGCAGCTTCTCGGAAATGTCCGGCTTCGATTTCGCGGTCACCATCGCCCTAGGCTCGGTAATCGCCTCCACCGTCCTCACGGCGAAGCCGCCCCTGCTGAACGGCCTGGTGGCGATCCTCGGCCTGCTGACCTTCCAGGGCGGCGTGGCCTTCCTGCGGCGCCGGTACCAGTCCATCCAGAAGGGCATCGACCACCCGCCGCTTCTGCTCATGGCCGGCACGGAGATCCTCTGGGACAACATGCGGCGGGGACAGATCACCCAGGAGGACCTCTGGGCACAGCTGCGGGGCGCCAACGTGAACGACATCGACACCCTCCGCGCCGTGGTGCTGGAGACCACCGGCCACATCACCGTCCTGCACGGGTTCGGCCAGGAGGAGGAGCTGGACCCCCGCCTGCTCATGGCGGTGGAAGGCCGGGAGAAGCTCCCCGAGGTGGCCCGGTCCCTGAACGAGCTCTGAACCGCCACACGCCCACCTTGCGTGGTATGCCACTCCGCCTTCCCGGGAATTTATAATGCGAGGGAGCCCCATCACCCTGTGATCGACTTTCCGGGGATCCGCGAGGTGTCCGTCGCATTCCCGCGGAAGGTCCCATGGCAGCGCCCCCGGACCGCAGGCTGGTGCCGCCTCCAGTTCCCTGCCCAAGTGCCGCACCGGCCCACCGCTCGGGCGGAGGCGGACCGGGGCGCCCAAGGAGCCCGACATGGACACCACCACCTCGGATCTTACCGCCGCGCTTCTGCCCCTTTTCCCCGATTTCGGTAGCGAGGGGCGCCACCTGGTGCCGGTCCTGTTCCGCTTGCTCGGACGGGGCTATCCAGTGGATGCGGAGGAGCTGGCGGACCGCGCCGAATGGGCGGCAGAGGCGGTCCGTCGCCTCCTCGATGGCTGGCGGGGCGTGCGTTACGACGAGGACGGGCGCATCATCGGATTCTGGGGTTTGGACCTGTTCCCCACCCGGCACCACCTGCGCGTGGGCGAGCGCGACCTGTTCGCGTGGGGTGCCTGGGACCCCCTGGTCCTTCCCTTCCTGCTGGAGGAGGAAGTGGCGCTGACCAGCCGGTGCTTCGCCACCGATGACGACATCCTACTGCGCGTGGCCCCCCAGGGCGTACTCGATTCCGAGCCCGAGGACGTGCGTCTGGCCTTCCGCGTCCCGGAAACGGAGGCGGTCCGGTACGGCGTGCGGGCCGCCTTCAATCAGCACATCGGCTTCCTCGCCGGTCCGGAGCCGGAAGCCGGCTGGCGCGACCTGCCTCCTGGGACGCAGGTCCTCAGCCTCGAGGAGGGATTCCGTCTGGGGCAGGCGGTCTGGACCCACCTGCTGGACGGGGAGCCGTAGGAGGCACCACCATGGCCGATGACTCCGTCCTCCACCGCCTGGCGGAAGCCGCCGGAGTCAGCCCCGGCGCCGTCCGCTACTACCAGCTTCAGGACCTGGTCTCCCTACCGGCCGGCGCCATGGACGGCCACGACCCGGACTGGGCCTCTGCGACGGAGCGCCTGCGCTTCATCAGCCGGGCGCAGGTGCTGGGCTTCACCCTCCGGGAGATCCGCGCCCTGTTGGAATCCGGCGACGACGGCCCCGCAAGGTTACAGCGCCTGATCATGGAGAAGCTCCACGAGATCGAGGGCAGCCTCGGGTCGCTGCAAACCATGCAGGACGGCCTGCTTGGGCTCGTGGAGCAATGCCGGGGCGATACTCCCGGCGCCGGCCCGGACATAGAGCGGGCATTGATGATGACGCCGCGGAACGGCGAGGGGGACGCTTCCTGCGGCTAGCCGGTCGGAACCTGCTAGAAGGTGATGCCCACTTCCAGCTCTTCCAGCCAGTCCAGGAAGCGCCCCACGTCGGCCCCCTTGATGAGGCGGCCATGCTGGGGCGCCAGGATCTCGATGTCCAGGTCCCGGGCCCGGCTGATCCATTCGTTCTTGGCCCGGTTGGAGGGCATCCAGCGCTGGTGGAGGGGACGCATGTACTCGAAGTGCTGCTCCAGGTCCTCCACGAACAGGGGCGCCTTTTCCTGCTCGGGCTCCAGGGCCATGCCGATGTCACCGCTCATGAGGATGCGCGCGCTGGCGTCGTAGAGGTGGAAGTTGCCGGAGGAATGCAGGAAGTGGGCGGGAAGGGCCTGGAACTGGAAGCCGTCGAGCTCGATGGCGTGCCCCTGGTCCGGGATGCCCAGGTACTCGATGTGGTCGCAGCCGAAGTGCCGGATGAAGCCCTCCCACATCCACGGGGCGTGCAGCCGGGCCTCCGGAAGGGCGTTGTCCCACAGGCCCAGCGAGGAGATGATGTCCGGATCCTGGTGGGAAGCGAACAGGTCGGTGATCTGCTCCACGGGCACCTGATGGAGGACGGCCATGAGCATGGCGGGGAAGATCTCCACCCCGCCGGGCTCCAGGACCATGGCCCGGCGTTCCGTGCGGATCAGGAACTGGTTGGTGTCGATGATCTTGGCGTTGCGGTCCGGGTCGCGCCCCAGGACCAGCCACTGGTAATCCCCGTCGAAAAGCGTGGTCGCCTGCATGATTTCCTCTGGAAGAGCGGGAGCCGCGCCCCCTACTCCCGGATCGCCTGAAGATCGGCCACATCCGCCCGCACCTCCTCCATCACCGAGCGGATATGGGAGAGGCTGTCCTGGATGTGGTTCGCCACCGAATCGAACTGGCTCCGGAACGAAGCCGTCTTGGCCGCCTCGACGCGCGCGTTGACCGCCAAGTAGTTGGCGGAATCCAGGAACGCCTCAATACCGTCCAGATGCCGCTCCAGCCGGTCCAGCGCCGTCAGGGCCTGCTGGCGGGCCCCGCCGAGGCGCTCGTTGTGGGTGGCGAATGCCTTGTCCAGATTGTGGGCCTCGCCCGCAGCCACGGCGCGCTCGCGAGCCTGGGCGAAGCGCCGATGGGCCACCTCCGCCTGGAACAGACGCACGGCGCGCCGGGCGATGGCCTCCGCCTCCCGGTTCACGCCGCGGATCTCCTCTCCGGCCTCGCGCGCGAGGTCGTTCAGGCGCTCGGAGATGGCCCGGAATCCGGAGGCCTCCTCCCCCGCTCGCGAAACCACCAGCTGGGAATTGATAACCACCACGTACATTTCCTTGATATGGCGCAGGATGCCCATGAGCCGGGCCCCGGCCCGCGCGCTGGCCACGTAATAGTTGTGGTGGTGGTCCTGTTGCCGGGAAGGGCGGTTCACGGTGCCCTCCAGGCCCGAGCCCGCCGGAGCGGCCCGCGGCCCGAGATCCATGGCTTGTTGCCGCATCCCATTGCCTCCCGCTGAATTTGGCTCCCGATTGTCTCAATTCCCTTAAAAGTTTTGCCACAATTTTCTGCCACAGCGGAAAGCGGGGACGCCATCCCTCGCGCGAGGTACTGACCGGTTCTTCCCGGGGCGATGGCCGCCGCGCCACCCTTCCCGGACGGGCATGTCGAACGCCGGTACGCGCGCGCCGTTCCGGTAAGCGACCCGATGCCGTCCGGGAGCGCCCGAGGGGCCACCGTCGGGCGCTGGCTCCGGGAAGCGCATTCCTCCTGCAGCCGGTTGCCGGACCTCCGACGCGCTCAGGCCACGTCCCCCTCATCCTCACCCGGCGTGCTGCGGTCCAGAGCCACCCGCACGGGCTCCCCGAACACCTGCTCGTATTCCCTGCCCAGCTCCTCCGCGGTCATGTGATCCAGCCCGGAGTAGCCATCTTGCACGATGGCGTCCAGCAGCTCGTGGTTGCGGCGCAGTCGCTCGCGCTGATGGGCGAACAGTTCTTCCTTGGCGTCTCTATAGGCGATCCAGCGCATGGCGCCCTCCCTGGGGATACCGGATACATTTCCGCGAGCTGCTGCCGGCGGCAGCGCGCACTCGGGTACTGATAAAACGCATGTGGGCCCCATGCAGGCATATGGATTCGCGGTCGTCCATTCGTGCCGGCCCCTTACGGATCACCGCGTCTTGCTGCCCGACTCCTTTTGTTTCCTGAATCGCAACAGTGTTTTGCTTATCGCAGGGTTTATCTTTTATTTCGCAACGGACACCATGCGCTCCTGCGACTTGGAGGGACATGCATGCAGCTGGGGAATACGCGGGACAGCTATGGCTGGGTGGCCATCGGCCTGCACTGGATCTCGGCGCTGGCGATTTTCGGCCTATTCGGACTGGGCCTCTGGATGGTGGAGCTCACCTACTACGACCCGTGGTACAACCGCGGGCCGGCGCTGCACAAGTCCGTGGGCATCCTGCTGTTCGGGCTGCTCCTGGGCCGCATCCTGTGGCGCCGCCTCAACCCGGCCCCGACCCCGGAGGGCTCGCCGCTGGAGCGCCGGACGGCGGTGCTGGCGCATCGGGCCATGCTCGGGCTGCTTCTGGTGCTGATGGCGGCCGGGTACCTGATCTCCACCGCCGAGGGACGGGGCATCGAAGTGTTCGGCTGGTTCGAGGTACCCGCCGTGGCTGCCGGCTTCGAGCGCCAGGAGGACCTGGCCGGCTGGCTCCACCGCTGGCTCTCCTACGGCCTGATCGCCCTGGTGGCCCTGCATGCCGCGGCCTCCCTCAAGCACCACTTTTTCGACCGGGACCGGACCCTGCGGCGCATGCTCCGTCCCGGAACCTCGGACGTATCCTCCAACAAGGAGCTTCACCCATGAAGAAGATCCTGCTCGCGGGATTGTTGGCCCTCGGATTTGCCGTGCCCGGCGTCCAGGCCGCGGAATACAAGATCGATACCCAGGGCCAGCACGCCTTCATCCAGTTCAAGATCCAGCACCTGGGCTATAGCTGGCTGTACGGCCGCTTCAACGACCTCTCCGGCCACTTCACCTATGACAAGGACAACCCGGACGCCTCCGAGGTGGTGGTGAACATCGACCCGGCGAGCATCGACACCAACCACGCCGAGCGCGACAAGCACCTGCGCAGCGACGAGTTCCTGCACGTGGCCGAGCATCCCGAGGCCAAGTTCGTCAGCACCAGCTTCGAGGACCACGGCGACGGAACCGCCACCCTCAAGGGCGATCTGACCTTGCACGGCATCACCAAGCCGGTGACCATCGATGCGGAGCACGTGGGGCACGGCCCGGACCCCTGGGGCGGCTACCGGCGCGGATTCCGCGGCACCACCAAGATCGCCCTCAAGGACTTCGGCATCGACTACGACCTCGGCCCCAAGGCCCGGGAAGTGGCCCTGACCCTGTCCATCGAAGGCGTCCGGCAGTAACCAGGAGGAGCGGCGTCATGGCGGAACAACGTGCAGTGGCTCAAGTGGTACCGGCGACGGCGGTCTCCGAGGGGGCCGGGGTCCGGATCCTGCGCACCATCGGCACGCCCGCCAGGCGCCACCTCGATCCCTTCCTCATGCTGGACCACTTCGGCACCGACAATCCGGACGATTACGGCGCCGGGTTCCCGGACCATCCCCACCGCGGCTTCATCACCCTCACCTACATGCTCGACGGTCACATGGCCCACGGTGACAGCATGGGCAATGAGGGGCGGCTCGATCCGGGCGGGGCGCAGTGGATGAAGGCCGGAAGCGGGGTCATCCATTCGGAGATGCCCCGCCAGGAGGCGGGCCTCATGCGCGGCTTCCAGCTCTGGATCAACCTGCCGGCGGCGGAGAAGATGTCCGCCCCGGAGTACCAGGAGATCCGGCCCGAGGCGGTGCCCGAGGTGGCCGAGGAAGGGGTCGTTATTCGGGTGCTGGCGGGTCGCTACGGCGAAACCGCCGGCCCGGTGGAGGACCCCAATACGGATGTCAGCTACCTGGACGTGCGGCTGGAGCCGGGGAGCACCTTCACCCACCAACCGCCGGACGGCCACGCGGCCTTCGCCTTCCTGTTCGAGGGCTCGGCGCGGGTGGCCGGCCAGGACGTCCCCGACACCAGCCTGATCGTGCTCGGGGAGGAGGGCGCGGTAACCGTGAACGCGGGACCGGAAGGCGCCCGCCTGCTGCTGGTGGCGGGGCGGCCCATTGGCGAGCCCATCGCCCAGTACGGACCCTTCGTCATGACCAACCGGGAAGAGCTGGAGCAGGCCTTCCGCGACTACCGAGACGGCAACCTGGTGCGTGACCGGGCGGCCTTCCGAGAGATCTGATGCGGTGGGGTGTCCACCGGACGCCCGGCCTATTTATTTCTCTCACCCGGAGTCCAGGCTCCGCCTGACTGATCCTCCATCGCCGGGGATTGCCCCATTTTCCCTACCGGCTTATAGTTTCCCCATCCCTTTTCCGCCACTGCCCGGAGACGCTCCATGATTGTTCCAGAGCTGGTCACCATCGCCGGGCAGTGTGCGGTCGCCGGGTTGCCTTCCCTCCGCTGACCCGCCTCGCCTGGCCCCGTGGCCGGGCTTCCCCGCGAAGCCCGTATCCTCACCGGATATCCGGAGCTTCCGATCATGGACGACCAGAATGCGCTGGCCCGCATGGGCTGGCACAACGACTTTTTGACCCAGCTCGACCTGGAGGAGCTGGAAACCGCCCGTCCCGTGCGCGTGGCCGATACGGACGGGCGCAGTGTGCGGATCCTCGAGGCCGCCGGCGATGAGCGGCGCCTCGGGCTGCCACCTTCCACCCATCCCGCCGACCGCCCCCTGGTGGGCGACTGGCTGCTTTTGGACCCGGACGGCGGTTTGCGCCGCCGCCTGGAGCGGCGCACCCATCTGGCGCGGCGTGCCGCCGGCACGGCGGAGCGGGCCCAGCCCATGGCCGCCAACGTGGACACCCTGTTCGTGGTCATGGGCCTGGACGGCGATTTCAGCCCCTCGCGCCTGGAACGCTACTTGGTGATGGCCCGGGAGGGCGAGGTGGATGCGGTGGCGGTCCTCACCAAGCCCGATCTCGCCAAGGATCCAGAGAATGCCCGCCGCTCCATCGAGGCCCTGCCCGGACACGACGGCGTGGTGACGCTGGATCCGCGCCACGACGATGCGGCCGCGGCCCTCGCTCCCTGGCTGACTTCGGGCGCCACTGTCGCGGTAATGGGCTCCAGCGGGGTAGGCAAGTCCACCCTGCTCAACCGCCTGGCCGGCGGTGAGGTGGAGGCCACCGGCGGGGTGCGCAAGGGCGACGGCAAGGGCCACCACACCACCACCCACCGCGCCCTCTATCCCCTACCCAGCGGGGCCTGGCTGCTGGATACCCCGGGCATGCGGGAGCTGCGGCTGGGGGAGGCCACCGAGGGCCTCGCGGAGGTATTCGAGGACATCGAGCGGCTCGCCAGGCAGTGCCGCTTCCGCGACTGCGCCCACGAGCAGGAGCCCGGCTGCGCGGTGCGCGCCGCCGTTGAGGCCGGAGACCTGGACCCCCGCCGGCTGCGGAACTGGCACAAGCTGTTGCGCGAGCAGCAGCGGCTGGCGGAGACGGAGGCCGAGCAGCGCGAGCGCCACCGGGACTTCCACCGTTATGCCCGCAAGGTGATGCGGACCAAACGGGATCAGACGGGACGGTCCTGACACCGGCGCCCAAGCCGGTTCGCGCGCTACCGGAACCGCCGGGAACGTCCCGGCGGTTTTCCTTTCCAATGCTGCAGAGGCCCTTCCCCCTCCTCACTTTTCTGGCCGTACCCCCTGAGGAGGCTCCCATGCTCGACTACAGCAACCTCCCCGCCCTCGACTGGACCGACCCGGAGAGCGTCAACAAGGCCCGCGTCCAGATCCTCCGAGCGGAGCCCGTGATCCTGAACATGCCCAAGGGCGTGGACCTGGCGGTGGACGCCGCGTCCCTCGGCTGCCGGCACGACCCGGACAATGGCGTGCTGGTATCCTGCCGGGGACCGGACTGCCTGCGGGCGCTCTCCCGCCTCCAGGGCCTCGATGGGCTGGAGGAGCTTGCGCCCGCCGCCGAGCAGGCTGACGCCACCGTGGACGTGGATCCCGGCGGACGCCGCATCGTCATTCACCATTGACGCCGCCATGGCGGACACCGCGGCAGCCGCTCCCGGCGCTTTCCGCGGACGACCCGTGAGATTGTCGGCGAAAGCAGGTACCTTTGTCCGGTAAGTCCCGGGATCGGCCGGGCGCGCATCCACCATCTCCTCGGCGGAGGCCATGAACGACTGCTACGCCGTGCTCACGGGCGACCTCGTGCGGTCTCGCTCCCTGTCGGCGACAGAGCTGCACCGGGCCCATGCCGGGCTCCGGGAGGCGGTGGCCGACCTGAAGGATGCCGCCTGGGAGCCCCGGCCGGCGGGCGAAGTGGACATCTTCCGGGGGGATTCCTGGCAGCTCCTGCTACGGACGCCGGGAAACGCCCTGCGCACGGCGGTCTATCTGCGGGCCTCGCTGCTGGCCCAGGGGTTTGCCGACACGCGTATCGGTCTCGGCATAGGCGGCGTGGCCTCCCTGTCCCGGGAACGGACCTCCCTGTCCACCGGCGAGGCCTTCGAACTGTCCGGGGCTGCTCTGGACGGCCTGGGACCGCGCTTCCGGCTGGGGCTGGCCGCCGCTCCCGACCCCGGGCTGCCCGCACCCTGGGCGGAAGTGGCCGTCCACCTGTGCGACAGCGTCATGGCCCAATGGGAAGGCCGCCAGATCGAGACCGGCCGCCTTGCCTGCTACTACCCCGACGCCTCCCACAAGCACCTCGGCAGCCTGCTGACCCCGCCGGTCACCCAGCAGGCGGTAAGCAAATCCCTGCAGAGCGCGGGCTGGTACGGACTGGCGGAAGCCCTGGACGCTTTCGAGACGGAGCTGGGCAAGTAACAACCCCTGAATAATGTAAAAACAAAAACAACATTTAAAGGTTGTTAAAAGAGAGACAACCCCGCAAAGACCGGGTAGGACCCGCCCATGAGCCCCACCTTCCTCGCCCTGCTCGTAGCCCATCTGCTGGGGGAATTCGTCCTGCGGCGGGATCCCCCTTCGCGTCCGGAAGGCGCTCCGATCCCTCTGCTCCTGCACGCGGCCCTGGTGACGGCATTGAGTGCCCTGCTGCTGGGCACCCTGAACGCCTGGCTCCTGGGAAGCCTGCTGCTTGTCCATTCGCTTTCGGACGCGTCCCGCAGCCATCTGCTGCCGCGCGGACCCCGGAGCTTTCTGGGGGAGCAGGGCGTCCGTCTGGCCCTCCTGGCGGGCCTGGCCTGGTCCTTCCCCGGCGCGTGGGAAACGGGCCTGTGGGGAAGCCAGCTTACCGGGGACGCGCTGCGGACCTATGCGCAGGTCCTGGTGGTGACCGCCGGCATCCTCGCCACCGTGCCGGCCGCGGGAGTAGTCATCGGATTGCTCCTGGAGCCGCTGACCCGGGAGCTCGAGGAGGAGCAGAGCCCCGCCGGCGGCCTGCGGAACGGCGGCCGTTACATCGGCTGGCTGGAGCGGGGGCTGGTGCTGATCCTCTACCTCAGCGGCCAGGCATCCGGGATCGGCTTCGTGCTGGCCACCAAATCCATTCTGCGCTTCGGCGAGATCAAGGACTCCGAGCACCGCAAGCTCGCCGAGTTCATCCTCATCGGCACCTTCCTGAGCTTCGCCCTCGCCCTCTCGGGCGGGCTTCTGACGGAGTGGGCCCTGGGCGCGATCCGGGCGGATTGACCCACGGCCGCGGGAGAACGACAGCTCCCATACCCCCGCCCTACCGCCCGATGATCATCCGCTTCAGCATGGCCCGGGACCCGGGTGCGAAGGCCCCCATGTAGATATGTACGATCAGGAAGGCGATCCCGGGGATGGCCAGAAGGTAGTGGACCGAGGCCAGGGGCCAGAGTCCGCCGAGGCCGAGCACCTCCTCCGGGGCTACCACCGGGACCGCCGGATAGTAGCGGTATAGCAGGCCGCTGAGGATGAGCAGCGGCAGCAGCGCATACACCACCAACAGGTAGGTGAGCTGCTGCAGGGGCTTGAAGCGGTCGGCGACTTCCGCCGGGTCCCCGGCCCGCAGGTAGATGGCCACCTCCCGCCGGAGCCGCTGACCCAGACCTCGCCGGTCGGGCACGAAATGGCGCCAGTGGCCCGTGGTCAGGGCACCGGCCACGTAGGCCAAGTAGGTGGCCGCCAGGGCGATCCCCGCAAGGTCATGCAGGCTGTTGGCCAGCGCGTAGCCCGAGGCGCTCCCCCGGGGGGCGAAATGCAGATATACCCCGGTCAGGGACAGGATCAGGAACAGCAGGGCGGTGAGCCAGTGCCAGAGGCGGACCCACAGCACCACGGCCCAGGAATCGCCATCGGTCATTGCCGGCCTCCTCCCCCGGATAACCCCCGACGTCGGCGGCGCCACCGGATCCCCGCATGGCCGAAGACGTACAGGAAGGCCAGTCCCACCACCAGATAGAACAGCAGGTCCAGATACCGGTTGCGATTGGCCGCCATGACATAGCCGTCCTGCAGCACGGCGGTATTGGTGAAGCCGAGCCTGGCGGGCACCTCCGGGTGGTGGCGATACAGGGTCCTCTGGAGAACCGTATCCCGGGAATGGCAGATCACGCAGTCCCGTTTCGCCTCGTCCCAGATCAGGAGATCATGGGAAACGGGAGCCGCGTTGGAGGTATGGCATTCCACGCAGCGAGTCTCGCGCAGATGCAGGGCGGTATGGGGCAGCCAGGCATGGGCGCCCACCATATCGGGATCGGCGGGATTGGAAAGCGGGAACCGCCCCGCCCTCTCCTTGTGGCAGCGCAGACACCACCGGTTGTGGGTGTCGATGATCTCCGGCGGAGCCCCGAGCTCTTCGGCGACCCGGAAGTAATGGGGGTTGTGGCACTCCCCGCAGTTGAATCGCTTCTTGTGCCTGGTGAAGTGGATGGAATCCTTGAACTGCCGCTCCCACCGCCGGAAGTCGAAGGTGGCTTCCCGCCCCTCGGCCTCCTCGCGCGGATGGCACTCCATGCAAGTCAGGGGCTTCTTGGCATTGTGGGGGAAGCTCCGGAAGCCCCGCTCGTGGCAGGCCAGGCAATCAAGCGCCCGGTGGGCACCGTGGCGGTAGCGCGCCATATCCAGGGCCACATCCCTGCGCTCCCCGGTCTCCGGATCCACTACCTCCCGGGAATCGCCGCCATGGCATCCCAGGCACTGAATCCGGTCGTAGTGGGAGGTGGCACCGACGGCGGTCGCCGTGAGCAGCAGAATCGCGAAGGCTGCCGAGCTGCCGGACGGGCGGAGGAGCCCGAAGGCCGGAGTTCCGGGCCTGGGGAGGAACTGCAAGGGGGCGCTCCCGGTGACGGATTTCGCGGACGGCACGGGACCGCTCGGGACGGCCCCTCAACCCAGGGGTACGCCCTTGCAGAAATGGTTGTAAAGCACGGCCCGGGGCCGGAGGGCCCCGGGCGCGGGCGGACCTAGCGGCCGTTGACGCTGAACCGGCCGGGGCCCGTGAGCGCCAGCGCGATGGCGGTGAACAGGAACATGCCCTGGAGCTCGATGGCCCAGCCGCCATGCTGGCCCAGGGCGAAGATCTCGCCGGTGTGGGCGAGGCCGATGGCGAAGAGCATGTTCAGGGCGATCAGGCCCGCGCCAACCCGCGCGTACCAGCCCGCCAGGAGCAGAACAGGGCCCACCACCTCCCCGAGGAAAACGCCATAGGCCAGCACGGTGGGAAGCCCGGCCCCGGCTACCATGCCCTGGATGCTGCCCACCCCGTACATCAGCTTGGCGATGCCGTGGAGCAGGATCAGCGCCCCCAGGACCACCCGCATGACCAGTAGGCCGGCGCTGTTCGCCGTCGTGGAATTCATCATGATTCGGCCCCCTGTAGTGATTCAAGTGCCTGCAAGCACCAATGTAACCCCTTGATACCGGTACAAAACCTCTCGTGCAAGGGCGGGGCCTGGAATTCGGCGCGGCGGGGCTGCTCGGCGGATCAGCGCCCGCGGGCCGGTGCGGGCGTGCTCCAGCTGCGGCGTCTGGATTCCGGGCGTCGCGGGCTCAGTATTCGGGTGGGGACCGTTCTGCGGAAGGCGTTTCCCGCCGTTCGGGCGGAGCGGAACCCGGGGCCGGCAGGGGGTCCGCGGATCCCTCGACAATCCGTTCGCTGGTGGGGCGGGTGACGAGGAAGGTGCCAACGCAGGTGAGCAGGAGCCCCTGCAGGACCAGGGCCCAAACGGGCAGTCCGGCACCGACCGCGATGGCCATGCTCGCGAACAGGGAGAGCACGGCGATCCACTTGCCGCGGCGCGGAATGGCGCGGTACTGCCACCAGGCTTCCAGGTAGGGACCGAAGCGGGGATGGGTCACGAGCCAGCGGTGGGCGCGCTCGGAGCTCCGGGTAAAGGCCCAGGCAGCCACGAGCAGAAAGGGCGTGGTGGGCAGAACCGGCAGGAAGACGCCGGTTACCCCCATGCCAACGTTGCACCAGCCGAATAGCTGCCAGAGCCAGCGCATAACGGACCTCCCGGGCTACGTGGGGTCAGTATACCCCCGATAAGCCACGTAAGGGGATGGGCATGCGCCGACGCCTCCCCCGTATCCCGGCGAGCACCATCTCCAGGAGGTGTGCATGAGCCCCCGATCCCTCCCCTCCGATAAGCCCCACCTCCCGCCGCCGGTCTTCTTCGTGGGCGCCCTGGCGGTGATGGCCGGACTTCACGCCGTCCTGCCCCTGGGCCGCTGGCTGGACTGGCCCTGGACCCTCTCGGGCCCCGCGGTGATCGCCTGCGGGCTCGGCGTTGGCCTGGCCGGGGCCCGGCGCTTCCGGCGCCATGCCACCGCCGTACGGCCCTTCGAGCCGGCCAGCGTCCTGGTCACCGACGGCATCTTCCGGTACAGCCGCAGCCCCATGTACGGCGGCATGGTACTCATGCTGCTGGGCGCGGGCCTTCTCCTGGGCACGCTGGCGCCACTCGCGGTGGTCCCGCCTTTCTTCCTGCTTCTGGAGCGGCGCTTCGTGCTCCGGGAGGAGGCCCTGCTGGAGGCGGCCTTCGGCGCCTCCTACCGGACTTACCGGGGCCGGGTCCGCCGCTGGATCTGACCGGCCCCCGGGGCCGGTCCGGCCGTCTACCCCTCCGTCTTCTCCGGCTCGCGGCCCTGCCCGCTCACGGCCGGGGCGATGTTCTGGTTGTTGCGGAACAGGTTGGCCGGGTCGTAGCGGGCCTTGAT
This sequence comes from Thiohalorhabdus sp. Cl-TMA, assembly GCF_041821045.1. Taxonomy (NCBI): domain Bacteria; kingdom Pseudomonadati; phylum Pseudomonadota; class Gammaproteobacteria; order Thiohalorhabdales; family Thiohalorhabdaceae; genus Thiohalorhabdus; species Thiohalorhabdus methylotrophus. Next base: position 4,082 of record NZ_JBGUAW010000003.1, on the reverse strand, counting down.
GGCGGCCAGGCGCTCGTAATTGGCCCCGTAGGCCGAATGGACGCGCCCCGTCTCGTCCTGGCTCAGGAAATTGACGTACACCCCGCCGGTGGCATACGGGGATACCGCCTCCGAGCATTCCCGCGCCCAGGCGCGGCACTTGCTGTCCTGGGCCGTTTCCCGCCAGCGGGTATGCACGTTCATGACGAAGTTGGCGTCCCGGCCCGCATAGGCCGTGGCGGTCTCCGGGACCCGGCCCATGGCGCCGCCCAGGGAGGCGATGAAAAGCTCGCACTCCTCCGAGGGCAGCCGGCCGGCCTGTTCGATCACCGTGTCGATGACCGCATCGCTCAGGGCGGTGAAGTCCTGGGATTTCCAGTAGTTCCGGGCGCCCGGGGTCAGCAGGGGGTCGAAGCCGGCCTGGAAGGCGGTGTAGGGCATGACGTCCACGTGCTCGGCGATGGAGGTGCCGAAGGCCTGGAGCGGCTCCACGGCGCGCCGCCCCGATGCCGGGTCCCCGGCGTAGAGCAGGGCCAGGATCAGAACGTCCGTGCCGTGCGCGGACTCCGGAAGAAACGGCAGGGGCGGCGCCTTGCGCAGGACCGCCCAGACCGTCAGCTCCTCGGGCATCTCCGCCACGAAATCCCGGTACCGACGCAGGATCTGCGGCGCCTGGGCGAGTGGGTAGAAGATCAGTCCGGCCAGCACGTGCGGCCCCACGGGATGGAGACGGTATTCAAAGGAGGTGACCACCCCGAAGTTGCCGCCGCCGCCCCGGATGGCCCAGAACAGATCCGGCTCGCTGGAATCCGAGACCGTGTGCAGGCTGCCGTCGGAGGTGACCAGGTCCGCGGACAGCAGGTTGTCGATGGTCATGCCGTATTTGCGGGTCAGCCAGCCGAAGCCGCCGCCCAGGGTGAGGCCGGAGACCCCGGTGGTGGAGTTGATGCCCAGCGGCGTGGCCAGGCCAAAGGCCTGGGTCTCGTGGTCCACGTCCCCCAGCAGGGCGCCCGGCCCCACCCGCGCCGTCCGCGCCCGGGGATCCACCCGGACGTCGCGGAGGGCGGAGAGGTCGAGGACCACCCCGCCGTCGCACAGGGCCTTGCCGGCGATATTGTGGCCGCCGCCGCGTACCGCCAGCAGGAGCTGCTGCTCGCGGACGAAGTTGACGGTCCGGAGGACGTCCGCCGGGCCCGTGGCCCGGACGATGAGGGCCGGGCGCTTGTCGATCATGGCGTTCCAGATGGACCGGCTCGACTCGTATTCCGGCGAGCCGTCCGTGATCACCATACCCCGGACCCCACCGGCGAACGCGTCCAGCGCGTCCCGGCTCAGGGTCGTCTCTCCCCCGTTCAACGACCGGATGCGTAGCTCGGTCATGGCTAGATACCTCAATGCGGCAGGAGGGGAGCGGGTCAGGCGTGGGAAGGACCCAGCCCCGGCCCTTCACTTCCTCGGTAGGCGGTGGGCCGCGGAAACGGCCCGTGGCGGATAACCGGGCGGCTACCCATCTCCCCAATATATGCCTCCGGCGGCGGTATGGAATGGAGAAATAAAAATTCCCGGGAAGCACCGGGGCCGGCCTTAGGTCCGCCGGATTGCGGCGCGGCCGTCGTGGGACGGAAAATGGCGGGTCCCCCGACGGTGAGAGGGCCCGCACGGCATGTTCGAGGGCGTCATCCGAGCACTACTGCCGGGCCTGTGCCTCCTGCTCGTCGGCTGCGCCGCCACCGGCGTGCGGCCGCCCCCGGAGCCGGGAAACGCCTCCCGCGCCGTTTTCCTGCTGGACCACGGGCGCCACGCCAGCCTCGTCCTGAGCACGCCCACCGGCGACCTGATCCGCTACGCCTACGGCGACTGGCGCTACTACGCCGAGCGGGATACCGGCATCGGCAGCGGTCTGGCCGCGCTGTTCAGCAACACTCCGGCCGCCCTGGGCCGCCGGAAGCTGCCCGGCCCGCCGGAGCCCGGGGTGGTCTGCCTGCGCGTCCGGGTCCCCGTGGAGGCCCTCTATCCCATCCGGGTGGCCGGCGACGAGGTGGACGCCCTGCGCCGCCGTCTGGACGGGATGCACGCCGAGCCGGACAGGCGCCTCTATGTTCGGGCCTACGATCTGGTCTTCGTCCCCTACCCCGGACCCTACCGGCTGCCCATCACCTCCAACGGCAAGGTGGCCCAGTGGCTACGGGCGTTGGACGTAGAGGTGGAAGGCGACCCGCTCTGGTCGGACTGGGCACTGGAGGGACCGCAGGCCGCCGGCCCCTACCGGTGCCCCCGTTGACCCCGACCCGGCGGCTCGGGCCGGCTCCCGGCGGGCCGGAACGCGGCCCCGGCCAGCGCCGCGAGCACCAGGGAAAAGGCGGTGCCCCAGGCCGCAGCGGCAAGCCACAGACCCGCCGGCACTCCCGCTTCCAGGCGCGCCGGAACGGCAAGGGCCAGCAGGAGCACGGCCGCCACCACGGAGGCGGGCAAACCGCTGCCGCGCCGCGTGCGCTGGAGTGCCACCCGGCTCATGACCGTGGCCGTGAGGGTACCCAGGCCGCCGATCAGGGCCACGTGCAGGGCTTCGAAAGGCAATCCGTTGCCGGCGACCTGGACCGCGCCCTTGGCGAACAGGCCCAGGGCGAGCCACAGATAACCGGCCTGGAGCGCGGCCAGCGCGCGGTCCCCAAGCAGCAGCCAGCCCCGCCAGCGGATGATTCGGACCAGGACCACGAGCGCGGCGCCCAGGCTCAGGTCTCCGGGAAGCGGGGTCGCCAGGCCCGTGGCATCCGCGAGGGCCGTCCCGGCCAGCAAGGCTGCCCCGGCCCGTTCCAGCCGGGGCTGGGCCACGCCCGCCGGCCTGCGGCCCCGGTCCTGGTGGGCGCCCGAGCTGCTGGTGGCGAGGATCCGGCCGCCCATGACGAACAGCAAAAGCAGTAGCAGATCGGCGGCCAGCAGCAGGCCGCGCGGGGCCGCCCCGGGCAGCACGCCGTGGAGGCCCAGCTGGTAGAGGAGCTCCGCTAACGCCAGCGCGGCGATCAGCGGGGCGAACATCTTGTTGCGGGGCTTCTTGGCGGCCCGGGCCAGGGGCAGACCGGCGTAGGCGAACAGGAGGAGCGGATAGGCCAGGGCTGCCCCCAGCTCCACGGGGAACGGCAGTGCCGCCCCCAGGTAGACCACCCGCCCGGCGAGCCAGGCCAGGTAGGCGGCCAGAATCCGTGCCGGGTCCGGCCGGGTGAGCAGGAAGCCCCCCACTACCGCGTAGGCGTAGCCGAAGAGCATCTCGTGGCCGTGCCAGCGGAGGGGAACGGACGCGTGCCAGGGGACTCCGAGGCCCGAGGCCTCCAGCGCCTTCGCCACCACCACCGTCACGGCCAGCAGGGCCGCGGAAGGGAAGAACAGGGCGACGGCCGGCGTGCGGGGCATGGTTCCTTCCGGCGGGGGTGTGGAGCTGCTTCCAAGGGTGCACACTGGAGGGCCCAGAGGAAAGGTCCGGGAGGACTCATGGAAGCCGAGCAAGTGCTGGCCTTCTGGTTCGCGGAGCTGCGCCCGGAGCAGTGGTTCCGCCGCGATCCGGAGGTGGACGCGGCCATCCGGAGACGGTTCGCCGATCTGTATGCCCGGACCGCGGAGCAGGGCGGCGGGCGCTGGATGGAGGCGCCCCGGAGCGCTCTGGCCGCCGTCCTGGTGCTCGACCAATTCCCCCGCAACCTCTTCCGTGACGATCCGCGCGCCTATACCACCGACCCGCTGGCCCTCGACCTCGCCGAGCGGGCAGTGGCGCAAGGCTTCGATCGGGAGCTGGACCCGCCCGAGCAGCGCGCTTTCCTCTATATGCCCCTCCAGCACAGCGAGGATCCCGGCAAGCAGGCCCGCTCGGTAGACCTATTCGCCACTCTGGGGGACGGCGAATTCCTCGACTTCGCGCGGCGCCACAAGGCCGTCATCGACCGCTTCGGCCGCTTTCCCCACCGCAACGCCGTGCTGGGGCGCGCCTCCACACCGGCGGAGGAGGAATTTCTCCGGCAGCCCGGCTCCGCTTTCTAGGGCCTGTTAACGCTTAATAAGGCCTCGATAATCAGGGCGAAGTGGATGAAGAAGGTGAACACCACATCCAGCTT